>JBAQNF010000071.1:0-4835 GCA_049303555.1 Candidatus Moraniibacteriota bacterium | reverse complement strand
CTATGAAAAAAAGAAAACAAAAAATACAGGAGGTTTTTGATCCCAAGAAGCTCTTTGACTGGTGGTCGGTACCGCACTTTATGTTTGGTATCGTGACCGCTCTCTTCGCCATATCATTTTCTTGGTCCGTTTTGTACGCATTTTTCTGGACGCTGATTCTGGCTCTCTTGTGGGAGCTCCTCGAAAAGTATGTCCGTCTCTCCGAGGCTCCGGGGAATGGGTGGGTAGATGTGGTATTGGCACTGCTCGGCTTTGTCATCACACTCCTCCTCGTCGACCAGGCCGCGCTCAATCATGAGCGTCATGTCGGGCTCTTTACTATCACGCTGCTCCTCTATGGATTCATCAACCTGCTTGCTTGGCGAGCCAGATTCGAAAAAGACCAGGATTTTCTCGGGTAAACGTTTTTTATCATAGATAGATACTTATGGAAGAACAAGACATATGGGCAAAGAAAAAAGTCTGTATTGTCGATGATGATGCGGATTTACGAGAGATCTATTCGATGACATTCAATCGAGAAGGATTTGATGTGGTATTGGCGACTGACGGTGAAGAAGGACTGAAGATGATTCGAGCAGAACGACCGGATATTATCTTGCTTGACCTCCATATGCCAGTCAAAAACGGTATTGAAGTATTAGAGGAGCTTGATCACGATAAAGAGCTTTCCAAAATTCCAGTGATCGTACTTTCGAATATCGATCATGAAGAGGCATTCAAGAAAGTAGGAGAGTTTGAGACGCGCTTCTATCTTATCAAGTCGCTCAACTCACCGCAGAAAGTGGTGGACTACGTGCGAGAAGTACTCTAAGCATATGATGCTCCTGATCGATGTCCGAACGGCCGAGGAATACGCAGAGCATCATGCACTCGGGGCGCTTCATTTGCCACTCGATGATATTGTGGCCGGACAGATGGGAGTGTTGACCGAGGTAGAAAAAAATATGCCGCTTCGGCTGTACTGTCGATCGGGGAATCGTTCTGAAAAAGCCAAACAAGCCCTCGAAGCGTATGGATTTTCTGATGTGGTCAACCTCGGAGGGCTGGAGGAGGCAGAAAAGGAAGTACTTGCTTCGTGAGGATAATTATTTTTGATAAGAAAGTATGGAATCAATAGTGATCGTGACTATCGTGTGGTTGCTCATCTTCATCGGCTTGGTCGGAGTGATTGTGCCGGGACTACCGGGTATTGGGCTCATGTACGGTGGGATGCTCCTCTACGCGTTGTATTTCGGCGTAGCGACCGTCGGGATGACGACACTTATCCTGCTCGGTGTGGTAACGGTCTTTTCTTTTATCATCGATCTCTTGGCCAGTCTCTATGGTGCGAAACGATTTGGCGCCAGTCGATCCGGTATCATCGGAGCGCTCCTTGGTGGTGTGGCCGGGTTGATCTTTCTCAGTCTCCCGGGGTTGTTTCTTGGGGTCTTCGCCGGAGCGGTGGCGGGGGAGTATTTTCTGGCCAAAAAGAGCTCCGAAGAGGCCCTGAAAGCCGGTCTGGGGAGTGTCCTTGGCTTCCTGGGTGGCACCGTATTAAAGCTTATCCTGGCTCTTATCATGGTAGGGGTCTTTGTCGCCAAACTGTGGTGGTAGCTATGGTGCTTGCATTTTATAATCTTTCATGCTATAATCAACCCGTGCTAGTAGATGCGGAAACAGAGTCGAGTTTCACGATATAATTCACCACATACAATCACTATGACCGGAACTATCAAAACCCTTACGGACAGAGGATTCGGATTCATCACTCGCGAAGGCGAAGTGAAGGATCTGTTCTTCCACTCTAAGGATCTCGTCGGTGTGACTTACGATGAACTCAAAGTTGGCGATACTGTCACTTTCGAAATCACCGAAGGTCAGAAGGGTCCTGCCGCGACCAACGTTTCTCGCGCGTAATTGCCGAGTCGTTTATCCCTCGGGATACACAAAAAAACCGCTCCTCGTAAGAGGGCGGTTTTTTGTTCGATACCGTGTCTCTTCGATCTTGAGCGGCAAGGTTTTGCGCTGATCCTGAAAGAATACTTTCAGAGGAGTCTGAATCGAGAGATGAACACGTGGAACGTTCTCATTCGGGAATAGGTTCTCAGATGGGACTAGAGACTTTTGACGGTCTCCTCTTATAACTCCCGGGGGACAAATTCTCGAAGGGCGACGTTTCTGTATCGGGAAAGAACTATCCCAAGCGACGTCACCTGGGGCTTGTAGTATACAGGAAAATGAGCAGCGCATCAATAAAAAGACGCCGCGTACACGATGGTACGGGCGTCGCTGCTCGTTATGGTTTTTTCTTGGCTGCCCGCAGTCTCGCCGGTTGCTGTTGGGATGTAGCCGGTACCCAGGCAGTTCGTTTTTTGGCCACGGATCGTGACAAATAGAGATACTCGAGTGCCACCTGACTACGTGATGACATTTTTCGATGTCGCATCTTATCTTGAACAAGACCACGAATAATCTTGAGGGAGTAATCATTTTCAGATGGATTGACTTTGTAGATCTCGGCAAAGTGACGGAAGAGGGCTAGGTATTTTGTTTCATCAAATGCTAGCCCTATGATCTCTGATATCCTGTTCCGAATGGCGTAGTAGTAGGCTGGATGCTTGGGTTTTCTCGCCACAATAATCTCCTTGGGTGTGTTGTTAAAATTACGAATACTGCATTGTATCGTATGGAGCATAAAAGTCAAATCTTGGCCCATTCTGGTGTTTGTGCCATGAAAAAGACGCCACGTACACGATGATACGGGCGTCTCTGTTGGGTGGCGGTACTACCGGCGTTGTGCAATTTTTTGATCGAACTGTCTGCGCCACTGGAGAAACTCTTCGGGCGGACCAAAGAGTGGAAGCTGCACGGGGGTCAAGGCTCGACGGGGTGACTGCTGGCTTTTTTCTTCAGCGGGCTGTGGTTTAGCCTGCTTCAGTTTTGCACTGACAAGCCCCCGAGTGAGACCGAAAAACAGGTTGTACTGCTTCCTCTCCTCCCAATCCGCATTGGAAAGAACCCGTTTTTTGTAGTGGAAGGAAATGTTGTGCCTGTGCGCCACATGGGCATAGCACGCTCTGAACACATCCATATCCAGTTTGTCACCTGGGTTGGTGACCATGCGAGTGTCCCGCAAATAACGGGCGAGCACTTCTCTAGCCATGATGACCTCGAGCGTCTCTATCGTGTCTGAGCGTTTTGTCATGGGAGTCTCCAGGTAGGTGTGGTGGTTGTTAAAAAGCTGACTATGTATTATACTCTAATTTACCATAAAAGTCAAGACCGTCAAAGCGCCTATGCCAAAATTGTGGGAGAAAAAGGTGACGCTTCAGGCGTTTCAAAAAAAGAACACTTTGCCCGAGACCCCGGGGGTCTATTTCTTTCTGGATACGGAGGGGGTGCTTCTGTATATCGGCAAAGCTACCTCGCTTCGTGACCGAGTGAAGAGCTACTTTGTGCAAGATATACTCGAGACTCGGGGACCAAAGATTCTCCTCATGCTCGAGCAGATTGCCGCGATTGCCTATGCGCAGACGGAGTCGGTACTGGAAGCACTCATTCTGGAAGGGAATCTCATCAAGTCCGAGCAGCCGCCATATAATACTGATGCCAAAGACGACAAGAGCTACAATCACGTCATCATCACCCGAGAAAAATTTCCCCGAGTGCTCATTGTGCGTGGTCGTGATATCGAGCAGAAGAAATTTACGGAGCCGGTGAAATATATGTTTGGTCCCTTTCCGGCTGGGGGTGCTCTGCGCGAGGCGTTGAAAATCGTGCGCAAGCTTTTCCCGTACCGAGATACCTGTAAACCCGATAGCAAGAAGCCCTGCTTCAATGCTCAAATTGGTCTGTGTCCCGGAGTGTGTACAGGTGCCGTATCGGCCAAGGAGTATGGCAGTACGATCAATCATATCCGCTTGTTTTTTGAAGGACACAAAAATGATATCGTGAAGCAGCTGACGCGTGAGATGAAGGTGGCGGCCAAGGCGCTTGACTTCGAACGAGCGGGGGAGCTCAAGAAGACGCTTTTCGGTCTGAAACATATCCAGGATATGGCGCTTATCAAGGACGACCTGCGTGAGCGGCACGCCCACCGGATCGAAGGCTACGATGTGGCACATCTCGGAGGGACGGCATCGGTCGGAGTGATGACGGTGGTGGAGGAGAGTCGAGCCAACAAGCAAGAGTATCGGCAGTTCAAACTGCGCGACAAACATGGTGGCAATGACTTGTCTGCACTCGGTGAGATTTTGACACGACGACTCAAGCACTCGGAGTGGCCACTGCCGGAAATGATCGTGGTGGACGGAGCACTCTTGCAGCTCGGGGTGGCTGAGGGCATCCTACGGGAAGCCGGACTGACTATACCCGTTGTGGGTGTGGTGAAAAATGACCGGCACCAGCCGGAGCGCCTGATCGGTCCTGAAGCCCTCACCAAGCGTTTCGAAAAAGAGATTCTTTTGGTCAATAGCGAGGCCCACCGCTTTGCCATCACCTTCCACCGCAAGCGTCGGGGAAAGGAGTTTTTGGGAGTTATACACTGAGCAGGTGTCCTTTGACACTCGCTTGAAAAAGTGATAGGATGGGAAACAATTGTATCTTTTTTCTCACCTATTATTACGCACTATGGGAGCGAAGAAATCTGTTATCGAAATCAGGGGCGCGCGGGTCAACAATTTGAAAAATATCGATGTCGATATCCCTCGGGATGCTTTGGTCGTCATCACGGGATTATCTGGTTCGGGGAAATCATCACTGGCGTTTGATACGCTGTTTGCCGAGGCGAATCGACGCTATGTCGAGTCGCTTTCTTCATATGCCCGTAATTTCCTTGATGGATTCGACAAACC
>JBAQNF010000070.1:0-15143 GCA_049303555.1 Candidatus Moraniibacteriota bacterium | reverse complement strand
TCTCCGGACTCATCGTTGAGAGGGCTCTCTGGAGTGGCACTCATCGACACATCCAGATTGGTTGCCTGGCCTCCTTGGGTTGGGTCGACAAGATTGCGCGACAGACACTTGTTGATATCCATGTCCGCCACAATCATTTCGACATCATACCCCTTGATACTCTGAAAAAACGATCCCGTCCCGTCAGCCAAGGAAATCGGACAGTCTTTCTTCGAGAGAGCCCACATGATCATCGAAGATGAATCGTTGTACTTTGTCCCGATCATAGAGGTACCCTCAATGGCCACTCCAACCTGATCACCCGTTACGTAGTTCCAGGTGAGAGAGCTTCGTCCCAATCCGACAACATTGGCCTCATCTTTGTTGCCATTGTCAGCCGTATCAGGATCAGCCGGGTTGGTACCCCATTTTTGCTCTTCACCCTTGCCAAAAGAGCCGTCCCCGCTGGTAAATCCATCCCAATTCGGAAAGAGATGCTTGCAATAGGTCGTGGCGCTACCCCCGTCTCCGCTCGTACAGGCAGACAAGACCGTACCACAAGACGTCGATGAGGCCGGATCGGCGACACAGCGCGGCAGACCACTGGCACAGGTCGGTGCTCCCGCATCCGAACATGATGGCAGACTGGCCAGTGAACACGTGCCACTGGCTCCCGTTTCAATAGAGGCCGACCCGGAAATAGTGTACCGATAGAAGTCTTTGGTATCACCACCACGCAAGGCATAGAGGTAATCTCCCGATCCAGGATAAGCCAGCGCACCGCCAGTCGCAACCGTATCTGATGTATCAGCCATCACCGACCAGGTATTTCCGGTAATCGAGTAGCGGAGAAACTTCTTGGTACCGGCTCCACGCAAGGCGTAGAGGTAATCGCCCGACCCAGGATAGACAAGCGATCCACCGGCACCAATCAGCGATTCCGTGCCCGTAAGCGTACTCCAAGAATCTCCCAAGATCGAGTAGCGATAAAAATCCGCCGTACTCCCGCCGCGTAAAGCATAGATGTAATCACCAGATTCTGGGTACACCAGTGAACCGCCAGTACCAACAGAGGCAGTGATGTCGGTCAACGGCGCATTCCAATCTCCGGTCGTGAGAGAATAGCTATAGAAGTCAGTGGTGCCGCCGCCACGGAGAGCATAAATCGTGTCGTCCGTAGAAACCAATGTGGCCCCAGCGCTGACTGAGGTCGGGACAGGGTCAGTAGCGGTCAGATCGGTCCAGGTATCATTGGCAATGGAGTATTTGTAAAAATTTGTACCACCACCAAGAGCGTATATATCATCACCAGCACCCGGATACGCGAGAGCACTACCAACACCCATTGTTGCTGGAGCATCTGCTAGTTCGGTCCAAGTATTATCACTGACAGAATAGCTATAGAAATCCGCCGTACTATCGCCGCGGAAGGCGTAGAGCGTACCGCTGGCACTTGTCATCGTACCACCGGTATTGATTTCTCCAGGGGTCGAAGTTTTGGAAGTCCAGACATCACTCCCAGTCGCCTCACTAATTTCCTGGTCTTCTACCACACAGACCGGAGAGGTGCCATCAGGACAGGTAAACGAAATATCGCTGGCATCTCCCAATTCGTAGTTCTTTCCAGTCGCCGCGTCATTGACATAGCAGTGGTCCGGTACGTTCGGCTTGTTGTTACCACCATAGCGTGCCTTGTACCCATCAGCATCCGTATCGCTGTCATAGTCCGCTTCCGCCGTATCAAACCCATTCTGAGCAATCAGTTTCATCGCTTCTATCTTCCAGTCTTCAACCGTAATCTTGCTATCGCTATTGCGGTCACACAGTTCTTGTATACCTACACTTGGTGTATTGTCCAGATCGCACCCCTTGTGCTTCAAAAACCATCCGTAATACAGGTCTTGCTCATTATTGGAGAAATACATCGGAAAAGCTCGGGCAGTAATTTTTTCTCCTTCCTTCGGATCGGTCGGATTAAAAAAAAGCGTTACCTCCGGAGCTGGTTTCTTATTATCAGCCACGTTAAGCGTTTCTCCCTGATTCTGGAGACTCTGGGTATCTATGTGATACCGCTTTTCCATATCGGACAGCATCGATGATGGAGAAGGAATTTTCGGAGGACTGAGAAAACTCGCCATTGCCGGAAGAGCGCTCGAGAGTACCAGTTCGATTGCCAGCACAATGCTGACAATCACTCTGTGTTTTTTTTGAAAAAATATCATATGGTTGTGAGTAACTGTCTCAAATCTCATGTTTTTTGTTTTAAACAGGCGTTGAGATTTGAGACAGTTACTAGGAAGTCTAGTGGAGCGTCAAAAGAAAAACGTCTGTCAAAAAGAAAAATATCCAGCTGGCTACAAAAGAGTACCAAATGGAACGACCATAGTAAGCAACGATACCAGCCAAAGGACTGAAGAGAATAGCTGGCACCCGCTGCCATGACAGATCATCCGCTAGATACAGTAACGAGATAAAAAGAGCTGACTGGAGAAAAATCGCCAAAAAACCAAAAGATCGCAACCAGAGCAATTCCACCAACCCGCGGAAGAAGCTCTCGTACAAAAAGAGAGCAAACGCCACCAGTATCAGCTCATAGGCCATGAACCACAAGAAGTTCATCTCCACTATTCTCGGCAAAAGATACTTCTCAGGAAAAGGAGTGAACCGACTGAGAAGCAACACTATCCCCAAACCAAGAGCGATACACATGATGCCCGAAAATACTCCGCGAAAGAAATTCCCCGATTGCCAACCCAGGTTTTTCAAGGACTCTTTCAATACTATTTTACAATACAATGCCGGAACCACCAAGAAAAAAGTCACGCTCACCAAGAGTGTCTGGAAGACCGGATTGACTTTGTCGCTTTGCGTAAAATATCCCAAAAATACTATCGAAAACAAGACCAACAGTCCCGTGACGATAAAACGCTTATTCAGAAAAAATTCCTTCATACTTATGTGACTTTCCGTACCTGATTATTCTCATACTGCTCATCGTTGGCTGCTTCCCCCCGAGACCGTGCCTCCTGTGCTACTTGAGCCTGCATGCGATAGATCTTGGCCTGATTGGCAGCATTGTTTGCCTTTTCCTCGGCCTGCAAACGCTTCTCCTCTTTCTTCCATGCTCTGTGAGCCATACTATAGAGCACAATGACTGTTACCGTCTCGATAGGAAGGAAGTTCAGCCCAAAACCAACCGCTTCTACCAAGGAAAACCCAACCAGTACCAGTCCCCGAACCGTCTTGTTGTTTGACTTTCCACCGGAGCGGTCAAACAGCGTCATGAGCATCCAGATGAAAAAACTGAAGCAGATGGTCACCACCGTCCCGATACCCGGAAGTGATCCAAGCCCAACCAGGTCAAGCAAATCTTTGAGAAGTGCAATACATCCCAGCCCCAGATAGAGCATCTTCGAAGGCTTCACTCCGGAAGCAATGACCTGCGCTGCCTGCGCTCTCATTTTTTGTCCTATCGCCCTATAATCTCCTGCCATGATATCCAGCCCTATTCTAGAGCCTCACTAAAATTTCATTACTTTCCTGCGTCAAACTCGCGTTTGGCCTCTTCGATCTCCAGTAACTGGCGCGGATCAGAGGTAATAATCTGGTCTTCGCTGTAGGACGCGATCACTTTGATAGCCGCGTGCTTCGTCCCGGCAAAAAATATTCCTTCTCCGACGTTACTCTCCAAGAGCAAAAACTTCTCATGATCGGTCAAGAAAAATGTCTCCGCTACCAATTCAATCGATGACGGCGACTGCCGGAGCAAGAGCTGAAGCGAAGAGTTGGTGATGATTGGCTTGCCATAGCGTGATGACATGAAGTCGCTGATGTCTTGGGTAATCGTCGTCAGTCCGGTGTAGTACTTCCGGCACCGTTTGGCGATACCAAAGAGAAACGCTGCTGCGTCTTCATGCTGCATCATCACCCAGGCTTCATCCACCACAATCACCCGCTTCTTCATATGGGCCCGGATCTCATTCCAGATAAACTGCAGAATGATGTACATGGCAATCGGTCGCAACTCATCTTCCAAATCACGGATATTGAAGACTACCAACTGATTGTTCATCTCGATATTGGTCTGCTTGTCGAGAAAACCACCAAAAATGCCCTCAGTGTAGCGCTCGAGCCGTGCGGCCAATGACTCAGCCCCTTCCATATTTTCAAGCACAGCATAGAGATCCGACATGGTCGGGAAAGATGTACTGTTGTACTGTGAAAAATCACTCTTTTCCGTAATGTCGCGAATAGCGTACGTCTCGCGGATAGCCCGATCGAGAATCGAGTCCTCCTCCGGGGTGACAGAACCAAGCATGAGGTGGAGCAGTCCGACCAAGTTAGCAATGGTATTCCGGAAAACACCCTCACTACTCTCGTCTTCTACCTGTTTCGGCAAATCAAAGGGGTTGAGGTGCACTTCTGAGTTGAGCGATACCTTGAGAAAAGTTCCTCCAACCGCCTCGCAGAGGTGCTTGTATTCATTTTCTGGGTCAAGAATGATGACACTGGCACCAAACATCATGGAACGGAGCACCTCGAGCTTCACGGTATAGCTTTTTCCGGCTCCAGACTTAGCAAACACCACCATGTTGGCATTCTCCATCTTGAAACGATCAAACAATACCAGGCTGTTATTATGTCGGTTGATCCCGTAGAGCACGCCCTGGTTGGATGAGAGATCGGAAGAAACAAACGGGAAGGTCGTTGAGAGCGGCTCGGTGTTGAGGTTGTTGGCCACATCAAGCACATCCATAGCAAGCGGGCGAGTAGCACCAAACCCCTGATCCATCCGCAGAATGGCCGGCTTGGTATAGACCAGCTGTGCCTCGAGAATCGACTCGATAGCGTGGCACTTGTCATTCAAATCAGCGACATCGGTACCGTAGACAGTCATGTACAGTCCGGCTCGGAAAAATTTCTCCGTTCCTTGCTGGAGTTTGTCACGCAGGCTCTCAATATCCGAAAGGGCTGTCTCAAGCATTGGGTCGCGAATCTTGCCGTCTTCGTTTTCAATATGAATCTGCGACTGTACCTGAGTAGCAGACTTGCGCAAATTCTTCATGATTTCCGCCGTATCAATCGGATGGATGAATAAGGCGATATCCATGCTAAAGTCGATATTGATGATTGGCGAGAACCAGTTGGTCGAGAGATAGCGCGGATAGGCCACCACAAAGTACGTGCGTGCCAACACGTCACCCACCTGAATATTATTTGGACTGACCTTGATAGCCGGCGGCGCGATCAGATCACGCAGTGTCGCAATACCCTGCTGATAGAGTGTTTCTGCCTCACGAGACGTCTCGTTCTTTCCGAAAAGTGACAGACCGAAAGAAGATTTCCTCTCCGGTACAGATGTCGGAGCAACAGGAGCTACTTCGTGCGGTGGCAAGACAAAGTCCGGCTCCGCGTATGTGGCAGCCGGTACAGCAACCGAGGCAGAAGCACCATCATCATTCGATGTTGGTACCGATACCTCTGCCGCTACTGATGTGGGCGTAGACTCTTCTTCCGAAAGCGGCCCTTTATTGTCTCTAAAAACGATCTTGTCCATGTGTATGAGAGGGGTTACATTAAGCCAATTCAATTTTCTCCGTATCCTTCAATACGGCCGTCGTAAACAATGATGGATTGTAGCTGTTGTACAACAATTCAATAATCTCTTCGGTATCCAGCTGTGTCACTTTGACACCTGCCCCCGAAAGAGCGGCCGCGACATGGTCCACTCGCTGGAGCAGCTGACTCTTGTAGGTATTGAAAAGCTCTCCCTTCATCGAGGTCGCCTCCTTGGTCCGGAAAATACCAAAGAGCTTCTGCATCAGCCCACCTTCCTGGTCTTCTACCGGTGAAAAGGGCACAACGATATAGAAAAACTTGGACATGATGTTCGATACTTCGCTCAAATTCTTGATGAAGTTTTTGTACTCTCCAATCTGAAACCGCAAGAGCTCATTCTCCTGCTGTTTCTCTTCATCTCCGAGCAACTCCAGGTACGGGCCGATATTGAACCGCCGAGACTGGATGACAATCTGCACCGGAAAATCAAGCGAGTTCAAAAAAGCCTGGTACTGAGCGATGATAGCATCCTGCTCTTGGCTCGATTTCAAATCAAAGTTGATTGAAGAGACAAGCAAAACAGCACGCAAGGCGCCGGACTTGAGTACCATGACACCATCACGCATCTCCTCGACATCGACGTACTTCTGCGTACTCGATGCGCCGATATTCTTTTTTGCTTTCAGAAGTTCCATCTCCGTAGTCACTAGTACTTAGCACGTCTCTCTTCTATCATACACCATTCATCGTCATCGACTATCTATCATCCGTGCCAGTTCCGCTAATTTTTCACGAGTCAGGTGCTTTTCTGTCGGATGTACCTCGGTATTTTGTATCACTGGCTTTTTCACTGTCGGCAGAATCATCGTCGGTCGCTCCCACACGGATACCTTGGGTCGAAACAGGAAGAGGAGCGCGCTGCCCAAGAATGAAATCATGGAAATGCCGTTTGGCCGATAAAACGCCAGGGCACAAAAAAGAAGTACAACTGGTATCGACAGCACCACCGAGAGCGATGTATCAAATATACCGAAAATTGTCATGACGAACGCTCCCATGCCGATCATCCAGCCCAGCTGTTTCCAAGTCAGTGGCCCGGCAATCTTGTCTTCGACATCGATAAATTGTGGGACAGAAAACATCATATCTGCAGATGAATAACGAAGTATGAGTTATGAATCATGAGAGTAACTTTGTGTCTTCTTAATGAGCCCGCTCAAAATCTTATGATCAACGACTGAAAGCTCGGCAATTTCTGAAAACTTTGCTTGCGTTATGTAGCCGATATCTCTGGCAATAAGCAACTGATTCTGTAATTCAGTCAAAGATCCTTGAGCCATAACATAGAAATGCACTTTGTCCTTGAACGATCTTCTACTAAACCCTTCTGCAATATTCGATGTAATAGATACCGCACACCGTCTCATCTGACTGACTAGTCCAAAAATCTCTTCTTTTGGAAATTCTTTCGTTAATTGATACACGAAGAGTACCAGTTTATGACCTTGTTTCCAAGCGTCTAGATCTGTAAATTTCACAATCTTCTTCGTGTTTGTTTCTTTATTCATAACTCATGCGTCATACGTCATGATTCATCCTTTCCGAGACTCACTGGACGGATACGAAACGGGTTGGCTTGAGGCACTGGCGCCTGAGGAACAGCCGGCGCAGGAGTCGCTTCCACTGCTTCACTTCTTTTTTCTGCCGGGAAAACATGCTTTGAAGAAAACGACAGCTCTCCCCCTCGTACCTCCGGTACCGACACCGGCTGCGCGCCCGGGGTCGCCATACTATTTACCATCCCACCCTGGCCGAAACTAAAGGCCGGATTGGCACGTGGTTGAAATTTCTCCGCCACTGATTCTCTTGGTGATGACTCTCTCGTTTCGCGATCGTCTACAGGCGGTACCGGTCTCGATACGGGCGGTACCGCTCGTGGTGCCGGTGCAGAAACAAACACTGGGAAGAGAATCTCCTGGCGTTCCGTATCGATTTCCAGTGGGAAATTTTCCTCAACAGATTTCAGTACCAAATTGACCCGCTCACGTTCTTCGGCCGACAGGCGCTTGCCATTCTCCGAACGAAACAGGAAGTTGCCACGCTGCACGCTGTCATGGTGCCCGATCCCCAGCTCATCACGGTAGTACTTGACCCAGTAGAGCAGTGACGGTCGCACCGGTTCGCTCTGTGACTTGATCCGTATCCGCTCCTCCGTAATCAACTGATTCCCCAAATTTTCATACTTCGACAGAGCCTGCAGGAGTGGCATCCGCACCCTCATCGCCACTGGTTTTTCTTCCATTATTTCATCCTCTTCAACTCTTGGCTTCGGTTTGATAGTCAAAATTTCCTTCTGAATATATTCAAGAATACCTTTTGCCTGAGCCTGATCATCACCACCAGAAGAAAGGGTGCTCTTCAAACTCGCTTCAACATCTGACAATACAAGTTCTTCAAAGAATATTTTCCGAATAAGGAGGCTGGTAGCTCCCACTACTAGTTCAGATAATCGAAACTTTTGTTGCATCTGAGCAATCTTTTTTGGCATCTGATCATCAGTAATAATATCTTGTTTCAGCCGAGACAAGGAAAGAAACTTTTTCCATACCAAAGAGTCTTCCTCTCGTGACAAAGGTTCAGCTGTCCCGGTATTCGAGACAATCATTGGATAATAAAGACGATTATTCAAATCCACCATAAAAACCTGTGTGCTCTAAAAATCAAATAATTATCCTCGCAACCTCTGGTGAATCTTGGGCAGCTGATTTCTTAATTTCTGTTTGTCGAGGAGCAGACTGAGCGGCAACATACGTATTAGCAGCAACCGAATAGTTCTGGAAAAGTTTTACGTTACCAACCATATCTTTAGTAGATCGGATATCATTTAATACCGTGTCTACGGCAGTTTGCACAAGAACAGGATCGACTGATCCGTGAGTAATGCTATCAACCAGCACATCCGCCCTGCCCTCCTTTATCATTTTCGTTTTTAGAGCTGGCGCTAAGCTTGCGTTTACACCATTAAGCGCTGTAATCACATCTCCATAGTCTGCACCAGAACCAGAAAATGCCGAATCATCCAATTTAGCAATCAAATCACTGATTGCCTTTTCGTTATCACCCAAAGAACCAATAACTGCCTGCAAGTTTTGAAGACCCGAGGTAGTGACCCCTGTTGCCGGATCCGTAGTCTCTGCGATAACCTTTTTATCTGTCTTAGCAACAATCTGTACTGCCCTCTCACGATAACTCTCTTCCATTATACCTGTCCTTGGATCCTTCAACGCGTCCAAGGCCTTCGTCAAGTCATCCATACTCTGGATACCATTGTCCATATTTCCAAGAGAGATAGCCGCCGATACACGCATCGCCTCATCAGTAGATCCAAGTCTCGCAAGAGCATCCGAACGGCTAAGATTGCTTTCTTTGTCTTTCTTCACCTGTTCATTCACTTCTTGCTGACGAAGTTTTTCAAGCTCACTCAAAGCACCCTTTTCACCACCACCCATACGTCCCTTGATAGCAGCCTCAATCCTACTTGGCTTTGCCCAGTAATTACCAGTCAGAAGTTTACCAACACCTGGGATTTTCCCATACTTCAAACCGTAAAAATTCCCATCCATGGCAGCCTTCTTTGCCCCGCCATACAAACCACGACCAACTGGGTTATTATATGTTTTCCGGCCGGCCCATTTGGCGAATTTTTGTCCGGTGCCGACTACGGCGCCGGCGCCGGCGATGGACATCGAGCTTGCCAAGCCGAGTGCCATCCAGAGCATGATAATCGGTATAGAAAACATCGCCATAGCAGCGACAAAACTGGCAGATTCCGGAGTAGTACTCTTGGTGGCTGTATCAACAAACTGCTTGACCGTATTGTCCTTGGCTATTTCGGCAAAAAAGCGCGTCGCGACAACGAGCATAAGCATAGCGGCTGGTCCAAAAAGTGCATACTGCCACAATCCTTTCCACCACTTATTCGAGTATTCCTGAAGCCCAGGAATGACCGCTGCCGCAAATCCTACCGAAGAAAAGATAAGCAGAATAACGAGGGCAGCCAAGCGAATGATAAACATCACCGCCAGTACTACCAGCGTGATAGAGAATATAAACAAGAACACAATAGCCATCAACAATTGTGATACATCTGTATCTACAACCTTATTCGGAATGAGAATCTTCTCAAGCTGCGAGGCGCTCAATACCGTATTGAGAGAACTCTTGCCATCTCCTGTTGTTCCGAGCTGATTGACGAAATAGTACATCGGAACATTGGTGGCATCGATGATCACTCGAGTGATAGGGAAGCTAAAGTTCACAAACAACGCTGCCAGCACAAGAGAGAGCAGTGTTTTCTTGTAGTCCTTGGCCACCTGAAAAACAATCGTAAAGGCCGTGTAGAGGAGCGTCAGAATGAAGAAAAGATTGAAAAAGTCCCGAATAAACTTCCACATTTCATAAACGCTGGATCGATTGAGGAGCCCACTTGGCCCAGAGATATAGTCTGGGTTGATAGCCCAGCCGAAGAGAGTAATGGCAGCCGATGCAAACCAGCCAAACATGACAAAAATACCATACAGGAGACCTTTAAAAATATCGCCAATACCTGCACTCGCCCAGCTAAGAGGGTTGTACCAAGTAACTTGAGCAGCCACAACATGCGTCTGCGCAAGAAAAACAACAACACAAAAAAGAGGGAATACTACAAAGGAAGAAATGAGATTTTTTTTTCTGTTTTTTGAAGCAAACATACCAAACACAAACGTAAAACCAGGCTTTATCTATCAAAAGAAACACAAAAAATCGAAGTGACTTTCGTGAATAGTATACCACACCAAGAGAGAAAACGAAAAGCCCTGTGTAATCCGAAAGTCGGTTCGCTAAAGCGAAATTACACAGGGTAAAAAAAATACAATAAAGCAATGAGCTTGAGTTTAGTAGATGAATCCCTTAATCACTCGACTGCTTGCCGAGAGAGTGCGACGACTGGTCTTGGCCCAGCCAGTGTAGTTCATTTCAGAGACGGTGATATTGCCACCGCTCACCTTCTCCACCAGTGCTACGTGGCCATAGAAGCGGTTTTCAGTGGTCACCACAATCGAGCCAACGGCTGGCGCACGTCCGGTCTTGTATCCCATAGCCTTGGCCTTGTACAGCCATGTTCCGGCATTGCCACTCCATGGCACATAGCGTTTCTGCGCCACGAACCAGGTACAGTATCCGTAGGGAAATCGGTGCCCCTTACCCGCCTTGCCATCAAGCGTCCGGAAACCCGAAGAAATATCTGTAGCTGTACCACCAGTCGAGGTAGCATAGGGACGACGTTCCAGCCCACTAGGCGTAACTGGCTTGGGAACATCATCTTTTCTCCCATCAGGAATGATGAGGAGCTCCCCTACCTGTATCTCGCCATTGGCCGGTAATTCATTGAAAGCGATGATTTTGTCTTTTTCGGCCTGGTACTTGGTAGCGATAGAGTCGATCGTGTCGCCCGTCTGTATCTTATACGTCAGCCCGGCCACCGGCAAGATAAATATCTGATCACCCGGCTTGATGGCATCGACGTTGTCGAGGTCGTTCGCCCACAGGATGGTATTGACCGTAATTTTGTTCTTGGCGGCAATACCACTCACCGTATCACCCTGTTCGACGGTATAGATTTTCACACCACCATCTTCTTCTGGATCCCGCGCGATAGAAAATCCCGCCTGCGATGACAGCATCACCTGACTGCCGAGGGAGTTACTCTGCATATCGAAGAGAGAAATATCATCTTTTTGCTCAGGATCGACAATACTGACCACGTTGGCCAAGGGCACCAACGAGAGATTTTCCTTTTTGCTCACCTGAGCAGCAATACGATGTCGAGAAGAAAGAGCCTCCTCAGCCGAGGCATTGGTGCCATTCATATAGCCAAAGAGCAAGCTCTCAGAGTCTTTGCCCTCGGCAAAATTAGAAACAGAGACGAGGAGGGCACTCGAGGTAACGATAGAAAAAGCGGAGTAACTCCGAAAAAGACGGACGACCCGATACCCAGAGACATTCTTGATAAACTGGAGAAAACGAAATTGCAGACGATGAATGCGTGTATGTAAAACACGGAAAGAAACCTCTCGATCTCTTTTTTCATCTCCGCCAAAGACCCGCCGTATGCGTGTCCCAACGACAGAAAAGATAAACTTGGTACGAATAACGAACCCGTTTGATTTTACCGACACTCTCCGCCAGCTGGCGGATGGAACCGAAGGAAATCCTTCGTTTCGCTCACTCGGCTGAGTAATAAAACGTCGTCCTTTCGATTAGTAAAACCTCTGAGAACGATGCGCTGAGATATTCAGCAGGAAGGTCCATCGAGACTTTTACCCTAATTTTTACAAAATTCAGTATAACTTTTTGTTCGTCTCCCGTCAAGGAAAAAATAGCTCATTTTTATTAATTATGGCTTGTTTGAAGCAAATGAATAATGTATAACTTATCGGACTTTTTCTCATTATTACTGCTTCTTGATACCCAGAACCCTTCGACTCCGCTCAGGGTATCACATCAAAGATGTGATACAATATCAATGTCTCCTAATATTTCTTCCATGTCTCCCGCTCCAAAACAACAAAGCCAGATTGCCCGCTTGGCCAAGGAATTCTTTGATCATCTGGAAATCGAACTTGGTCGCTCCCCCCGAACGCTCGAGAGCTATGCTCAGGTTCTGTACTCCTTTTTTCAATGGGGAAATATTACCGTGCCGAGTGATATTACTACGGAAAAAGTGCGCGAATACCGTCTCTACCTGAACCGAAAACAGAACCGCCAGGGTGAAACTCTGAAGAAAAACACCCAGTCCTACCACGCTATCGTTCTCCGGACATTTCTCAAGTACCTGGCCAAACAAGATGTGAAAACCCTTCCGGCCGAAAAAATCGAGGTCGGCAAGGCCGAGGATCGACGAATCGACTTTCTGGAATACGACGAAGTCATACGCTTGATTGAGGCCACGGCCGGAAAAACCCCAAAGGCTCTTCGCGACCGAGCTATGCTCGAGCTCCTCTTCTCCTCTGGGTTACGTGTCTCAGAACTGGTCGGCCTCGATCGCAACCATGTCAACCTCGAGAAAGAAGAATTCAGCGTTCGTGGCAAAGGACGCAAGCTCCGTATTGTCTTCATCTCACCAGAGGCCAAGCAGGCACTCTCGGCCTATCTGGATATACGAGGCGATGTCGATCCGGCACTCTTCATCTCCTACCCGAAAAAAGGCCTGGTCAATCGAAAAAATAGCACTCGTGACACCATGCGCCTCACTACCAGAAGTGTCGCCCGCATCGTCAAATACTACGCGACCAAAGCCGGCATCCTCAAAGACGTCCACCCCCATACCCTCCGTCACAGCTTCGCGACCGATCTCCTCATAAACGGTGCTGACATCCGCTCCGTCCAGGCCATGCTCGGCCATGCCTCTATCACCACTACCCAGATCTATACCCACGTCACCAACGAACACCTAAAAGAAGTCCACCAGGCCTTTCACGCGAAAAGAAAAAAGAAGTAACCTCGCGTTACTTCTTTTTATATCTATGCCCTCTTGAGCGGAGCAACACCGAGCATCATCTTTTTGACACCGGAACGTTTGAAGGCGATAGTGGCCAGTGTTCCAGCGATCGAAATAATAAGTCCCGATCCGAACTGTGGATGCTCCACCATATCACCTGGTCGCACTTCTCCTGGCAAGAGCGGATTCTCGGTCAACCCCTCAGGTGTTTCCCGTGGCTCTCCATGCTGACTCATCTTTTTTGCCAGTGTCCCAGATCCGTTGCCACTCAAACGAGAAGGAAAAGATTTTCTGAAGTGCCGCTTGCCCATCATCCCCGAGCGTTTCATTTCTTTTTCTTCGATCAAATGCTGGGGAATCTCCGCTATGAATCGTGAAGGCGGGTTGACCTGTGTCGATCCGAAAATAGTGCGCTGCTCCGTATACAAGAGACACACCCGCTCCTTGGCGCGCGTCAGACCGACATACATGAGCCGACGCTCTTCTTCCATCTCCGTCGGTGACAGAGCACTCCGCGAATGAGGAAACACACCTTCTTCCAGACCAAGCAGAAACACCACCGGGAATTCCAACCCCTTGGAACTGTGGACAGTCATAACATGAACCGCCTCACTCTCACGATTGATTTCATCCGTATCCGAAGCCAGCGCCACTTCTTCGAGAAAGTGCTCCAGTGCCTGATCGAGACTGACATCACTGAACTTCTGTGCGACCGAAAGCAGTTCCCGCACGTTCTCCTCCCGCACTTCGCCCTCACTTGTTCCATCAGCCAAGCTGTCAAAATACCCACTCTCTTCGGTCAAAAGCTTGAGCAGTTCCGTCAATTTCAAATCCGAACGCCTCTCCATGGTGGCTCGCACCTTGAGAAAAATATCCGCAAACATTTGTATTGCTTTGATCTTGCCATCACGCAGCTCACTCGACTCGCTTGAGAGTTGATAGGCCGCATCCAAAACACTGAGATTCTGAGAGCGTGAAAATGTCGTCCAACGATCCAGTGTCGCTCTCCCGATCCCGCGCTTCGGTTCATTGACGATGCGCTCCAAAGCCAAAATATCCCTTGGATTTTGCAAGAGCTTCACGTACGCAATGACGTCTTTGATTTCTTTGCGCTGATAGAATTTCAGTCCGCCGATAATGCGATAACTGATCGAGTGGCGGAGAAACATCTCTTCTACCATGCGTGACTGAGCATTCGTCCGATACAGCACCGCAAATTCATTTGCCGTTCGCCCCTTCTTCATTTCCTCTTGAATCGTCTCTGCCACAAAGCGCGCCTCTGCCTCTTCGTCCTCCGCCGGACAGAGCGTGATCAATTCCCCGGCTATCGTCTCGGTCCACAGTTTTTTGTGCCGTTGATTGACGTTTTTCCGGATCACGCCATCGGCCGCATCGAGAATAATCTGAGTCGAACGATAGTTCTGGTCGAGCACAATTACCGCTGCCTCCGGATAGTCTTTTTCAAAATCAAGAATATTCCTGATGTCTGCCTGGCGCCACCCATAGATCGATTGGTAGTCATCGCCGATAACAAAGATATTACCGTGCTTCTTGGAAAGCAGGTGTACCAACGTGTACTGGAGCGAGTTCGTATCCTGATACTCGTCCACCATGACATAGCGAAACGTATCCTGGTACTTCGCCAGTACCTCCGGATGTTCTTGAAACAGCTTAACCGTCAAGCGAATCAGGTCATCAAAATCGAGCGCGTTAATCTCTTTCAGTTCCTTCTGATAGCGCTCATACACCTTGGCCGCCAGCTCTTCATAGTAGCTGCCCGTCTGAAGCAGGTGCTGCTCCGGATCCATCTGCGCATTCTTGGCTTTGGATATTGCCTCAAGCAAAGAGCGGGGTTTCACCTGATCCGGATCCATCTCGAGCGCCTTCATGGCTTTTTTTACGATCGACTGCTGGTCTTGATCATCGATGATGTTGAAGTTCCGACCATAACCCAGCGCCTCTATCTCCCGCCGCAAAATTTTGGCGCAGATATTGTGAAACGTCCCGATATGCGGCGGCAAAACGACCGCACCATACTCGGCTGCTTCACTCTGCGAGAGAAGCT
>JBAQNF010000069.1:0-1889 GCA_049303555.1 Candidatus Moraniibacteriota bacterium | reverse complement strand
GATCATCTTTCTTAAAAGGATTCCATTTCATAGGCTATTTCTTCATTTTCATATTATACCGAGTCACGAGCAGAGCAGAAGCAATATAGATAGACGAATATGTACCAAAGACCACACCGGCCAAGAGCGCTACTCCGAAATATTTAATACTCTCACCACCAAACAAAACAATGGCAACCAGCGTAATAATAACCGTCATCGAAGTATTGATCGATCGTCCCAGTGTCTCATTGAGCGAGCGGTTGACGATGTTCTCAAAGTCTTCTTTTTTGCTCGTCCGCATCAGGTTTTCCCGCACTCGATCATACACCACAATCGTGTCGTTGACCGAGTAGCCCAAGATAGTGAGCAGTGCCGCTACAAATGGCACACCAATCTCGACATCATAATAATGCCCGAGTACTGCAAACAATCCGATGACGATGATAATATCGTGAGCCAGAGCAATGACGGCACCGAGGCCATATTCCCACGACGTGACGATACCCGACACCCGCCGGAAAGCCCAGGCGATATAGAGAGCGATGCCGATGATAGAAAGAGCGATGCCGCTCCAGGCATTTTTCTTGATCTGTTCTGAAACAGAGCCACCGATAAAGTCCGTGCGAAGCTGCTTGATATCAGGATCAAAGGCTTTCAACTTTGCGAGCACCTGATCATTGGCATTCTCATCGGATGCCAAGTAGCGGATAAACATGCCCTTATTTTCGGTTGGCTGCAGTGTCAGGCTCTGGAGTGACAACTCGGCCAAGCTCTTCTGCACTTCCTCTACCTGAGGTACTGGATCCTTGGTAAACTGCACCTCCATCAGTGTTCCTCCTTTGAAATCGATGCCCAGTCTGAGTCCCCAAAGCGCAATAAGAACGATACTGGCACCGGTCAAAATCGCGGAGAGCACGTAGGCGTATTTTCTTTTCTGAATGATTTTCAACATAGTATTGATAGTGAGCAGAGTCGAACTATTCCAGTGGTTTTTTTGGTGAGACCAGCAACTTCGGATGACGTTCCATCCAGTCACCAGCGAGGAAGGTGGTCGTAATCCGCACCAACACCACGGCGGTAAAGAGAGAGAGCAGCACACCGAGAGCAAGAATGACCGCGAAGCCCTTCACGAAGCCTGTCCCCAGACCGATCAAGATGACCGTCGTGATGAGCGTCGAAACATGACCATCACGAATACTCGGCCAGGCTCGACGAAAACCTTCCTTGATAGAGCGGATGACTCCTTTGCCATACGAGAGCTCCTCACGGGTACGCTCAAAGATAAGGACGTTGGCATCCACCGCGATACCAATCGAGAGAATGAATCCCGCGATACCAGAGAGCGTCACCGTGATAGCAAACGGGGTAAACACAGAAAGTTTGAACAGCGTGAGCAACATAGCGGTATACAGAAGCAGCGCCAACACCGCCACTACCCCGAGGAGACGATAGTAAAACACCATGAAGATGGCGACTGCTCCGAGTCCGACGAGCCCCGCAAACAAACTTTCTCGTAAAGCACTTTCTCCGAGAGAGGCATCCACGCTCTGCTGACCCACCAGGGTAATCGGCACTGGCAGCGCTCCTTCGTTCAATCGCTTCACCAAATCATTCGCCTCTTGCATGGTGTAGTTTCCCGTGATAACTGCCTGACCACCGATGATTTCCTGCTGAATGACTGGCGCATAGGGAGGATCAGTCGCATCAATTTTCCCATCACCATTGGTATCAGTAATCGGCAGACCATCAAGGACGATAGCCACGCCCTTCCCGACATTGCGCTTGGTAATTTCTGCAAAGAGCTGCGAGCCCTCATCATCAAACTGGAGCGCAATCTGCGGCGATCCAATCCCCTGACTCTGATAGTCCACGTAGGCATTCTTCAAATGCTTCCCCGACAATCCCGT
>JBAQNF010000068.1:0-5121 GCA_049303555.1 Candidatus Moraniibacteriota bacterium | reverse complement strand
GCCTCTATTTCTGTATTCATAAAAACCCCCTTCGACAGAATCACATTCCCATCCCGCCCATGCCCGGCATACTAGGCATGCCTCCGGCAGGCTCTTCTTTTTCTTCTTCGACAATAGCCGCTTCCGTCGTGAGAAGGAGCGCTGCCACCGAGACCGCGCTCTCAAGCGCTGTCCGAGTTACCTTGAGTGGATCGATGATGCCCGCCTTCAGCATATCTTCTTCATACTTACCAGAAAGTACGTTGTAGCCACTGTATGGACTCTTGCTCGTCGCCACTTTCTCATACACCACCTGTTCCATCTCACCGGCATTTCTGACGATCTGAAGCAGCGGCTCGTTGACAGCAGACAGCACCGTCATATACCCGGCCTTGTAGTCAGAAAAATGCGTATCAGAAAATTCTTTTTTCTTCTTGAACGCTTCCAGTGTTTTAACTGACGCTTTGACCAATGCCACTCCACCGCCGGCTACAATCCCTTCTTCGATGGCGGCCTTGGTAGCAGCTACCGCGTCTTCCATTTTGTGCTTCATATAGGTCAGTTCTGTCTCCGTAGCTGCACCGACACGGATCACCGCTACGCCACCCGAGAGCTTGGCCATACGCTTCTGCAATTTCTCACGATCATAGCCACTCTCTGATTTCTCAATCAGTGCCTTGAGTTCAGCCACGCGCTGTTCGATTGCTTTCTTCTTGCCCTTACCACCAACAATCGTTGTGTCTTCCTTGGTCGCAATGACCTTCTGAGCCGTCCCAAGCATCTGCAGCGTCGTCGCCTCAAGCTTCATGCCCTTGTCGGTAGAAATAACCTGGGCACCGACCAAAAGCGCGATATCCTCGAGTACGGCCTTGCGAGTATCTCCAAATTCCGGCGCCTTGAGAGCCAAGACATTCAATACTCCGCGCAGCTTGTTCACCACCAGGGTGGCCAGAGCCTCTCCGTCGACATCTTCCGCGATGATGACGATATCTTTCTTGCCGGTCTTGGCCAGCTCATTCAAAATTGGAACAATCTCTGCGATGGCAGAGATCTTTTTGTCAGTGATGAGAATAGCCGGATTGGAAAGCTCGCTGACCTGTGCCTCAGCATTGGTCATGAAGTACGGCGAAATATAGCCCTTATCAAAATTCATTCCCTCGACGATTTCTTTGGACAGACCAAACGTCTGCGACTCTTCAGTTGTCACCACGCCATCCTTGCCCACCGTGTCCATGACATCAGCGATAAGCTCGCCCATCTCAGCAGACTCAGCAGAAATAGTGGCTACCTGAGTAATTTCTTTCTTGGAGTTGATCTGCTTGCGTCCCTGCTTGAGAGCAGTAATCAAATCGTCCTTGGCCTGTTCCATCCCCGATCGAGCACTGACCGGGTTGGCCCCGGCTTCCACCGAGCGCAGTCCATCACGCACCAATGCCTGAGTGATAACCGTTGAGGTGGTTGTCCCGTCACCGGCCACATCATTGGTCTTCTCAGCCACCTGCTTGATGAGGCTGGCTCCCAAATTTTCCAGCTTATCCGAAAGCTCAATTTCTTTGGCAATCGAAACACCGTCATTGGTAATCGTCGGAGCACCGTAGCTCTTGCCCAAAATAACATTGCGCCCCTTTGGTCCAAGCGTCACTTTCACGGCATCCGCCACCTTATCGATGCCAGTCTTGATTTTCTTGCGAGCGTCTTCACCGTAGGAAATCTCTTTGGACATAGTTTTCATGTTAGCGTATTAGCACTCTCTATTATGAAGTGCTAGAAAGAGACTGTCAATATGAAAATCCTAGGTGAGTTTCCAAAAAATATCTTCCTTTTCCTCCCCACTTTCTTTCCGACGAACATCCCTGACTTGCTTCGTCGAACAGGGAGCTGCCGAGTCGAGACCATCCTGTCTACGCTCGACTGTTACCGGCTCACTCATCACGGATGTGACCGTCGGGAAACGGGAGAAAGAAAATGAAAAGTATTTTTGAAAACTCACTGCTACGAAAAACGTTTGTAGAGCATAGACTTCTTCTGCAAGAATCTTTCAAAGTAACTTTGAAGTCAGAGCGGGCATGGTTTTTTCTAGAAGAAAAAGAGTGAGGACTTCAACGTAGTGCAGCTTGTCACGCCGGGGCAAGCAAGCGGTACTTTGAAAGGTTGCTTGCATGAAGAAGTCTTCTTAATCAAGCATGCCAAGCTACTTTAAGAAAGCTATATCTTAAACACAATGACATCTCCATCCTGGACAACGTAATCTCGGCCTTCAAGACGAAGTGTTCCTTGATCACGAGCCGCACTCCATGACCCCGCTTCGAGAAGTTTGGTCCAGTGGATAATCTCGGCTCGAATAAATTTTTCTTCAAAATCACCATGAATAGCCGCCCCAGCCTGTGGTGCAGTCGATCCAACTGGGATCGTCCAGGCACGCGTCTCAACCTCGCCTGTAGTGAAGTAGGTCATCAAACCCAAAAGCGTATAGGCCTTCTTGGCCAAATCCCCCAAATGCGAGACCAGCTCCATCTCGGCAATCTCTTCTGCTGACATCTCGATCAATTCTTCCTCAATTTTGATATCAAGTTTCACGTGTGGCCGTGCCTCAAGCTCTGGTGCGAGCGCTGCCTCGACATCAGATACATTGTAGACATAGAGGAACGGCTTGGTGGTGAGGAGCTGCAAATCACGAATGATTTTCTTTTCTTCATCGGAAAGCGTCGCCACCAAAGCATGTGGCAAGCGCGCCGCCTGAAATTCCACTTCCAACTTTTCCAGCACCGCCATTTCAGCTATGGCCTCTTTCTTGCCGGCGCGCGCTTCTTTCGTGGTCTTCAGTTTCCGCTTGGTCACAGTTTCCAGATCAGCCAGAATCAATTCGGTATTGATAATATCGATATCATGGATAGGATCGATAGTGTTGTGGACATGGATGATATCGGGATTCTGAAACACCCGCACCACCTCGACGATAGCATCAACCTCCCGAATATTCTGGAGAAACTTGTTCCCCAGTCCCTCGCCCTCGCTGGCGCCTTTGACCAAACCGGCAATATCAACGAATTCGATGACAGCAGGAATAATCTTCTTGGTTCCGGACATGACGGCCAATTTTGCCAAACGCTCGTCCGGCACTTCCACGATCCCCACGTTTGGTTCGATAGTACAAAACGGGTAGTTGTTGATATCAACTTGTTTCCGGGTAAGTGCCTTGAACAACGTGGACTTCCCCACGTTTGGCAACCCGACAATTCCGACTTTTAGTGACATAATACGTATTCTTTAGTTCATCTCATTCTTCCAGAAAAACCCTCTTTGGTCAATTCTTGATCCTGTCCTCTTAAGACTTCTGAGATCTTCCTTTTCCTATCTCATAAAAAGAAAAAGCGCCTCCTCGTAGTTAAACGAAAGAGGCGCGAGTTTGGCACGTTGGCCGAGCTACTTCTGCGTACAGAGCGGCAAATCATATGTGATCTGGAACTTGTCCGAATCCCACACGATGCCATCCTCTGCTTGCCAAATAGGGTTTGTGTCACCCTTCTTTGGCACAACCAGCCAGCCAGCGCCGAAGCCATCGGCAGTCGGATCGTAAACGACCGTCTTGCCATCAGCTGAAACTGATTTGGCTCGATAGACTGTGATACCGCCCTGGTCTGCGCAGGCCATGTCAGTGAAGCTCACGGCGAACTTTCCGGCCACTTCATCGTACTTGAGCCATGCCGTCTTGATGGACGGGGCAACAGTTCCGAAGCCCCAACCAGCACTACGGCCGCTGCCAGCTTTGTTGCTATGCCAGACAAACATGAGCGGTTGAGCCCAGTCAAGCGGGATGAGAGCATCGTCCTTGCCGAAGCCGAACAAGCAATTGGCAGCAAAGTCCACCACCACCGTAGCGGTGTTATCAGCTTCACGTGTCAGGGAGACGCGCGCAGACTGAAAGCCACTTTTGCCATACTCGATCAAGCCGCCAGAAGCCACCTTGGCACCAACATCACCAGACAGCTTGTAGCCCTGAGCGGAAAAATCCGGCCAGAGCTCCTTACCATCCTTCGTGATGATAGTTGGCAATCCACGGTCGTTATTGCACGTTTTGTTCACACGAAGCGTGCCGTCAGCAGCCGGTGGAGTGCTTGTCTGCGCGTCTTTACCCCAACCAGAACGATTGGAGTTCCAGCGCACAAAGGCAATATCACTTGGAGCAACAGCATAGCTTGTGCCATCTTTCGCGCCAAGCCAGGTCACTTTGCCGTTGACATAATTCGGCAACAGCGCGTGGCTATCAACCGCAACAGCATAAGTTCCCGGATTGGAACCAACAATGCCGCAGACTGATGGAGTCACCGAGCAAGTAAAGTCCGCAAGGTGTCCAAAGGTCAGAAGGACGCCATCGGTAAATGGTCCAATGCCCTGCACTAGACCCTCAGGCGACGTAACACCAAGCACATTACCGTTTCCGTAGACATGAACGACATACGAGACACCGCCCACAACCAGGTTGCGTTCCGTCACCACGGGTGGAAAATAGCCCGAATAGGCTCCCTCCACCCAGGCAAAGAACTGACCTGCGGTAGGAGCCGCCATCACTGACTGGCAAACCCCCAAAACCCCCAGGAGCAGAGCTCCCAGGTACTGACGCCAATTTTTCATGGCAGCTCCTCTGGGCTATGAGCCCGTTATGGCCAAAAGGCCGGTTAAAGAACCTGATCAGCACAAACGCACTGAACCGTATATTATACACCTTTTTCAATATTTTGTCCAGCCCACGTACAGGTGGTATACTGGCAGTAATAATCCCCTGAATTTGCCCCTATGAAACCCGAGATTTTCAAAGCCTACGATATCCGCGGTATTTATCCGACCGAAATCAACGAAGCTGATGCCTACCACATCGGCCGCGCCGTAGTCGCACACCTGGAACCAAAAGTCCTCGGCATTGGTCGTGATATTCGTGAATCAAGCCCCAGTCTGTTTGAGAGTTTCGCCAAGGGTGTCATGGATGGCGGAGCCGATGTCGTCGACTTGGGCATCATCACCACCCCGATGGTATACTTTGCCGCCGGGCGCCTCGATATCGATGCTGCCATCTCTCTCACAGCTTCACACAATCCTCCAGAGTACAACGGATTGAAGATTGCACTCCGTGGTGCTGTCCCAGTC
>JBAQNF010000067.1:0-10693 GCA_049303555.1 Candidatus Moraniibacteriota bacterium | reverse complement strand
ATACCGGTAGGGATCATCCATAGTCGCCTTATCCTCAATGGTTTCTGGATCAAAAATGACGACGTCGGCAAAAAATCCCGTTTCGATCAATCCGCGTTTTTCCAATTTGAACTTGAGTGCCGGCTTGCCCGTCATCTTGTGCACTGCTTCCTCCCAGGACAAAGCCTTCTGTTTGCGTACGTATTCAGCAAAGACCTTAGGAAATGTTCCGAAGTTACGCGGATGCACCAGATCACCAGTCTCCCGGTGCGCGATATCGTACCCGACGCCATTGCTCGAAATGATGGAGAATGGGTGCTGAATGGCCTTGAGCACATTTTTTTCTGAGAGTGCTTCCATCGAAACAATGGCCCGACCATCGCTCGCCAGGAGCAAATCGAGCACTACTTCCTGCGGCGACTTTCCCTGCAAATCTGCAATCTCAGAAATTTTCCGGCGCGACAACATCTTGGAAACGGTCGAGGCAGAAATCAAGACCTGCGAATAGTCTACCTCCTCTTTGTGCATATCACGCAAAACTGACAAGTAGGTTTGTCGGTCCTTCAGCTGCTCGATCATCATCTTGCGGCCATGTTGTGTCACCCACTCCGGCAACAGCGTGTAGAGTACCGAGCCGGTCGACGTATACGGGTAGACATCAAACGTCACGGCGATACCGTTGAGTGCTGCCGTTTCGATGAGATTGAACACTTCATCCATGAGGTGCCAGTTCTTCTCTCCGACCGCTTTCAGGTGAGAGATGTGGATAGGCACCTGGGCCTCACGAGCCACCATGAGCGCCTCTTCCACCGCCTTGACCAGATCTTCTTCTTCATCGCGGATATAGGTCGCGTATACTCCTTCAAATGCTGTCACGGTCTGCGTCAAAGCGATCAGTTCTCGCGCACCGGCTCCTCGCGCATGCGTATACTTCAGTCCCGTAGAGAATCCGATCGCCCCCTCCTTGAGAGCGGTCTTCAAAAAACGCTGCATAAGGGTAATTTCATCAGGCGTAATCGTTCGCGTTTCATCTTTCATCGCCCCACGACGGATCGTTCCGTGTCCCACGAGCGTGGCAAAGTTCACCCCCGGCTGGCGCTTCTCCACCTCTCGCAGAAATTCTTCCATAGAAAGCCAGTTGAAGTTGATCTGCTCGACATCGGTCCACTTCTGAATAGAACGGATGACACTCTTGTCGGCAAAAGGAGCCAGTGATGACCCGGAATTACCACCGATGATGGTCGTCACTCCCTGACGGAGCATACTCTCGAGGTGTGGATTGGAGAGGAGCTGCCAGTATGTATCAGAGTGGTTGTTGACATCGACAAATCCAGGCGTCACATACTGTCCCGTAGCGTCAATTTCTTTTTCGGCACGAGCATGAGAAAAGTCCCCCAGCGCGACGATTTTGTCTTCGCGAATAGCCACGTCGGCACGATACATCGGCCGGCCACTGCCGTCGATGATAGTTCCATTTTTTATGAGAATATCGTACATTTCGGTTTTATTGTATGCTATGACCGAACCGCTAATTTTTCCACCTCTGCCATAAACTCCTTGTCCTTCTGGAGAATTTTCGGGATAAGGAGCGCCACATCAACACTTTCCTTCATAGCCTGCGCTTTTTCCAAAGCCGCCTTCTTTGCCCTGGCAATCATGAGATCATAGCCGTCCATCTGTGGCAACGCAAAACGAATATCGCGATAATCCCGCTTCACTGCGGCCATCACCACTGCGGCCGTCCGCGCCTCCGGCAGCATCTCTGCCAGCACACTGCCTGACGTCTGCTTCCCATTGATAGCGATGACCCGCAAATTGAAGTCCTCATCCCTCTTCAGGACGTCCTTGTCCGCATAGTGCATCGCATAGGCCGGATCGATAGTCGCCACAGCCAACATGAACAATTTGTCTCGCTTGGCAGTCACAGGCAGATCATCAAGAATTTTTCCCAAAGGGCGGGTATCGTGTTTTATGCGTTCGAAGGCTTGTCCCAACTCGCTCCCAGGGTTGAGTGCCACGTCAGTGATAGCATGTTCTCCGAATCCCTCATCAACAGGAGACGACTCGGTAGACTCTTCCCGCACAACCTGATCAGTCACCACCGAAACACGCTCTCTCTCAGATGGAGGAGGCGTCACCTCTTTTTTTTCTGCTGGCTCTGCTGATACCACCGGTGTCGAAGGCGCTTCCGTCGAAACAACTGACGATACTTTCGACACAGGAACGCTCTTTTTCGAAACAGGCGTCCCACCCACTGCCACTAGTTTTTCTTCCCACACCTTGCGCTCCTCGATAAGACGAAGCAATTCATCATCATCTTTGTCGGGGGAAATCAGAGCATTGAGCCGAGCCAACTCTTTCTCGATCTGCGCTTTTTCTTTTTCGGCCTGGCGTACCCGTTCTTCTTCTTTTGCGGCCTGTTCACTTTCTCGTTTCAGTCCTTCCACATGCTTCCGTTCAGCCAAAAACTGCAACACCTGGTCATCAGAGAGCGTGCCAAACGTTATCTCGGCAATCTCTGCCAAACGTTTCGTATATTTTTGAACCAATGTATTTCCCATAAACACGAAAACTTAAATCTGCTCGGCCATTTCAACTAAACGATTGGAATACCCCCATTCGTTATCATACCAGGCAACAATCTTTACCAAATCCCCATCGATAACTTTGGTCAGGGCGAGATCGACAATACTCGAGTACGGATTGCCAATAAAATCCGATGATACCAATGGTTCTTCTGTCACCGAAAGCACCTTCTTATACCGCGGGTCTTCACAGGCCGCCTTCAAAACGGCATTGATCTCAGCCACCGTCGTTTTCTTTTTCAAGACAAACGTAAAATCAGTCAGTGACACCACGATAGTCGGGACGCGCATAGAGTGTCCGTCGAAGAGACCGGCAAGCTCCGGGATGACCTGCGTCACCGCGATAGCCGCACCGGTTGTGGTTGGGACGATATTCTGCGCTGCCGCTCGTGCTCGACGGAGATCCTTGTGTGGTCCATCCTGGAGGTTCTGATCAGCCGTATACGAATGAATAGTGGTCATGAGCGCCTTGGCAATACCGAATTTGTCATGAATGACTTTGGCAATCGGGGCCAGCGAATTCGTCGTGCATGAGGCGTTGGAAATAATCGTTTCATCGGCGTAAGCATTGTCATTCACTCCCATAAGAAACGTCGGCACGGCATCATCTTCACCCTTGGCCGGAGCAGAAAGAATCACTTTTTTGGCACCAGCGGCGATATGCTGCGCCGCCCCTGTCTTGTCTGTGAAACGACCAGTACATTCGAGTACCACGTCCACACCAAGCTTGCCCCAAGGCAATTTTTTCGGATCCGGTTCGGCATAGACAGGAAATGACTTCCTATCGACAATCAGTACCCCCTCACCTGCCGTTACCTGCTTACGATAGTGTCCATAAGCGGTATCATGCTGCAGCAGATGCGCCAAAATAGACGCTTCCGTCAAATCATTGATGGCCACCACTTCAATATTTTTGTTTTCAAGCGCAATCTTGAAAGCCGCCCGCCCGATACGTCCAAAACCATTGATAGCAATCTTCTTCATAGCTCTTAACAAATGTATTATATTTTTCCCGCGCTTCCAAAGGCCATAATCTTGGCTTTAACCGCCTCTTTGGTTGCATCCTTGGCCTTCCCGAGCACTTTGCGCAAATCAGCCTCATCTTCTGACTGGAGCTGCTCTCGTAGTCCACCGATAAATGCCAACCGCAGCGCTGTATCAACATTGAAGCAGCTGATACCACGCTTGATCACTTCGGTGACTCGACCATTCTGCCAGTCCGACGCCCCATGCAAAACAAGCGGGAGGTCAACCAAGGCTGCTATCGACGACAAGCGGTCATAGTCCGGCTCACTTCGTTCACGGAAAAATCCATGCGCGTTCCCGATAGCCACCGCCAGCGTATCAATTCCAGTCTCACTCACAAACTGTGCGGCTTGGTCCGGATCAGTCATATACTTCCCCCACTCGACATCTTCCATCTGCATCTCGCCGATATAGGGAACATTGCCAAGCTCTGCCTGTACGACAACATTTTGTCCATGAGCGATGTCAACAATTTTTTTGGTCATCATGAGGTTATCCACGTACTCCTTGCGTGATCCATCATACATAACCGACGTGAAACCGATGTCCATGGCTCGTCCCACGGCCTCAAAGCTCTTGCCATGATCGAGATGAATACCAACCGGTACCTCTGGGGCATAGAATTCAGCAATATTTTTTGTCAGATGATAGATAGCCCGGCCACCAGCGTAATCAAACGTCTTCTCTGTCATCTGCACAATGACTGGGGAAGAAAGCTCTTTGGCTGCCTCGATGATGGCACGCGTCGTTTCCAGATTGACGGTATTGAACGCCCCCACCGCGTATCCGCCCGCCTTGGCCTTTTCCAAAAGTTCTTTGACATTTGCTATCATAGAGTTTCTTTACATCAGTTATTCCCCCTGCCTTACTTTTTTGCTTCTCCTTCCTGTTCCTGTGCAACATGCTCCTCAAGGAGATTCATCATCTTCACTATCTCATATGGAAACAAACTCTCTCGGCCTACCAAAACACCGTCCATTCCTGCTTCCCAAGAAACTTCAGACAAAAAAGAGCTCTTCACCGAACCGCCATACAGTATCACTACTCGACTGGCCGTCTCTGGATCATACTTTTCCGTCAAGATCTTCCGGAGCAGTACTCGCACCTGCAAAATCTCCTGCGAGGTTGGCAGGACATCGGTACCGACTGCCCAACGTGGCTCATAAGCAATGATGATTTTTTCCGCCTGCAATTTCGAGAGTCCAGAAAAAACACTCTCCATCTGCTGCTCGAGCACTCGGGCGGTCTCTTCGGTGCGACGCTCTTCCATAGTCTCTCCAATACACACGATCGGGATCAGGAGATGTTTGAGAGCAGCGGACACTTTCTGTTTCACACTCTCATTGGTTTCTCCGAAAAGCAATCGCCGTTCGCTGTGGCCGATAATGACCGAGGTCACGCCGGCATTTTTCAACATAAGCGGGGAAACCTCACCCGTATAGGCGCCGCTCTTCTCCCAAAACACATCCTGAGCGCCGCACTCCACACCCTTCGGCAGCCCTGAAAAATCATACAGGTACGGAAAGGGCGGACAGAGAATGCTTTTCACGTGTCGATACTGACGGTCTTTGATCTCTCGCCTCAGCACAGTCATATACTGCACGGCCTCTTCGCGCGACAGCATATTCATTTTCAGATTTCCCACGACATACAGCATAAGAGAAAATATCTAAGAAGTAAGTTTTGAACGGAGATATTCAGCCGCCACTTCCGGCTCGATGGTAGAAATCTCTATGCCCGTAGAAAGCTCGAAGCCTCCCCACGTAGCAGTGTGCGGCAGAATCTCGATGTGCCACTGATAGTGCGGATACTCCTGGCCATCACAGGGGGCAGAGTGAATATAAAAATTGTAGGCCGGGTCATTGAGTCCCGCATAGATTGCCTGGAGCGCCTTCTGCAACACTTCCGCACAAGCAAACTGCTCTTCATCGGTGATACGCTCAAAATAGGGATTGGGGCGCTTGCCCAGAATCATGATTTCAAAAGCGCCTCGGGAAGCAAACGGGCAAAAAGCGATAAAGTGTTCATTCTCATACACCACTCGCTTCCCCTGTTTTTCTTCATACTCGGCAATCACACTGTAGACCTTTTCCTTGTTGCTCCGATAGTAATTTTCTGCGCCATCAAGCTCAAGCTTGATATAAGGCGATATCACAGGAATCGCCATAAGCTGCGAGTGCGGATGCGAGAGCGATGCTCCGGCTTCCTTGCCATGATTGTGGATGACCTGGATATAGTTCACGCTCTTTCGATTCATGAGCGCCAAATAGCGTTCCCGATAAGCGTCAATCACCTCGGCCACCTGCCAGGTTTCAAGCAGCGGTAGCGATCGGCGGGCATCACGCGTGATCACTATCTCATGATACCCGACACCATTCATGGAAAAATAGGGCCCTTCCGAAAGCTCCTTCACCGATCGGCCCCGAGAAAAGGCCGGGTATTTATTGGGAATCACTCGCACACTCCAGTCACCATCGTCCCGACGATAAATCAGCACGTCTTTTTCCTGGCCGCTTTCTTCTGGATTCTCAAACGGATCAAACTCGTCACGCGACGCAATGCGATCCGTCTGTACAACAGCATCTGGGCGCTTGGCGCGACCAGTCGCAATGAGCACCCAGTCCCCCGTCACAATATCCTGACGGAGTTCAGATTGCCCTGAAGCCTCTTTGGTTTTTTCGATTTTTATTTCTGTCATTTTTTTGTTTACCCTGTGTAATTCCGCCAAAGACGGACTGGCTTCGCCAGATTACACAGGGTGAATTTTTTCTACTATGCCCGCTTCGTATAGTCCCCGATATGATACGCCCCTGTCAGCAGTCGCCATTTGGTCTTGAACAAATCAATCAATACCTGGATAAAACCATTCGGCCCGGTCAGCGATACAGTCGATCCCTCCTCATTCATCCAACGAACCGGCATCTGCTTCACCTTGAAGCCGAGCTTGAGCGAGAGAATGACCAGTTCAAAATCAAATCCAAAACGATCTACTACCATACGACTGGCTACCTGATCCGCCGCCACGCCCGAAAGCATCTTGAATCCGCACTGAGTGTCAGGATAGCTCCACAAACCAAGTACGATCCGGATCAGCCAGTTACCACCCTCCCCCATGATTTCCCGGTGTCTCGGCTGGTGTACCTGGATAAACGTCCCTTCAATCTTTCGAGAACCGATCACCACGTCATACTCACTTGATTCCAATTGCGGCAAAAATGTATCCAAATGAGTGATCGACGTCGAACCATCAGCATCAAGGAATACTCGGTACTTTCCCTTGGCCTCAAGCAAACCCTGACGGACCACATAGCCCTTCCCGTGATTCTCAGGGTTGTCGATCACACGCAAATGAGGAATCTGCAGCGCATAATTCCGCGCTACTTCGGCAGTATTGTCAGGCGATCCATCCTCTACCACGATAATCTCGTAAGTATAGCTCTTCCCCTTGAGATACTTATCAATTTCAAGCAAATTGCGACCGATGCGCTCTCCCTCCTTGTACGCCGGAATCACTACTGAAAGGTATGGGGCTTCCATAAAAAAATAACGGACAAATGATAAATGGGGTCACTTCCGAATGACACCAGTATTGTACCACAAAAAGCCCCCTTTCGCACAAAAAAAATCCCCAATGCCAGCAATTGCTAGCTCGGGGAAAAAATTGCCGCCGACCTACTCCAGAACAACCACTCGTCGTGGATGCTCGATTCTCCAGACACGCCCATCCGCACTGGTACCCAATGGTGATATCGATGGGTAGATAGTCGCGCGAAGCTCTCGGCTGACATAGACGGGGAAAAAATTGCCGAACTCATACCCATGACGGCAAAGGAAGAAGGCACCATACACCTCATCACCAAAAAGCAAGTCTTGATTGCGCTTTACGCACTCAATAATCTGATGTTGCGTCGGGGAGATGCCCCGAAAAGGCCGTCCAAACCAAGTAAACGCCTGTCGCAATGTTGCAGGAGCAACAAGGTCGTAAAGAGCCCCCTTCACCGAAGGAGTTGGTCGGCCAGGTACATCAAGACCCCACTTCCAAAAATTTGAATCAATATGGCGAAACGTATCATCGGCACGGGCAATCGTTTCCTTGCCCGACGTCGACCAAATATCAATCCATACTTCCTGTCCTCCTGCTTCGACCACGCGTTGCAGGAGCACCGGCTGAGTATTTTTGACAGACATCATGTTCTCCTTGAAACTAGTGGATTCTCGACAATCCGAGCTTGCCACAAAAAAACCGTTGTTAACGAACAGCCTATCGTACACCCTTTTTTACTTTTTGTCCAGCCAAGATTGGAGGAGAATGCTGGCCGCCTCAGCATCATCATGGGCGGAGACATGTTTTTCGCCTTTGGAAATGAGGTTTTGCTGAGCCATTTTCGACGTAAACATTTCGTCCTGATACTCCACCGCGACATTGAAGCGCGCAGCAATCCGTTTCCCAAACTTTTCTCCTTCATGTTCACCCTGATAGGTATTACTTTTGTGAACACCAATCACTACCGTACCAATTTCTTCCTTCTCCATCAACGCCCCCAGAGCATCGAGAAAAGTCGCATCATTCTTGAGCACGCCGTAAGCCAAAGCCAAACGGGTTTCCGCATGCGCCAAAGCCACCCCAATTTTTGATGCGCCCCAATCGAGACCAAGATAATTTTTCATATTTTATAGAGAATTTTTCAAGTCCAAAAACAAATTTTTCCTCCCCGCTTTCTTTCCGACGAACATCCCTGACTCGCTTCGTCGAACAGGGAGCTGCCTACTCGAAACCATCGTGTCGACGCTCGACTGTTACCGACACGCTCATCACGGATGTTACCGTCGGAAACCGGGAGTTCAGAAAAATTATTTTTAGATTTGAAAAATTAATTAGATTCTCGTAAGAATCTCCGCTCCTTTCTCCGTAATGACCACCGTATCTTCAAAATGAGCCGAAAGCCTACCATCAGAGGTGATGAAGGTCCACTCATCCGGGGCTATCCGTACGGCAAAGGTTCCAGCATTGATCATCGGCTCCAGTGCCAAGGTCATCCCCTTCTCGAGAATGAAGTCATGCATATGACGAGAAACATAGTTTGGCACCTGAGGATCCTCGTGAAGCTCGTGTCCCACCCCATGCCCGACCAGGTCACGCACCACGGAAAAGCCATTTTCCTCGACAAATCCCTGCACCGCCTTGGCGTAAGCCGAAATCATCGCGCCCGGACGCAAGGCCGCAATGCCCCGCTCCAGACTCTCGCGCGTCACAGCAAGCAGCTTGGCCGCCTCTTTTGAAATGTTTCCGACAGCCACCGTCCGCGCCATATCACTGACCATCCCCTCGAAACGCATCCCGATATCAAGCTTCAAGAGATCACCTTCCTTGATAATTCGGTTCTTGCTTGGAATACCGTGCACTACCTCATTGTTGAGAGACACGCAGACGCTCCCCGGAAACGGCCGGCCACTCTCCGCTCCATAGCCCTTAAAAATAGGGATGCCGCCTTCGGCCCGGATAAACTTCTCTGCCAAGACATCGAGTTCAAGCGTGTTCATGCCGGGCTTGGCAGCGGCAATGACCTGATCGAGCACGATAGCCAAACGCCTCCCAGACTCTCGGAGACGCGCTATTTCATCATCAGTTTTTATCCACTGTTTTGACATACTAGTCGGGGCGAACATGTTCGAGAATATATTTGAACACCTTGTACGTTTCCTGGTCACCATCAACCTGGAGCAGCTGTCCGGTTCCTTCAAAATATTTCACTACTGGCAGTGTTTCCTCCTGGAAAATCTGGTGGCGCTTGCGCACACCCTCTTCGGTATCATCGGCACGCTGCATGATTTTCCCACCGCAGTACCGGCAAGGCTTCTCAGCATCAATCAGGTTCTTTCCCAAAATATAGGTGCGCTTACACTTCTGACAGGCATAACGCTTGGAAATACGCTCCACAGATACCGCTGCCGGTACATCGATAAAAAGCACTCTATTGAGCGAACGTCCTGTTTCAGCAAAGAGCTCGAGCACCTTGGCGATCTGGCTTTCCCGTCGCGGAATTCCATCTACCAAGAGACCAACGGTTTCCGGTACGGAGCGGATAGCATCTTCCAAGACAGCAAAAACGACTTCATCCGGCACGAACTCGTGCTTCACATTGATGATGTCATTGACCTGTCGCCCCAGTTCGGTATCATGAGCGGCCACGGCACGCAGTTCCGATCCGATATCGATGTGCGCCAAATGAAGCGAGCTCTTGAGGAGTTCCGCTTGGGTGCTTTTTCCTGATCCAGCCGAACCAAGAAGAATATAAGTGTCTTTCAAAGGCATACGTTTGATATTTACAGAAAAAGTTTATTTTTGAGTACAGTTCGAGGCGCAAGCGAGGAATGGAGTAAGCGGTACTCCTAGTACCGTGTCGAATACCGGAGCTTGGAACGATGAAATGTGCCAAAAATAAACTTTTTCGCTAAAAGGATTCGTAGCTGCGCATCGTCAACTGACTCTGAATATGCTTCACCGTCTCGAGCACGACGGAAACCACGATGAGAATACTGACGCCACCAAGCGAAAAAGCCTGGATACCAGTGATACCCTGTACCACAAACGGCAGCACGGCAATCACCCCGAGAAACAGCGCTCCCGCTAGAGTGATGCGATTGATAATGTGATAGAGATAGTCTGCTGTCGTTGCGCCAGGACGAATACCCGGGATATATCCACCCTGCTTCTGCAGATTCTCAGAAATCTTGACGGGATCAAACACTACTGCCGTATAGAAATAGGTGAAGAGCACTACCAGGACAAAGTATGAGCCCCCGTACACCCACTGATCCTGCAGAAAGGCACTTGCCTTGACCGCCATGCTCGCTACCTTCACATTGGCACTCTGCGCCAAAAAGTTCGCGATCATCGTCGGGATAAGGATAATAGACACTGCAAAAATAATCGGGATGACACCAGCTTGGTTCACCTTGAGTGGCAGATGCGTCGCCGAACCACCATACACCTGTGCCCCGCGGACCCGCTTGGCGTACGCCACCGGAATAGTGCGCTGCCCCTCATTGATAAAGATGACACCGGCAACCGTCACGGCCGCCAAGAGGAAAAAGAGAATATA
>JBAQNF010000066.1:0-23966 GCA_049303555.1 Candidatus Moraniibacteriota bacterium | reverse complement strand
GAGTGTCTTGCCGCTGTAAAAAATGTACCAGCTACTAGCTACGACTTACAAGCTACTCGTACTATCTTGTTTTCTGCCAAAGGAAAAGTATTGACGCAGGATGATGTGAAGCGTCTGGCAACCTATGATCGGCTGATTCTCTTGTGTGGGCGCTATGAGGGCGTGGATGAGCGGGTGGCCGAGCATCTGGTGGATGAAGAGCTTTCTATCGGGGAATACGTGCTGACGGGAGGTGAGCTTCCGGCTATGATCGTGGTGGATGCTGTTTCACGTCTGGTACCGGGCGTGCTCGGTAATGCCGAAAGTGCCGAGACAGAGTCTCATTCGATCCTCGGAACGGTGGAGTATCCGCAGTATACCAAGCCGGAGGAATGGCAGGGGATGCGAGTGCCAGAGGTGCTTCTTTCTGGTCATCATGCCGAGATAGAGAAGTGGCGGCAACATGCCGCAAAAAAATAACTGAGTATCTCTCTCAAAAAATGAAAATACAGAGACTGAGTTTTGATCGGACACTTTTTTTCACGATACTGACGCTGTTGGGCATCGGTCTCATCATGATAGCCAGTGCCGGCGTGGTCTATGGCCGGGTACGTTTTGGTGATGACTATTACTTTCTGAAGCAACAACTTTTGGGGCTTGGGGTGGGACTGGTGCTTTTGTATATTTTTCAAAAAATTCATTACAAGGTGTGGCAGCGCTTTGTGGTACCTATTTTTCTTCTGGCGATCGTACTGCTGGTTCTGGTATTTATCCCGGGCTTTGGCACGACGGTCTATGGCGCGGCTCGTTGGGTAGAGCTTGGGCCGATTTCTTTTCAGCCATCAGAAGTCATGAAGTTCGCGATCATTCTCTATCTAGCCGCCTGGCTGTCGAGCAAGGGTCGCGCCAAGACATCCGATTTTTTTGAGGGTCTGGTGCCATTTCTAGCATTACTCTCGGTGGTTGGGTTTCTCATCATCAAGCAGCCAGATACCGGAACACTCGGTCTTATCTTTCTCATCGCTCTGGCGATTTTCTTTGCTTCCGGCGCCAATATCATGCATATTCTCTCGTTGTTTGCCGGCGGGCTGTTATTTTTGTTTATCCTGATCAAGATAGCTCCTTATCGGATGCAGCGGTTTTTGGTTTTTATGAACCCGGATCATGACCCGCTTGGCTTTGGTTATCAGATGACTCAGGCGCTTCTCGCCATAGGTTCCGGGGGATTTTTCGGAGTAGGACTCGGGCAGAGTCGTCAGAAGTTCAACTATCTTCCGGAACCGGTGACCGACTCTATTTTTGCGGTCTTGGGCGAAGAGATGGGGATGGTGGGCGCCGTAGTTGTGACTGTACTGTTTCTGTGTGTTGCGTGGCGGGGACTGCGGATCGCCGCTCAGGCGCCGGATGAATTTGGGAAGCTTCTGGCAGTCGGTATCGTCGCGTGGATTGTTTTTCAGGCATTTATCAATATCGCTGCCATCACAGGACTCATTCCGCTGACCGGTATCCCGCTTCCCTTTATTAGTTATGGCGGGACGTCACTGGCGGTGCTTTTGGCGGCGGTCGGAATCTTGCTTAATATAAGCAAGCACAGTACACTGAGGGAGAAGAATTAGGAGTCATGAAGCATGAATGGTGAGACAAGAATGCTTTATTGAAGGTATTTATTCCTGATTCATTACTCATAATTCTTGATTCTTGGTTCATGGCGTATATTCCTCGCGTGGTACTCTCTGGTGGCGTGTCTGGTGGACACACTTTTCCCCTTATAGCGGTGGCGCGTGCTTTGCGTACGCAGTTTCCTGCTGGCATCGAGTTTCTGTTTATCGGATCGAAGGGCTCTTTTGAAAGTGAATCCATGGCTGCCGAAAATATCCCGGCCCAGTATGTGCAGACAGGCAAGCTGCGACGGTATTTTTCTCTCATGAATTTTGTCGATCCGTTCAAGGTGCCGATTGGTATCGTGCAGTCATTGTGGCGGCTGTTTGTTTTCATGCCGGATGTCGTTTTTTCCAAGGGGGGCTCTGCTTCGGTGCCAGTCGTCATCGCAGCGTGGCTGTATCGGATCCCGGTGGTGCTCCACGATTCGGATGCTGTGGCAGGACGAGCCAATCGTTTGCTGTCACGTTTTGCGACCCGGATTGCTATTGCCTATCCGAGTGCCCATCAGTATTTTCCGGCAGACAAAACAGCGCTCACAGGAAATCCAGTCCGAGAAGAGATACTCAATGGTGACAGCGCTCGTGGAGCGATGACGCTGGGTCTTTCACAAGAAAAGCCAACGCTTCTTCTCCTGGGTGGGAGTCAGGGAGCGATGATGTTGAATGAGGCGCTCCTCCGTATGCTTCCGGAGCTCCTTCGGGAAGGTATCCAGGTAGTGCATCAGACGGGCAAAGAAAATTATGAGGCTGTTGCGACAGTGGTGCGAGAAAATGGTATTGAACCGGAAAAAAGTGGCTATGTGATTCGTGATTTTTTTTCTGCGGCGGAGCTGGCCGATGTACTGGCACTTTCTACGGTGGTGCTCTCGCGAGCGGGAGCTGGATCCATTGCGGAGCTCGCTGCGACCAAGAAAGCCGTGATCCTGGTGCCACTTGCGAGCGCTGCCAATGATGAGCAACGCATGAATGCCTATGATATCGCCGGTATCGGCGGAGCGATTGTCATTGAAGAGCCAAATCTCGGTGAGCATCTGCTCTTCCAGAAAATTATGGAACTGGTGAAACAACCAGAGTTGCGCTCTACCATGGGAGAAAAAATAAGCGCCTTCTATCATCCTGATGCTGCTAGTGCCATCGCTTCCGGTATCCGGGCCATCATCGAAAACTAGCCAGTTTCTTGTCCCTCCCTCTATGAATGAATCCATCCTGCGCTACAAGAATATTCACATGATCGGTATCAAGGGTGCTGGTATGACCGCGCTCTCTGAACTCTTGCTTCGTCAGGGGGCGACCATTACTGGTTCCGATACGGATGAAACTTTTTTTACAGACAAAATATTGAAAGGGCTCGAGATTCCGGTGGTTGAGCGTTTTGACCCGAAAAATATTCCCGCTGCGACTGATCTGGTTATCCACTCGACGGTTTATACCAAAGAAAAAAACGCTGAGCTGGCGGCTGCTTGGGAGAAAAAGATCCCAGTGCTGAGCTATCCGGAGGCGCTCGGCGCGTTGACCCGAGAAAAAATGACCCTGGCGGTGTGTGGCTCGCATGGCAAAACGACGACCAGTGCCCTTCTGGCGGATACGCTCAAATACTGTGGGCAGGATCCATCGGCTATCGTGGGCAGTCGTATCATGAGCTGGGGCGGCAATGCACTCTCTGGTTTCGGCAACTACTTGGTCATTGAGGCGGATGAATACCAAAATAAGTTAGCCGAATACAGTCCTTTTGCTGTCATCCTGACGAGTATTGATTTTGATCATCCGGATTTTTTCCCGGATGTCGAAAGCTATGAGCGTGTCTTTGCCGAGTTTGTGGCTCGCATCCCGGCTCACGGTGTGCTCGTGTACTGTGCCGATTCGGCCGCAGTGGCGCGTATTGCCGATCAGGCACGTTGTCGCAAGGTTTCGTATGGCACCCTTCCGGGAGCGGATTTTCAGGTAGTAGACTATGCTCCGGAAAAGATGGGCTTTGTTGGTGAAAAAGAAATATTCCGCCAATCGTTTTCGATACTGCACGAAGGGAAAAAGATGGATTCTTTTCGTTTGAAACTGGCTGGTATCCACAACGCGCTCAATGCCACAGCGGTACGGGCGTTGCTGTTTGCTTTGAATCTCGTGAAGAATGAGGGTCGTCTCAAGAACGCCTTCGAACGCTTTTCTGGCACCGAGCGACGCTTTGAATATATCGGTGAGCGTTATGGAGCACTCATCTATGATGACTATGCCCATCATCCAGAAGAGATTCGTGTGACACTACAGGCCTTTCGCGACCTGTATCCTGACAAGAAGTTGTCGGTGATTTTTCATCCACACACCTTCACTCGTACCAAGGCGCTGCTGACGGATTTTGCTCAGAGTTTTGATAGTGCTGATCATATCAAGATTCTTGATATTTATGGCAGCGCTCGTGAAGTACAGGGTGGTGTTTCCTCGCATGATCTGGTGGAGCTCATCAATCGTTTTTTCCCGGGCAAAGCAGAACATATCACCGATGTTGAGGCATTGGTGGCCGAGCTTGAGAAGACAGCGGGGCGCCAGGATGTTATCATCACTATGGGTGCCGGTGATGTCTGGAAAATTTCCCATCGGCTGGCGAAGAAAGCGTAACGTCCCAGAATATTGTTATAAAAAACAAAAAGTATGTTGAAGCTTCGTGAAAATGTTTCTTTGGCACCGTTTACCACTTTCAAAATTGGCGGCAAGGCCAGATATTATGGTGAAGTGTCGGGGACTATCGAATTGGCGGAGATGTTTGATTATGCCGAAAAACACAAGCTCCCGCTCTATGTCTTGGGCGGTGGGAGTAATACGCTGTTTTCTGATAAGGGATTTTCAGGCATTGTGGTGCGGGTGGTTGATGGTGGAGTGAAAGTAATGGGACAAAAAATGATTATCGGCGCAGGCGTCCCACTTCTGGATGCCGTGCTGGCCGCCAAGGACGCCTCACTGCAGGGCATTGAGAAATTGGCTGGTATTCCTGGTTCTTTCGGTGGTGCCATAAGAGGCAACGCCGGAGCCTTTGGGACGGAAATTGGCACGTTTGTCACATCGGTCAAGGCACTGGATCGTTCTACGGGGATGGTCCATGAGTATAGTCGTGAAGAATGTGCCTTCGGTTATCGTATGAGTCTTTTCAAAAAACGGTCACACCTGGTTGTTCTCTCTGCGGAGCTACGGCTTATGCTGGGGGACAGCGCGGAGTTAGAACGGATTATCAAGGAAACGAGAGCGACGCGTGAGGCCAAGCATCCCCAGGCTGCCTTGTGTGCAGGGTCATTTTTTATGAACCCAGTTGTACACGACAAACATCTCCTGGAAGAATTTCAGAAAGACACGGGCAATCCTTCAAAGGATGGAAAACTTCCAGCCGGATGGCTGATCGACCATGTGGGGTTGCGTGGGAAGAAAATTGGTGGGGCGCAGGTCAGTCCGCAGCACCCGAACTATATCGTCAATACCGGGAACGCCACGGCCGAGGATATCGTGACGCTGGCCAGTCTGATCAAGACACGAGTACGTGATGAATTGCGTGTGCGTTTACAGGAGGAAGTGCAGTATGTCGGATTTTGATCCCGTCGAAGGGGTCTATGCAAATTCTTTCGAAAGAGGTGCATACTACAGCCGTAAATCATTTCAAGAATGCTATGGATCAAGAACTTTTGCAAAAACTGACGGAGCAAGACAAAAAACTTGAGCAAATATATCAGTCTGTAGAGAAAACGCGGAAGTATTTTTTGTGGACATTGGTTGCGACGCTTGTCACATTCGTTTTGCCGATTATTGGTCTCATGTTTGCGGTGCCTTTTTTCCTCAACACACTCTCGAGTGCCTACGGGATATAGTTTCAACTCCTTGTGGTATACTGAAAAGGTAATCTCTTAACGTGAAAGACTATGAATACACGATTCTTGTTTAAGGGAGTGGCTATCGACGAACGGACGAAAGACTATATCCTGAAGCGCTTGGTGCGTGTCGAAAAATTGGTAGATCCGGTGAGTGAGTTTTCCATAGAAATCGATCAGGACAAGAAGGGGAAATTCCGAGTGGAAGTCATGGTCAAGACTCCACACAATCTCTACCGGGCAGAAGAAACGACGGTCAGTATCGAGGGTTCGACCGATGTCGTCATCGATGAGCTGGAGGCACAGATCGACAAGAAAAAAAATCGCAATCGTGACCTGAAACTGCGCGGCAATCGTTCTATCAAGAAAAAACTGACAGTGGATGAGTCTGCTCGGTTTTAGTTGAAAAAACGGCTTGAATAAGGGAAAAATCTCGTTTTAGTAACGGGATTTTTCTTTTGACGAGAAGGAGTGTTTTTGATAGAATACTTCTGTTGCATCACTTTCGGTATTTTTTGATTCTTAATTTTTTTGCTCTTAACTAAAAGTTAAAAACTAATAGCTAATAGCTAATCACTGCTCCTGTTATGTCATTTCTTGAAAAGCTGTTCGGTTCCAATGAACGTGAAGTAGACCGGCTTCGTCCGATAGTAGAAAAAATCAATGCCTTTGAGGTGACCATGCAAGGACTATCCTCTGATGGGTTGAAACAGAAGGCAGCTGCGTTCAAGGAGCGATTGTCTGCGGGTGAGAGTATCGATGATATTCTGCCGGAGGCCTACGCCGTCGTCCGTGAGGTGGCCAAGCGCGTGATCGGCGAGCGTCACTATGATGTGCAGATGCTCGGTGGTATTGCACTGCATCATGGCAAGATTGCCGAGATGAAAACGGGCGAGGGTAAGACGCTGACGTCGACTCTCCCGATCTATCTCAATGCTTTGACCGGGAAAGGTGTGCATGTGGTGACCGTCAATGACTACCTGGCCAAGCGTGACTGTAACTGGATGGGCAAGGTCTATGAATCACTTGGACTGACGACGGCTTGTATTGTCGGACAAGGCATATCCTATCAGTATGTGTCCAAAGTGGCAGATGACGATGTCGTGACGGTAGAAATGGAAAACCTCCTTCCGATTACCCGCCGTGATGCCTATGCAGCCGATATCACCTACGGAACCAACAACGAGTTCGGCTTCGACTACCTGCGTGACAACATGGTGTCTTCTCTCGAAGAGATGACTCAGCGCAAGCTCCACTTTGCTATTGTCGATGAAGTAGACTCTATCCTGATCGATGAAGCCCGGACGCCACTCATCATTTCCGCTCCGGACAGCGAGTCGACCAAACTCTATGAGCGCTTTGCCAAGATTGTACCGGCACTGCAAAACGAAAAAGACTACGCTATCGATGAAAAGATGAAGGTAGTGACGCTGACCGATGAAGGCATGAACAGTGTCGAACGTCTGCTTGGTATGGAGAATATCTACGCGTCGGGTAATGTTCAATATGTGCACCATCTGGAGCAATCATTGAAAGCCAACATCATTTTCAAACTGGATCGTGACTATGTCGTGAAGGATGACCAGGTCATCATTGTCGATGACTTTACGGGACGTCTCATGCCGGGCCGACGCTACAGCGAAGGACTGCACCAGGCTATTGAGGCCAAGGAGGGTGTGACCGTGCAGCGTGAGTCGCGGACACTGGCTACTATCACCTTTCAGAACTATTTCCGCCTCTATGAGAAGCTGGCCGGTATGACCGGGACAGCCACTACTTCTGCCGAAGAGCTTTCCAAGGTGTACAAGCTCGATGTGCTCGAGATTCCGACCAATCGGCCGATGAGTCGCAAGGACTTGCCGGATATTGTCTACAAGACTGAAGAAGCCAAGTTTCATGCTATTGTCGAGCATGTAAAGGAAATTCATGCGACGGGGCAGCCGGCGCTCATTGGTACGGTGGCTATCGAAAAATCAGAATATTTGAGCGCATTGCTACAACGTGATGGTATTACTCACGAAGTGTTGAACGCCAAGAATCATGAACGGGAAGCGCATATTATCATGAATGCCGGACAGAAAGGTGCCATCACGATTGCCACCAACATGGCCGGTCGTGGTACGGACATCAAGCTCGGTGAGGGCGTGCGCGAAGTCGGGGGACTACTCATCATCGGTACGGAACGTCACGAGGCACGGCGCATCGACAATCAGCTGCGTGGTCGCGCCGGACGTCAGGGTGACCCCGGAATGTCGCAGTTTTTTGTGTCGCTCGAAGACGAACTGATGCGTCGCTTTGGAGGCGAGAAGATGAAGAGCATGATGACGACTCTGGGATTGCCGGATGACGAGCCGATTCAGAACAAAATCATCTCCAAGACAATCGAGAGTGCCCAGTCCAAGATCGAAGGGTTCAATTTTGACATTCGCAAGCATGTGCTCGACTATGATGACGTCATGAACAAACAGCGCGAGGTGGTGTACCGCAAGCGGCGCACCGTGCTGGAAGCCAGCGATTTCGAGAATGAGACCTTGCGTCTGCTCTCCGAAGAACTCGACCATGTTATTTCTTTTCACACGGCGGTCGAAGAGGGTGAGTGGAATGTGGCGGAGATTGTGAACGAGGCCAACGCCATGTATTCGACGCTCGATGAAAAAGAAGCCCTCAAAAAACTTGAGATGATTCGCGATGATCGCTCGAAGGATGAGATCGAGAAGAGGAGTCTGATTCTTGAGCACTTGCTCGGTGAAGCCAAGAAGATCTATCGTCAGAAAGAGGCCGCCATCGGCAAAGAGATGTGGAGCATGATCCAGAAATCACTCTATCTCCGCTCGCTTGATACGCTCTGGATGAACCATCTCGATGAGATTGACTACCTGCGCCAGGGAATAGGCCTACGCGGTTATGGCCAGCGTGATCCGCTGATCGAGTACAAACGCGAAGCCTTTGACCTCTTTCTTGGACTGATGGACACTGTGCGCAAAACGTATCTGATGACGATTATGAAAGTTGAACAGAGGGTTGAGGTGGCCGAAGAAAAGCCACGTGAGATGCAGTTCCGCGGAGCCAGTGAGAACATCGAGTCCTTTGCGACGCTGAAAGGCGAAGCACAAGCTGGTGGGGGCAGCACTCAGGCCGGTGAATCTCCGAAGCAAAAGCCAATTGTTAATGATGAAATGATTGGCCGTAATGACCCGTGTCCATGCGGGAGCGGTTTGAAGTTCAAGCGCTGCGGTATGATCGGTGCTCCAGAACATAAGAAATAGTGGCTATGAACCAAGAGACTTTTGAAAAAGAACTTGCGATGTGTCGTAAGCTTCATCATGAGAAGAAAGGCTGCAATTGGGGAAAATGTGAAAATTGCGGGGTGATACCAGCGCTCTATAAGCTTCACAAAGGAGTTATTCTTGAAAAAGAAGACGAGGTCAGAAAAGTGAAGGAAGAAGTATTTGGCGAACCGATATGAAAAAGTCATTTGATCTCAAAAAGGGCGTGGATTTCATCGGAGTGACAGCTTCTTTCTATTGTCATGATGGGAAGGGAAATATTTTGATGCATAAGCGAAGTAAGAATTGTCGCGACGAGGTCGGGCGTTGGGATGCAGGGTCTGGTTCTATGGAATTTGGCGAAACGCCGGAAGAAGCGGCTATTCGTGAGATTGGAGAAGAATATTGTGTCAAACCAAAGAAACTTCACCTGTGTGGGGTGCGCAATGTTCTACGGATGAATGGTACACAGCAGACTCACTGGATTTCTTTTGTGTTCGTGGCAGAAGTCGATCCGAAAAAAGTAAAGATTGGTGAGCCGGACAAGATGGATGAATTGGGTTGGTTTCGGATGAACAAGCTTCCCAAGCCACTCCACTCTGTTTTTATGGATCAGATGAAAATGATAAAAAAACTCGGAGTGAAAATATAAAGATATATGGCAAGAGTTGAGAAAAAACTGAATAAGGAATACTTTGATCAAGTAGCTTCTGGAAAGAAGAAGTATGAACTTCGCCTCAATGATTTTGAGATTGAAGAAGGAGACACGTTCGTACTTCGAGAGTGGGATAAGAATCAAAAGGAATATACCGGAAGAGAGATCGAAAAGCGAGTGACCGAAGTCAATCGTTTCAAATTGGAAGATATCTACGCTTTCAACTCAAAAGAAGAAGTTGACCGACTCGGAATTCAAATTATTTCCATGGAATAGTATGCTTCAGAAACTGTTTGGCTTTGCCAAGATACTTAATGAATTGCAGAAAGTGGAGCGTGTGATACGTGTGCCAGGGAGTGAGCGTTGGGAAAATGATGTCGAGCATTCCTATAGCCTCGCTATGCTCGCGTGGTATATCGTCGATTCTCAAAAATTATCACTTGATCGGGATAAAGTTTTTTGTTACGCTCTTGCCCACGATTTAGTTGAAGTCTATGCTGGCGACACCTATTTGTGGAGTAAAGACCAGGCCTTGCTTGATTCCAAGCTAGAACGAGAACGCATGGCCGCCGAGCGGCTGCTAGCTGAGTTCCCTGAGGTGCCGGAGATACACGCGGCTATTGTAGGTTATGTTGAAAAAAATGATCCAGAAAGTCGATTTGTCTATGCGCTTGATAAGATAGAACCCCTTGTTAAACTCTATCTCGATGGTGGACGGACGTGGAGGGAAAAAGAGGTGACACTTGAGATGGTCTATGAGAACAAGAAAAATAAAGTAGCGTTGTCACCGGAGATCAAGAATTACTTTGATGAATTCATGGTGCTGCTTCGGAAAGAAGAAGCCAGCCTGTTTCCAAAAAAAGAAGCCTGAAAATTTAAAAGGCTTTTGATGTGAGTCAAAAGCCTGGATGGGGTGCTGCAGTTGCAGCGAAGGGAGAAGGGGAGGGGGAGAAAGGTACAAAACGTTGTTTGTAATGGTGGCAGTCAAGTGACTACCAGTTTCCTCTCAAATCCCCCAGCCCCGTGTCTGAAATATACCACTTGTTGTTTCATGATACAATAGAAGAACTTAACTTTGGCTTGTATGCGCTATAACAAACTGGTGCGAGACAAAATTATCGAGATCATCGAAGGAAAAGGTGAAGTGGCCACATACCATTTTGCTTCCGATGAAGAGTATCGTACGAAGCTGAAAGAAAAACTTCTCGAAGAAGTAAAGGAGTTTTCTGAGGCAGAGAGCATCGAAGAAATGGCTGATGTGTTTGAGGTCATCACCGCCATTCTCGCCGAGCGAGGGTGGAATATTGAGCAGGTGGTGGCTATTCAAAAAGAAAAACGTGACAAGCGTGGCGGTTTTGATAAACGAATTATCCTCGAAGAATCATGAGAAAAATACTGACACTGTGTTTGGTAACGAAGGGAGACAAGATCCTGCTTGGGATGAAGAAGCGCGGGTTTGGTATGGGACGCTGGAATGGTTTTGGTGGCAAGGTAGAGGAAGGTGAGAGTATTGAGGATGGAGCCAAGCGTGAGACCCTGGAAGAGTGCGGGGTCGTGATTACAAAAATGGAGAAGTTTGGTATTCACGAGTTCGAGTTTGCGCATGATAGGGGCACGATCCTCGAAGTGCATGTGTTTCGGGTGGACGCCTGGGATGGTGAGCCGAGCGAAACCGAGGAAATGCGTCCGCAGTGGTTTACCATCGATGCTATACCCTACGATGAGATGTGGCCGGATGATATTCACTGGTTGCCGGTGTTCCTTGCTGGCAAAAAGTTCCGGACAAAATTCCTCTTTGGCGAGGGTGACTCGGTACTGGAGAATCATGTTGAAGAGGTAGAAAACCTGGATTGACTTCACTCTCCCGCATGCTAAGATGGATGTGTTTTTGGACTTCATCATAGAGGGAGGGGCCTGTAGTTATCCACCAGCTGGCGGAGGTACAACGCAGCATTTTCACCCCGTTAAAAAAATATGGGCCCGTAGCTCATCTGGTAGAGCGCTGCATTCGCATTGCAGAGGTAAGGAGTTCGAGTCTCCTCGGGTCCACAGGACGATTTTTAACGGGGCGAGTTGCTGAGTCGCGAGTTCCCCTCCCAAGGCGGGCAGGGATTCTCGCCAGGTCCACCAAAGTAACATATCAAATTTATTATGTTTGAAGCCTTTTCTGAAGCAGGAAAAAAGAAATCAGTGGGAGAAGATATAAAAGACATTAATCCTCTTCGCAACGAACACCTTGCCGAGGGCGTTCGGCCCATTATGGCTTCTATTGTTGATTCTTATGATAGAGACAGTCAATCCGAAAAAGCAATGCTGGATATCATGAATCGAGGGGAGAACATAGATTACTTTTGGCTTCCAGAAAGCTTTAGAGATACAATGATAAGTCCAGATGAAAGGACTTACATTATTTCAGGCTGTGATGATAAGGACAAATTTTCGCAGAACTACATTGATTGCACTGGCGTAGTATTAGTGGGAACACAAAGGGATACCAAGAAACAAATTTCTTTTTTGAGCCATCAAGATCCCAAAGCTATTTTTGGGAAATATCAAGATCAGTTTCAGAGAGATTTATCTAAACGAATAAATGAACTCAAAGAACTTTCTGCTGATAATTCTATCGATGCGGTGATTTTTGGCGGCCAAGATATTTGGTTTAAGAAATATAAGGAATCCGTTAAACTTCTCAGTGAAATTTGTCAAAAAGCCTTAGGATTTGAGCCCGTAGTACTTGCCGGACCGAACACGAGAATATTGAAGGGAGACACTGATATCTATCTTGATACTCAGAATCGTCGTGTGTATTTAGATCGGCCGGAACAAAGAAAAGATAGCAATCAAAGTTATTTACCATCTCAGTATGATTTAGCAAGACGGAAATGGAAAAAGAAATTGGCAGACCATGTTGCTGAGGCTAAGGAGGATCTAAAAACCGATAATGAAAAAGGAATTTGAAGTGGTAAAAAAAGAGGAAATCTATACTGAAAGAACCCGTTCTATAGCCATCCCGAGTTCCTGCCAAACCTTCAATTTTGCTATAATTGAGTTCCAACTGAGTAGGATTGTAGTCCACAACTTATTTCAATATCTTTTATGAAGCCAATTCTTGTCACGTGCTATGTCGATCCAGACCTTGATGGGGTAGCCGGCTCTATTGCCTATGCCGAGTTTTTGCAGAAGACGGGACGACCTGCGATAGCGGGAATTTTTGGTCATCCGCGTGAAGAAGCAAAATACATACTGGATCGTTTTGGTATCGGATACCCAGAAATATTGTCTGATTCGGATAGTTTTGAAGAAATTATATTGGTCGACTCAAGTGAGTTGATCGGTATGGAAGGAAAGGTTTCTCCCGAAAAAGTGATTGAGATTATCGATCACCGAAAGATCAACGATGCGAAGGATTTTCCCAATGCGAAAGTGCAGATTGAACTGGTGGGAGCAGCAGTGACACTGGTAGCGGAGAAGTTTATGAACAACAATGTGAGTATATCTAAGGAGTCCGCAATCCTACTCTGTGGAGGAATTCTCTCAAATACGCTCAATTTCAAAGCCGGCGTGACGACAGAGCGGGATAGGGCGGCCTTCCAATGGCTGAACGGCATTGCGAAGCTCGCGGATGATTTTTGTAAAGAACTTTTTACTGCCAAATCGAATCTTGTCGGGAGCAAGCTATCTGAGGGAATGAGAGGAGAGCTTGCTTGGTTTGAGATGGGAAACAAAAAAGTTGGTATCGTTCAGGTTGAAATGATCGGAGCAAAAGAGTTGGTCACAGAAAGAGAGATGGAAATTCTGCGCACACTGAATACGATACGAGAGGAGAAAGGCTTGGACTTTATTTTCCAGAGTACTCTTGAGTTGGACGATGAAAAGAATTTTTTTGTGACCGATGATGCTGAAACGAAAAAGCTCCTTGAGAAGGTGCTTGGTATGAAATTTGATGGAAATGTTGCCACCAGGGAGGGCCTGATCATGCGCAAGCAGATAGTACCCTTGTTGAAGGCAGAATTAGAAGGAGAGCCACCAAAAAGCTGAGTATTGTCAAAAGGGAGGAAGTGCGGTATGCTGGTTTGAGTAATAGGTGAACGAATTTGGTATGAAAGTGATTCTTTTGGCAGATGTGAAGGGCCTCGGAAAGGCGCTCGACATCAAAGAAGTGAAAGACGGGTATGGATTTAACTTCCTCCTTCCGGAAGGATTGGCTGATTTGGCGACTCCTGGAGCTCTGAAACAAGCCGAGCGGTTTGTGGCTAAGCGTCAGGTAGAGGCTATAAAAATGGCTGAAGAAAGCCGTGTTTTGGCCAATGCACTTTCTGACAAGAAAGTGACGATCAAAAGTAAGGCAGAAAATGGCAAGCTGTTTGGATCGGTTGGCAAGGAAGAAATCCTTGCTGCTTTGGAGATGCTCGGGGTGAAGGTTGAAAAGGAAGTCATTGTCCTCGAAAAGGCATTGAAAGAAGTGGGGACATACGCTGTCGCTGCTGATTTTGGTCATGGAGTGAAAGCGACCTTTGAGCTCGTGATCGAATCGGAATAGTCTTGAAAAGATGCAACTTTACAAAGGGCCGCTCTCCACTCTCTCTGGTAGCGGCTCTTTCTCTGTAAATACTAAAACACGGGGATGAAAAATATGGCCAAACAAATATCAAAGCAGGGTCGCACGAAGTATATTTTTGTTGTTGGGGGAGTGATGAGTGGTGTCGGCAAGGGCATTGCCACATCATCAATCGGCAAGATTCTTCAGGGGAAAGGATTCCGTGTGACGGCGCTCAAGATTGACCCGTATATCAATGTCGATGCCGGAACCATGAACCCGACCGAACACGGCGAAGTGTTCGTCTTGAAAGATGGCTACGAGACCGATCAGGATATGGGAAACTATGAGCGTTTCCTCAATATTGAACTGACACAGGACAACTACATGACGACGGGCGCTGTCTACAAGACGGTCATCGAAAAGGAGCGCAATCTGGAGTATGCCGGGAAATGTGTCCAGGTGGTGCCGCATATTCCGATGGAAGTGATCAGTCGTATCAAGAAAGCAGTCGCGAAAGCGCAGGCAGATATCGCTATTATCGAGATTGGTGGAACGGTTGGGGAATATGAAAATATTCTTTTTTTGGAGGCTATCCGTATGCTCAAGATCGAGAATCCGGAAGATGTCATCACCGCTATCGTGAGCTATATTCCGACGCCTTCCAAAGTGGGAGAGATGAAGACCAAACCGACCCAACACGCCGTACGGACGCTCAATGGTACGGGCATCCAGCCGGATATCATCATCGCTCGGGCCGATCGGCCGCTGGATGAGAAGCGTAAGGAAAAAATCGCCGTGTTTTGTAATGTCCATCGGGAAGATGTCATCAGTGCTCCGGATGTAGAGAGTATCTATGATGTGCCGGTCAATTTTGAAAAAGACCACCTCAGTGAGATTCTCATGAAAAAACTGGGGCTGAAGCCCAAGAAGTCTCTCGGTTTGGGGGAGTGGGAAAAGCGTGTGAGGCGTATCAAGTCTGCCAAAGAAACAGTGAAAATTGGTGTTGTGGGAAAATATTTCAAGACCGGTGATTATGTGCTCTCTGACGCCTATATCAGTGTCATCGAAGCAATCAAGCATGCTGCTTGTGTCGTCGGGCGGAAAGCCGAGCTCACCTGGATCGATAGTACGGAGTTTGAGGGAAGCATGAAGCACGTAAAAACACTGAAGAAATACGACGGCATCATCATTCCTGGCGGCTTCGGTAGCCGGGGGATTGAAGGAAAGATCAATGCTATCCAGTTCTGTCGAGAGAATGGGATTCCATATTTTGGTCTCTGCTATGGGATGCAGCTGGCCGTCATCGAGTACGCTCGTCATGTAGTGGGATTATCAGAAGCTCACACGACAGAGGTCAATCAGAAGACCCCATATCCGGTTGTTGATATTATGCCGGAACAGAAAGAAAATCTCCGTAAGAAAAACTATGGTGCGACCATGCGACTCGGTCACTACGAGGCCAAGATTGTTCCGAAGACTCTGGCCGCCAAGGCCTATGGGTTTGGGAGCGTCTTGGAGCGGCATCGGCATCGGTATGAAGTGAATCCAGAGTACGTGGAGCAATTGAAAGCGGCTGGTATGGTATTTTCGGCTACTTCACCGGATGGTATACTCATGGAAATTGCAGAGTTGCCAAAAGCGGTGCATCCATTTTTCTTGGCCACGCAGTTTCACCCGGAGTTTCAGTCTTCGCTCCTCTACCCGCATCCACTCTTTGTGGCATTTCTCGAAGCGTGTAAGACAAAAAAATAGGTAACATTTTTATGTTCAAGAATACGATGGGTCTTGCTGGGCTTCTTCTTTTCGGCCTGCTTTGCTTCGTTTCTCCTGTGATGGCACGAGAGAACGTGACGGATTGGTACGTGCAGGATTTGCGGGCAGAGTTTGTGCTCTCGGCAGACTCCACCATGACCGTGACGGAGTGGATCACGGCTGATTGCGGGACTGCCTTGGATAAGCACGGTATTTTCCGAACTGTGCCGACCGAGGCCCGGACCGGTACAGAGACGATCAAGACCCCGGTAGAACTCATCTCCATTACTGACTTTGGGGGTAAGAAGTATGCGTATACCGAGACAGAGAATCGTAGTGACGGCACCGTGACGTGGAAAATTGGTGATGGGGACAAGACCGTACAGGGCGTTAATTACTACAAGATTACCTACTTGGTCAAAAACGTCATTCGTTCACAAGAATCGTCTGATGAATTCTACTGGAATGTGGGTGGGAATTTCTGGGAGCTTCCAATCGATGTCTTCACCGCCGATATGGTGTTTCCTCAGTCGGTGCAAAATATTGCCCAGGTGTCTTATTATGCTGGCACTTTGGGATCCAAAGAAAATACTCTGGTGACACAGAGCTGGAAAGATGATCGGACGGTTTCTTTGGTGGCTACCCAGACACTCCTGCCAGGTGAAGGGGTGACCGTTTCAGTCAGTGTGCCACAAGGGATCTTTATCCCATATCAGTTTGGTTGGTGGGAGCAATACAGTCAGTATCTTTGGATCATTCTCCCGATACTTGTTTTCTGGGGCTGCTTCAAATTGTGGAAGCGGTATGGTGACGATCCCAAGTGGGACAAGGTGGTGATACCGGAGTACGAAATACCGGGTGGTCTCAGTATGCTTGAGTTGGGAACACTCTCTACCAACGGTACGCTCAAAAACGAATTCCTGACGGCGGCCATCATCGAACTGGCTGTCATGGGCGCTCTTCGGATCAAAGAAACCACGGAAAAGATCCTCTTTTTTAAGACGACAGACTATGTGCTCGAGAAGCAGGTTGTTTCTGGGCTCGCACTTCCGCCTCATCAGCAGCTGTTGCTCGATACTCTCTTCCAATCCGGAAACGAAGTCAAACTTTCTGCACTGAAAACCAGTTTTTACAAGGTGGTTCCAACACTTAAGAAGCAGGTTATTGGGTCTTTGGCAGAAAAGGGATTGATTGAGAAGAAGGGACTGAACTATCGGATTGGATTTCTTATCTTCGCTGGCGTGGGAGCATTTTTGGCTTTTCAATTATTCGCGGCAGGTGTATATGTTGGCGGCGGAGCGGCTTTGCTTGCGGCTGGTATAGCAGTTATTTTTGGGCTTATCATGCCAAAGCGCACTTTGAAAGGAGTGGAAGTGAACTGGAAAATCAAGGGACTGAAGCTATATATGGAGACAGCCGAGAAAGAACGACAGCGGTTTCATGAGAAAGAGGGTATGTTTGAGACGCTGCTACCAGTAGCCATGGTTTTTGGTATGACGACAGAGTGGATCAAAAAGATGCGTGACATGTATGGTGAGGAATATATGAAGAACTATCACCCGGCCTGGTTCGTGGCAACCGACATGGGTAGTTTCGATGTGGATAGTTTTTCGTCTCATATTGAGTCTCTCTCCTCGAGTATTGCCACTAATACTGGAACTCCTTCGGGATCAGGTGGTTCTGGTTCTTCAGGTGGTGGCGGCGGCGGAGGCGGAGGGGGCGGCTGGTAAGCGGTAGTCGAAAAACAAAAAACACCCTGAGCGAGCCTTCGGGTGTTTTTTGATTGGAAGGAGGATGTTTAGGCCTCGGTCTTTTTCTCTGAAGTGACGTTCACAAACGTGCGGGAGACGATCTTACCGGTGAAATCCTTGACCTTCTTGGCCTGGAATTCAACGAATCCGTTGACGAGTGCGAAGAGGGTATCATCTTCACCTTGCTTTACATTCTTGCCTGGGTGAAACTGGGTTCCACGCTGGCGGATGATGATGTTTCCGACAGAAACGGCTTGATTGCCGAATATTTTGACGCCGAGACGCTTGGAAATCGAATCACGGCCGAGGGTGGTTGATCCACCAGCTTTTCTGGTTGCCATAGTCTTATGTTCTAGATATGCTTAGACGCTTACGCCTTACAGAAAGTAGGCTATACTGTAGAGGGAGTATATCACAGTTGGTGGTTTTGTCAAGAAATTGATCCCTATGAAAGAGAGTATAGTGGCATGGTTTCAGGAAAATAAAGAGCGATTTTTGCTTTTGTTGGGTGTGTTTTTGGTAGGGGTGCTTTGTTTTGAGGCGGGGCTACTTTTGGGAAAGACAGCGCAAGAGACACCACTGGTGCTCTCTTTGCCACCAGTACCAATTGAGAGTCTCTCGCAGGCGGAACCAGTCCCGAGTACTCAGTCTCAGAAGACTTTGACCCGCGAACGATAGCGGCCAAAGGAGGGGTGGCGGACTGTGTTTTTGTTGGCAGTAAAAATTCGAACAAGTACCACCTCCCGACCTGTACGGTAGCCAAAAGAATCAAGCCGGAGAACAGAGTGTGCTTTGCGTCCAAAGAAGAGGCAGAGAAGCGCGGGTATGTCCCGAGTTGTCTCAAATGATAGAGTGACATCTCATGGGGGTATAGAGTATACTGTAGAGAGGATTACTGAGCTATGGAAGAAAAAAACAAAAACATTACGCATAAAGAGAATCTGAACGCAAAAAAAATCCGCCTGGTGAGCTTCGTGTCTTTTCTCCTTGGTTTTTTGGATGCGTTTTTTATTTACGTCCTCTCGACCTACTTTTCGGTCATCTCACACAGTGAAAATGTGGGAATATTTTATTTGATGGCATTTAGTGGAGTGTTTTTTTGTTTGTTCTTTTTGCAGCGGCTGATCCGGCATATTGGGAGAGCGCAAGCACTGTACCTCTCTCTCGGTATCAGCGTCGTGGCAGCAGCAGTGCTGGCAACGTCTACATCGGCTCTGCTTTCTATCGGTGCGGCGCTGACACTTATCGTTGCGACCAATATCACTTGGGTAGCCATTGATATTCTACTGGAGAGTTTCTCACGTGATAGTGTGTCCGGGAGTATTCGTGGCCTGTATCTCACTATCATGAATGCTGGACTGCTGTCCGCGCCGTTTCTTTCATTGAAGACGCTCGATTTCTTCCGTTATGAAGGTATTTTTTTGGTACTGGTTATAGGATATACAGTGGTGTTTGTTATAGCGCTTCTGGGGTTTCGGACAGATAACAAGGTATTCCAGGAGAAGTTGCGCTTTGGCGCCACGTGGAAGAAAATGCGTCGTGAACGAAATCTCTTGCGTATTTATCATGTCTCATTTGCTATGGAGTTTTTCTATGCCCTCATGATCATCTATACGCCTATTTATTTGCGTTCCCTCCACTTTTCTTGGAGCGAGATTGGTATCCTCTTTACGGTCATGCTGATCCCATTCGTGCTGCTGCAGTATCCTATTGGTATATTGGCTGATAAGTATTTCGGCGAAAAAGAGATGCTTATCGGGAGTATTGTCATCGCTCTTGCCGCTACCGCAGTGTTGCCTTTTCTGGGCGCTGAGAGCATAGTCGCTTGGGGAGTAGCGTTGTTTCTGACACGAGTCGGTATCGCTGGTGTGGAGATTCTTCGTGACTCCTATTTCTACAAGCAGATTGATGGCAACGACATGGATGTCATCGCTTTTTTCCGAACCGCGCGTTCGGTAGCCAATATCGTGGCGGCTTTTCTCTCGGCAGCAGTACTGCTACTCTTCCCGTTGTGGAGCGTCTTCTTTGTCGTTTCTTTCGTGCTGATTCTTTCTCTGGTAGAGGCGTGCTTCCTCCGTGATACCGTCAGTGCTCGAGAACATAGAGTCTAATTCATCTCTTTCTTTTTTATGAAGATATTTTCTAAAACAATGAGCTCAATCTTTCGGGGAGGCGTTTTTCTTTCAACGATTTTTTTGGTGTCATTCTTTTTTTCGACGCCAGCCCAGGCGGCTTTTTTGGTGGGAGTTGATGCTACACCGGGGGTGGTAGCTCCCGGGGGATCGACGACACTTCACTGGTGGGCGATACAGGGTGTCTTTCCCTATTCGTGTGATACAGCGGATTCTCTGGGTGCTTCGGCCCACTTTGATATATTAGAGGGGAATCAGGGGCCATCCAATCCACAAAGTTTTGCTAAGGATACAACGGCCTCTCCAAGCTCTACGACAACGTATTCAATCAAGTGTACTGATGCGACTGGTGCCAGCTTTTCGAGAAGTACGACAGTTGAAGTCAGTACAACTCCAGTCTTTACTTTTTCTTGCTCGACAGGTAGTGGCGATGCTTCATCATGTGCTCTTCCTGCTGGTGGCGGGACAGTCTATATTCGTTGGTCAAGGATTGAGCTAGCGACTTCTTGTACAGCAAGCGGTGGTGATGCCACCTGGCGAGGTATGAGTAATTTCATGAGCGGTGGTAATGTTTCATTTCGTTTGACAGCGACAACCTCATTTACGCTCGAGTGTTCCAATGCGGCAGGGAGCTCTTCAAAATCAGTGTCAGTTACTGTTGCTGGGACACCGCCACCCGCCGCAGTTTGCGGAAATACTATTATCGAGACCGGTGAGACCTGTGATGATGGACTTTCTCAAAACGGAGTTTGTCCAAAGAGATGCAGCGTCGATTGTCAGCCCAATACCTGTGGTCCTGGGGGACCGGTTCCGACGCTTGGTTTTTGGGGAAACAAATCAGAAGTAGCTGTCGGGCAACCCGTTACTCTCAACTGGAAGACCACACTGGCTGACACCTGTACCAGGAAGGCGGTGACGCCCGCCTGGAATGGTGATATACCGGGCTTTTCTTCGAGTCAGGAAGTTATTCCGGGAGACGGGAAGACAACAGGTCGGTTTAATTTTTACCTCTACTGTACAAATAATAACGGAAGTACACCCCATGATATGTTTGGAATGGGTGATATGGTAGCAGTCAATGTCACAAATCCGCCGGTTATTGATCGTTTCAGTGCCGTACCAAACAAGATAGATGTTGGACAGTCATCGACACTTGAATGGAGGGTTTCCAATGCCGATGGTGGCTGTGCCCTGTATGAAGGAAAGACGGCATCTGGGAGACCAATCTGGTCAGGAAGTGGTACTACCACTACCTCAAAGGTAGTTTCGCCGACGGTGAGCACTTACTATACTTTGGAATGCACCAATTCTGTTAAAGATGCGTCCGGAAGACTTTCGAGAACGAGCAGAGATGAAATAGTAAGGATAAATGGTACGGTTGATCCAGCTGCTTGTACTGGTGGATCGGCCTGTAAAGCAAGTTGCAGCGCTGGGGAATCAGCTACCGGTACCTGTACGGGTGGTTCTTGTTGCAAGGCCCCGGATGCCAGTACCTGTACGGGTGGTGCCATCTGTAAAGCAAGCTGCGGTGTTGGGGAGTCCTCTACCGGTACCTGTAGTACAGGCTCTTGCTGTACTTCGAGTATTGGCTCTATTTCTACTTGTCAGAATAAAGACGCGCAGTGTCGGTCTCTTCTCGACTGTCAGGGTGATAGTACGCAGGTTGGCTCCTGCAACAACGGCTTGGGAGTCTGCTGTCTCACTTCATCTATTGTCTCTACTCCTACTCTGACGACGGTTTCAGTGAAAAATCCTTTGGCCTTCGATACAGTGGAGGGACTGCTCAATTCTATTCTCGGGTTTCTCCAGGGAGCGATAGTCATTCTCTCTCTTATCATGATCGTCATCGGAGCTATGGTGTATATGACGGCTGCGGGTGACGAGAAAAGAGTCAGTACTGGGAAAACAATTATCACCGCTGCTCTTGTCGGGCTGGCCCTAGCCATCGCGGCACCATCATTCCTGAAAGAAATTGGTACTATTCTTGATTGGGGCGGTGTGGATGGCTCGGCCGTCACGGGTGCCAAGACACTCGCACAAATCGCTACGTCAGTCTTGAACTTCCTGCTTTCGGTAGTCGGTGTCATCGGTATCATCATGATGGTGGTGGGTGGGCTCATGTATCTGACAGCCGCTGGGGACGAAGACCGTATCAAGACGGGCAAGAGTATTACCGTGTACTCCATCATTGGTATCGCTATTGCCTTGGCCGCCCTCGTGCTGGTGACTCAAATTGCCACATTCTTTTAGGCCTGATTGAGGGATTTTCTTGGAAAAGTTCGAGAAAAATGGTATTCTTAAGAGGAAATGGTTTGCATCCATCTCTTCTTTTGTTGTTCCGCTTTGTATGGCCTATCACTTTCATTTGGAAAAATTCGAAGGGCCGCTAGATGTGCTCCTTTCTTTGATCGAGAAGGAGAAGCTTGATATTACTCAGGTCAGCTTGGCACAGGTAGCGGATCAGTATTTGGCCTACATCCAAAGTGAAGAGATGATTTCACTCGAAAATCTCTCGGCGTTTCTCACTATTGCGGCTCGTCTCATTCTGATCAAGTCGCGGGCTCTGCTGCCGGTGCTCCACTTCAGCGACGAGGAAGAAGAGGCGATGGAGGATCTGGAATATCGTCTCAAGGCCTACAAGTTGTTTCGTGAGGCATCACAAAAACTGGGGCTGCTCTTTGTACAGTCGAAAGCCGCCTATACTCGAGAGAGTTTCTTGGGGACACAGGTGGTGTTTTATCCGCCAAAAGATATTACCAAAGAGGCACTGCGTCAGCACTTTGTTGATGTCTTAGGTGATATTCCGGTGTTTGAAGTGCTGCCGGAAAAAGAGATGGCGCTCGTCGTCACGCTCGAAGAAAAGATTCTCCATTTGCAGCAGACGTTGTCAGATAGGGTAGAGTCTTCTTTTCATGAGATTATAAAAAATGCGGAGGATCGAGTAGAAGTCATCGTTTCATTTCTGGCTATGCTCGAACTCATCAAGCAGCGTTTTATTACCGTCAAGCAGGAAAAGTTTTTTAGTGATATTCATATTAAACGTCTGACAGAACAAAAGATATGACAGAAGATATGCTCATTTCAGCTCTGGAGGCGCTCCTCTTTGTCAGTGGAGAACCACTTTCTTTTGCGCGCATAGCCAAAATACTGACCGTTTCAGAGACCCGGGTTCATGAGCTGGTGACAGCGCTTGCGGCACGGTACGAGGCATCGGAGGCGTCAGGACTCATGATAGTGCGAGATGGCAAGACGGTCTTGCTCGCTACCAAGCCGAGCAATGCTTTGCTGGTAGAAGCGCTGACCAAGAGCACGCTTCAGGAAAATATGAGTAAAGCAGCCCTAGAGGTACTGGCCATCATCGCTTATCGGGCACCGATTGCCCGTGCTGATATTGATGCTATTCGTGGTGTGAACTGTAGTTTTACCCTGAGAAATCTTTTGCTTCGCGATCTTATCACGCGGGAAGGAAACCCGAGTGACAGTCGTGGCTATCTGTATCGTCCGACACTGAAACTTCTCCAGACCATCGGCATCGAGCAGATTTCAGAGCTTCCAGACTACGAGACATTGGTCAAGGACGAACGTCTCCATACGATCTTGGAACAGGATGAGACAGTGCTTTCGGAAGAAAGCGTCGACGATACTGATACAAAAAAATAGAACATCCTATGCGTTTTTTTCTTCTTATTTTGGTGATCGTCGGTATCTTTGCTCTGGTTGGTAAGGGGCAGGCATCTTTTGCTGTGCTTGAGGAGACGCTCCGTTCTTTTTGGCCATCGTCTGAAGACGTCAAAAAGAATGATACGGAAATATTGGGAGCGACAGCGGCCCAAATGCGTCAGCCCATCATCACAGAAAGTCGTGAACTAGCGACGAGTTTTCAGCCGGAGCTACGAGAATATTCACCGCGTCTCAGTATTGTGACGGCCCACGCTTCCATTATCATGGATGCGGAGTCCGGGAAAATACTGTATGAAAAAAATGCTCATGAAGAGCGACAGATTGCTTCTCTGACGAAGTTATTTACGGCTGTGTTGGTTCTGGAGCAGATCAAAGATTTGGATGAACTGGTCACGATTGATGAAGAAGCAGTGTATTCTGAGGGGACACGAGTGGGCTGTCCTCGCTCCGGTTTTTGTAATGGCGTGCGGCTCAAGCCGGGTGAGCAGCTGACGGTGCGCAATCTCTTGAAGGCAGCATTGATGAACAGCGCCAATGATGCGGCTGTTGCCCTGGGGAAGCATATTGGCAAGACACAGGGTGGGTTTGCGAAAATTATGAACGAACGTGCCAAAGAGCTTGGTCTCGTCAATTCACATTTCTGTACACCGTCAGGACTGGAACCGGATGGACGAGAGCATGAGTGCTACTCTTCCGCGGCCGAT
>JBAQNF010000065.1:0-5463 GCA_049303555.1 Candidatus Moraniibacteriota bacterium | reverse complement strand
TCTGGAAAAAGTGTAATAATATCGAAACGCATTTGTGTAGATGAAGTATGAATTATAGATAGCAGCCATTCTATTGTATCACAGCCCCTTTTGCTTTTGTAACAAAGAAAAAAGCCGCGCAGACGATGCCGCGCGGCCAATGATACGCTCGTTTTGGAGTCAGCTAACTCCGACCAGTTCCTCTTTCCCGGTAGGTTCTTTGCCCCGTGTCGATGGCAGCGACACCCCCATGTACCGAGGCTGAGCAACAAGTGAAAGCACCGAAAAATCACGTGGCATGTTTGATGGAGCTTCGTCTACAAAGATAGCCCGCAGACAGTGGACGATACCCGCTGGCGCACCATCGCCTTCTTTGCATGGATTGAGAAATACCGACACTTCTTGTGCACCGAAGACATCTACCGGTGTCCGGAAGCCCAGCGTAAGGTAGTGATCCTTTTCTGAAGGAACCCAAACGTCGGTTTCGTATTTGCAAAAAGCAAAGGTGCCGTACCAAAAAATCAGTCTCACCACCCGGCCTTGAGCGATATCCCCCAATGGGATATTTCCTCTTTCCAGCCTGCCGGAGATTCGATACGATGCGCTGTAATATTCCCGAGCGCAGGTCTCCATGTCTTGGCAAAAGACCTGCTCCAGATGAGCGAGGTACTCTTTGATGAGCCACATCTCAGCGATGAAGAGTCCTCCGAGAAGGAGCCCGAGGAAGTTCCAACTCTCCATGTTGTAGAAGGCCGCTACTCCGAAGGCTACGTTCCCAAAAAAGAACAGACACCCGCGCCACCAGGACGTGGCACCCTCATGCTCCTCTAGTTTAGTGACCAAACGTGGCCACGGATACCCAGCAGGAAATTTTCCCTCCGTCAATTTGTAATGCCGCGCCCGAAAGGCGTTGATATTGTCTTCAATTCCAAAAAGGGTCATGCCCGCCCAGTGAGCAAATCGGCCGGCGAGAAAAAACACCCCCACAGCGAAGATTCCCAGAATGGCAATCCCTTTGAAATAATACTCCATTGCTTACTCCTGAAATTGTTAAAGAAACCATGACTGCCAAACAAAAAGGCAGTAGTGAAGGGGTATCAGGAGCACATGCAGGATACCCCTTGGCTACTGCCTCGAAGCGCTCGGGCGAGGCTTCGAAACAGGCTACGGTTACTCGATGTCACTCAGTATGGTATTACGATTGAGTGTAAACTCCTTTGTTTCTTTTTCTCCATCGGCTCCGATCACCGTCACTGACACCGGTACATCATTCAGTCCCGGCTGCTTCTCTACTTTCAAATCATACCATGTCCGCTCAATATCTTTCGGGAGTGTGTAGTGAAACACCACCGTCTTTTCTGTCCCCAGCGGCACATGAACCAGCGTACCGAAATACTTCTTGTTCAGAAACTCTCCGAACACCGCCGGCGTCGCCGTATTGGTCGCTTCCGTCAAGAAGCTCCCCTGTGGCACATATACCCGGAGAAACGTCTGATAGTCCTTGGTAAACCAGTCTTTGACCTTGGCCGTGTGTTTGTAGGTGACCGACAGCGTCGCTTCAGGAGTCTCTTTGGAAAGATCGATCGTGTACTGATAGGAGCGCTTCACAAAATAGTCACTCTTGAAGGAGTTGAGGTTGGCATCCACGAGCATCAGATAGTCATCTTTCCAAGTGTTATCTAGTCTCCCATCCCATCCGGCGGCAACCACATCAGCCTGCAAGTCCTCATCACGAAAGAGAAGCTGCACATCTTTCTGATGCAAATCTTCCAGTATCACCTGAAACAATTCATACTTCTTTGGCAGCGACAGCGCCTTGGCACGCTCTAGAATTTCGAGTCCGAGAATACCCATCACTGATTTCCGTTCACCAAAAGCGATATCCTGCTTCAGGTATCCTTGCTCTACCTGGTATTCCAAATCGAGAATCGCGTTGTCCTCACCATAGGTGCCAGGAAAGCCATCGAGCTCCACCGGACCAGTGACACGAAGAAAAGAGGTAAGCACATTGGCGGTCACCGCAATAATGCCATCAAACTGTTCCTGGCCCTGGCCCATATGATAGAAATCCTCGGCCCACTTGGCATTTTCGGCAAAATCCGGAGAATAGTTGGAATCACGCAGTTTCCACGAAGGAATCTTGAGTGTTTCTTTCATTGGGTACGGTGGTGCGACCGTATCAGGGATACGACCATCGAAGTTACCGGTATCATGCACGAGGAAATGAGTGATGTTGCCATCACGCACCTTCAAGATACCAAATGATCCGATAAATCCCCCACCTGGCCGCAACTCGAGATTGTTCTGAAACAGAATAAGGAAAACCTTTTCTTTTCCATCAGTACGCAAAAGCGAATCGGCCAAGGAAATAATGGTATCCAGATCTGTTTTCGTTTCTTCTTTCACCGGAAGAAACCCCAAAAAACGCCGGAGGCTTTCCCAACCATTGGTTCGCACTTCCCAAAAGACAAACCAGCTCGTCAAAAAGACCAGCGCTACGATAACAAATGTAATCCAGAAACCTTTTGAATATTTTTGCATAGGGAACGTTTTGAAATTACCTTCCACCAGCCAATAATTCGTTGAGACGTCGTTTGTATTCTTCGATGGTTGGCTCGCCCTTCTTGACCGGCTCTTCTGCTGGTACCTCCACTACTACTGGCGCCTCTTCTTCATGAGTCTCTTCAAATTGAAATGGCAGATCCTCTACATCCATGCCCGGTAGCATCCGCTCATCTGAAAGAGTGGGCAGATTGGTTGGCGCGGCCGACTTCACTGTCGTAAATGATTGCCCCTCCATCTGTTGCTCTTCGTGTGACGATTCAAAAGACAGCATCGTCGGACGAGCCGGAACAAATTTCTTCGGATCAATAAACGGGACACTAGCTCCAATAGGAAACTCGGGATACTGTTCGCTCCTTCGTTTCGTGAAAAACATCGGCGCCACCGAAAGCAGAGAAAAGAAAACTATCGTCACACCAAAAGCGCTCCCGAAACTGGTCACTCCATACAGAAACGGACTAGCGACGCTCGTCTTGCCAATCGGTCCATCGACGATCCGCAGATCGATATCTGTCTTGATATTATAGTAAAATCCTCCCATGACAAAGAGTGTCTTCACAGTTTCTTCCGCGAGACGCTTGGCCTTTTCCGGCGTATCCGCTTGCGCCGTCACAACGAGTACCCCACTCTTCTCACTGCGCACCACATGCACCGTTTCATTCCACAGTGCTTTGCGCTTATCTTTGGCAAAACCATCAAAATCATCCTCGATGAGATCGTTGTTTTCGAGCAAACGTTCATAGAAAGACAGCGTCCCAGAAAGCTCGGCAAAGTTTTCTACCACCTGATCGACAGCCACTGTCGGCACTTTGGTAATGACCAAGACCTGCATCTCTGACTGGTACGCACGAAAGGTGTCGAGCCAAAACAACAGCGCTGCGAGCGTCACAAAAACGAGCGTCACAAAAAAAGAGCGCTCCGAAACGATCCGAAAAAAGAAAAATTTATTTGCTCGCTCGGTCAGCATAGTATTTCTTGAGAGTATCTTGCAAAACATCCTGATAGACTTCGATTGTTTTTTTGGCCACCGCATCCCAGCTGTAGTGTTCGCGTACGCGTTCCTGCGCTGCCTTTCCGAGAACCGCCACTTCATCACTCCGATTCAGGAGATAGGCCAATTCTTTTTTCAGTCCTTCAACACTTTTTACAGGAAAATAAATACCGGTATTGGCTACCGCCTCCTGATGTGCCTCGATATCGCTCACCAGTGGCAACAGCCCGTGTCCCATGGCCTCAAGCAGTGCCAGCGACAAACCCTCCTCTTCGGAAGGCTGCACGTACAGATAGGCGTGTGAATACAGTGTCTCGAGCGCCTTGCCCGTCTGCTCACCCACCATAAGAATATTATGACGACCTTCCGTCAGATGCTTCAGAAACTTCTCATACTCGGGGGTATTGGCATGCGCCCCAACAATCACCAGCTTGAAATTATTCGGCACCCGATTGGTATCTTCCAGTTCCTTGAAGGCTTTGATAAGATAGTGCGTGCCCTTGTGTGGCACCAGCCGATGCACTGCCAAAAGGTAGCGCTTGGAACGAAGTCCCAGCTGCGAAAGTGTCGTCGTATCCGGCTCAAATGCTACTTCAGCGCCACTCGGAATAAACGTCACCTCACGCCCATACTTCGTCTTGGCATGCTCAATCAGTGTTTCGCTACTGACGATGGTACGCTCTGGTACCGAACACGTGATGTACTCGGCGATATGCAGACACATCCGAGCAAAAAATCCCCACTTCTGATGAGTATAGTCACGGCTATGAAAGGTCGCGATGACCCTCGCCTTCGGTTTGAAGAGTCGTGGAATCAGCGAGAGAACACTCGGCCCGATCGATTGGAAGTGAATGATATCGTAGGGCGTAAAGAGCGCATGCATCGTCGCAAAAAACGCGTGCGTGATCGCATCCAGGTGTTTGGTATGAATGCTCGGCACATGAATGAGCGTCACACCTTCGTACTCCTTGAGCGTGACAGGAGTATAGTGCGAGCGTACATACACCGTCACCTCATGCCCCTGAGCCACCAAACGCGTCGCCAATTTTTCGACGTGCTTCTCTACACCACCAGCAATGGCAGGAATTCCCTTCTGGCCGATAAAAGCTATTTTCATAGAGGGATTGGTGGGTGGAGGATCAGAGATCCTCCCTTCAATTAGAAGCCGCGCAGAATCGGAGAAGTATTCCCAATACTGTTTGTTTCGATACGGTTGTCATTGACTCCGGTACCAAGAATGATACCACCAAAAGATTTGAAGCCTTTGGTTGTACGAGCTATCCGAGCAACACCGTAACGTCCATTGCCGATGATATCAGCCTTCTTCAAGCCGATGTTACCAGCGGCACCATAAGCATTGACTTCGACACCTTCACGCTTATTGTTTCTGATACTATTCGACTTGGTCCACACAGAAGCCCCATCAAGCATCACCTTGAGACCACTGCCTTTGTTGTTATTGATACGATTTTTTTCGAACCAGGCTTCCATACCGGCAGCCAAGTCGATACCATCGCTCTTGTTGTCATGAATGTCACTATTGATGATAACAATATCGCGTTTCTCAGAAAAAATACCGGTACGATTACTCGTCTCTACCTCGACAGTGTCGAGCAGGGCGCGGTGCTTCTTATCACGTGGCGCAGCATCAATATGGATACCATCCCGACCACTCTTCTTCACTTTCACCTTGTACACCTTGGCCTTAGCATCTTCCAAGATACGCACCCCATGACGACCACCCTCAATAGTCAGAAAGTTAATCTCTGTCTGGTGCTTCATCGTCACAGCTGGCTTGTCTTCGTTGTCCGCCTTGATCACGACATTGCCAATATCTTTCTTTTTACCAAAAAGCTTCACACCCTTTGGCAGTGTGATATTTTCCTTGTACGTTCCTTTGGAAATATGCACGTCGGTGCCTTCCTTGGCAT
>JBAQNF010000064.1:0-1813 GCA_049303555.1 Candidatus Moraniibacteriota bacterium | reverse complement strand
CCATGGTGTAGGCGTGGGTCTTGCCAGACAGGCGCTTCAATTCAGTAGCATTGAGCGTATCGACGTTGGCATTGTGCGAGTACAGTCGCGTCATATCATCTGGCAGCTCGGCCGGAACGATGAAACGTTCGCGAATGCTCTCGTAGTGTTCCTCACCAAATTCATTGCGCCTGATAGCGGTGAGGATACGGAGAAACACACTGTCTTCCTGGCGATGCTGTTCCGTCAGATAGCAGACCGTCGGTCGCAGAACATTCCAAATCTCGGCGTTGAACGCAAACTCGGACTGCTTTTTGTCTTTACCTCCTACCGGCGGCAACTGAAAAAAGTCCCCCACTAGCACCACCTGCAGTCCACCAAAAGGCAGCTGCACTTTTCGCACCTTGCGGCAGACACGCTCCACCAAAGTCAGCACCCGGCCATCAAGCATGGACACTTCGTCGATAATGAGGACCTTGGCCTTTTTGATCCGCTTGCTCACGTAGCGATTGTCGGCAATATGTTTCAGTGCTTCATCGTCGATCTCCGACTGCACCCCGATACCGCTCCACGAGTGAATGGTCATACCGTGGATATGGGTGGCGGCGATACCCGTCGAGGCGGTCACGGCAAAATCAATCTCGTGGTGACGGAGATAGTCGGTATACTGATTGATAGTGTGAGTCTTGCCCGAACCGGCCTCCCCCGTCAGAAAGACATGGGCGCCGGTCTTCAAAATGGCAATAGCTTGATCTTGAGTCATGTCCCTCATTCTACCATTCTGAACAAGGAGTATCAAAATCCGTGTTTTGAGTAAGAAAAAAGCGCCGTACCCGTAAGTACTGCGCTGTTGCTATCATATGCGAAGTTTCTCGCATAGAATTATCGCAAGTGCATCAATTGAAAGCCTGCAAGAGAGGCCCCCGTGAGTGCCCCGACGATGGCTTCGTAGCGACGCGTCGTTTCTGAAACGACGTCGGGACTGAAGTCAAGTGGCACCTTTTTTCCACCAGCCCAAGTCTGCTCCGCCGCTTCACGGAGGTACTGTTTGTCGAGCCAAGCAGGCTCTTGGCCGACGACGATGCTATCGGCTCTGACGAAACGACATGAGTCCGGCGTCAGACACTCGTCCCCCAAGACGACTCGTCCGTTTTCCGGATCAACACCAACCTCGAACTTGCCGTCGATGATTTCGATGCCGCGTTGCAGGGCAACCGCTCGTCCCATCTCATACACCTTGAGGGCAAGCTGACAGGCAGAGCTAAACTGTGTCACCACCTCCATGGCGCTCAGCGGATCATCAGTCTCCGACTTGTCCGTCGGCGTGAACACCGTGTTTTCAAATGGCGACATCAATTGCAACCCCGGTGGCAGCTCCAGACCATACGGGTTTGGAAGACCATTTTGGTAGTAATCCTTCAACAGGCTGCCCGCCATGCGACTCCGGAAGATGAACTCTACCGAAATCATATCGAGCTTGCGAATAACCAACGCCCGAAGGAAGAGATCATCGGGATATTTCTGGCGCGGGAGATACTTGAAAATTCCGCTCCCGAAGGCCACCAGGTGTGTCTTGATTTCTGGAAGCTGGCTCTTCATCCAGAACACCGTGAGCGCTGTCAGCGCGCACCCCTTCCTCGGAATGATGCTCTTGTGAACGACGTTGTGGGTACTCACCCGATCCGTCGCCACCGTAAGCAGAAGCTCGGGATGGTCAGGGATGGCAAAGGTGTCACGCACCTTGCCCTGATGGACACACTCGAGTCCAGAAACTGCCGGTTCAAATTTGAAGGTACTCAAAACGCTCTCCTGTAAATTGTTCTTGGAATCTGCC
>JBAQNF010000063.1:0-25347 GCA_049303555.1 Candidatus Moraniibacteriota bacterium | reverse complement strand
TCCTCTCTCGTGGAGACCCAAGCTCTTTTCTGGATCAGTCAAAAATCACCTACATCACTCCTGCAGAGGCTCTCAAGGCTCTGGCCAATACAGACGCCAATTATTTTCTCCTCGATGTTCAGTCTGCCCAAAATTATCAGAAAAAACACCTTAAAGGATCAGTCAACATACCACTCGCAGAACTCGAGAGACGTTCAAAAGAAATTCCTGCCGGGAGAAATATCCTGGTCTATGGAGAATCCGAACTCTCTTCCTTCCAAGGCGGTGTTCGTCTGGCTGATCTCAATGTCTTCACTGCACGAACATTGAGCGGTAATGATCACCTCAAGCCAGAATCAGGATTTTTTTTGGAGCCATAAGGGATAGAAAAATCCTCTTAAAAAAACACGCCAAAAGAATTTTTTCTCAACTGTTCCATGTGTCTGAGACAAGGCTCTTAGTTCGAAAAGAGAGCGGTACCCCGTGTTGACTGGAGCCGAATCTTTTCGGTAACCAAGAGCCTTGGTGAGTTTGGAACACGTTGAGAAAAAGTTACTTTTGGTGTGTTTTACTTTTGAAAATATACTACAGAACAATCGCCAAGATATCTTTGTAGCTGGTCAAGAGGTATTTTTCACCCAGCACAGACACTTCTTCGCCGCCGTAGAGACGAAAAATGACCTTCTGGCCGGCCTTTACCTTGATCTTATCACTTTCCCCTATAGCCACCACTTTTCCAAACTGAGAGCGTTCTTCCTTGGCAGTATCAGGCAAGTAGATACCGGCCTCAGTTTTTTGTTCAGCTTTCTCTGGTTGTACCAAAACATTTTCTCCCAACGGTTTAACATTCACTTTTTTCATAGAGTTTCTTGTTAAAACAATTTACCGCGTCTATTTTTTCTTCAGCTCTTCTAACGCTTTGTCGAGCTGTGGGTCACGCTTGTTTTCACGATCGTCCGGAGAGATACTGACTTCAATATCCGGCGAGATACCGACATTGTGAATCTGCTTCCCGAGCGGCGTGAGCCAGCGTGCGACAGTAATCTTGACCGCCGTGTCTTTACTGACAGAAACCAGCTCCTGAACCGATCCCTTACCGTATGATTTCTTCCCAATCAACGTAACGTTGTCACGATTCTCTCGAAGTGCTCCAGCCAAGATTTCTGAGGCACTGGCGCTGCCTTCATTAATCAATACTACCGTCGGCAGAGCGCTCAAAATATCACCACCACGCGCCTTCAGTTCCGTACGCTTCCCTTCGCCATCTTCTTCCATGACCACTACTTTTCCAGCTGGCAACATGAGACTGCTCATTGAAACCGCCGTCTCGAGAAAGCCCCCAGGATTATTGCGCAAATCTATGATCATACCGCTCGCTTTCTGTGCCAGTGCCTGTTTGGTGGCATCTTTGAAAAGCGCGTTGGTGTCCTCGCCAAAACGACTGACTCTGATATAGGCGATACCGTCTTCTTTCATTTCAAAACGAACGCTTTTGACAAGAATAGTATCTCGTCGCACCACGACCTCTCGAGTCTCTTCTTCGCCAACACGGAAAATAGTCAGCTTCACCTCGGTGCCTTTCTGTCCACGGATATGCTTCACCGCCTCATCGAGGGAATAATTACTGGAGACGATCCCATCAATTTTGACGATCTTGTCTCCCGAAAGCAGTCCCGCCTTCTCAGCTGGCGTCCCTTCGAGCGGTGCGATGATCGTGATAATATCGTCCTTCATGCCCATTTCTGCTCCAATACCCTCGAACGTACCAGAAATATCTTCGTTGAATTCCTGATTTTCCTTTGGGCTGAAAAAAGTGGTGTACGGATCACCTGTCGCAGCAAGCATGCCATCGATAGCGCCGTAGAACAATTCTCGAGCATCGAGCTTACTTTTATCGACGTATTTGTCTTTCAAGACTTCCCACACCTTCCAGAAAAGAGAGAAATCAATAGTGGCGTCCTGGCTCTTCTTGTTGAGAATAATGGCCTCATCTGGAGGAAGCACAGCCTCACTTGCTTCGGTCGATACCGCCCGACCCTGTTCGTAGCCGCCGAAGTACGCCAAGCCAAACAAAAACATGGCAAAGAGTACGATAAAAGCCCGTTTGAAAAGTTGGTGTCCTTGGTCTTTTATGGCTACGACTTCTGTTGGTTCATTGGCTTCGGTCATAGAAAAGGAACGGGTAAGGATAATTATTTGACACTGGGCAACGGTTTGTTTCGATACTTCCAAAAATATTTGAAGGCGCTTTCGATGTGATACCACGTCAGTTTGTTGAAAAGGAGTGACCCGATAAACCCGCCCCGAGCACTGCCCTTTCCATGATAGTGATAGACAAACGTCAGCGGATAGTACACGACTTTGAAGCCCTGTTCCCAAAAACGCCGACACCAATCGACATCTTCCATATAGAGGAAGAAGCGCTCATCCATCGGTCCGACCTGTTTGGCTTTTTCTTTTGAAACAAGCAGGGCCGAACCAATAATCCAGTCTACCGCACGCGGCTTTGTCAGATCTTCGTCGGCAAAGGTAAACCAACGCAAGTGCTTTTCTCCAAACGGGAGCTTGCCCAGCCATGTCCGGCGATAGAGTATCGTCTGCGGGCGATAGAAATGGAAACAACTGGACTGAAGGCTATCGTTGAAATTGAACTGCTTTGGACCCAAGATACCAATTTCCGGATGAGCCTTGAGATACTGGAGCATCTCAGGAACAGCTCCCGGACTGAGCAGGATATCGCTATTGATCAGAAAAATATATTCCCCCTCCGCTTTTTCTATGGAAAGATTAACCAGGGTCTTGAACCCGACATTTTCCTTGAAGGGAAAGAATCGCACATCAGGAAACTCTTCCCGCATGAGCATCTCTGTGTCTTCTTCGGTCGCGCTGTCAGTAACCAGTACTTCATACGCTATGCCAGACGCTCCCATTTCTTTCTGTATGGAATTCAGACAGAGACGCAAAATCTCCGGACTGCGATACCCATTGACTGCTATGGTAAGCTCTTTCATTTTTATCACCCGCTAATAACTAAGAGAGTTTTTGAACAGTTCGTGAATCCGATCATAATTGTCACCGATCGGCAAAAGAATGTAGCCGGTTTCCTTGGTCTGTGGCGGATTGTAGAGCAGTCCCTCTTCAGAATTCTCAAGCACTTTCTGATTGATACTGCCGGCATCCCCAGCCTTCTGGTAGAGGTCAAGCATCAGCTTCATCTCCCAGGCTTCCATGTTGGTACTGACATTCTTGCCGAGCGTATCGAGCATAGCATTGACCTTCGAAAAATCGGTCAGGGTGCCCAGACTCAGCGCCTTGGCCTTGATCAACTTGATCACTTCCTGCTGACGACGGGCGCGATCAAAATCACTAGATGTGTATCGGGCGCGTGCATAGCAGAGCGCTTTGTCTCCATCAAGAAGCGTGTCACCAGCCGGGATTTTGAAGTTTCCATCACATTCAAGTTCGGCAATAGCTTCCGCTGTCATTTTTTCAAAGCACAGTGGATAGCGTTTCGGATTGGCATAGTACGTACCATTTTTTCTTTTGATTCTCTTTTCCTCGTAGCTCCCTGCAAAGACGGTAAATCGTACCCCATCGCAACGCTTCTCGAGGCCTCGGAACTGCATCCCCTCTTCAAATGGCTGATCGAGATGGAGAGTCACGCCGCCAATGGCATTGACCAGATCCTTGAATCCCTGAAAGTTAATCGTGACAGCATACGGAATATCAAGTCCCGTCACCTCACCGACAATGGTGCGCATATCCTCCATACCGCCACCGCCATGCGAACGCTCTTCACCGAGCGCATACACAGCATTGATCTTGCGGTGTTCGTCGCGACCGGGCACTTTGACATAGGTATCGCGCGGGATCGAGATGAGCGAGGCCTTGCTCATATCAGCATCACCATTTTTCGGATGAATCGACAGCACCATGATAGTGTCGGCCAAGAGCCCCCCGCCCTCGACACCTTCTCCACGCATACCAAGAAGCAGAATATTGATCCGACCCTCACTCTCGCCCTTGAGAGATTTCTCTACACCAGGAAGCGTCTTGACTAAACTCTTAAAGATATTGGCATTCCCCTGCGAAACTTTATCAAGGGTCAGTCCCGTCTTCCAGGCAAAGGCTCCCCCAGCAATAAAAAGGAGGAGGAAAAAGAAAAGAACGATCCGAATGATACGTTTCTTTTTCGTTTTTGCTAGAGCATCCACGCTACCCATTTCTTTTGATACGTCCATAGTAAGCTTTATATGTATTACACAAGTGCATCGTACACCGACAAAAGCGCAGCAGCGCTTTTCTTCCAGGAAAACAGAGAAACACGATGTCTCCCAAGAGAGATACCCTTTTTCCGTTGTTCCATATCAGTAAGAAGAGTATACAGTTTTTCCTCACAAGAGGCAATACTCGTAGGATCAAAATACAAGGCCGCTTCCCCAGCTATTTCCCGCAAACACGGGATATCTGATGAGGCTACGGGCACCTCTTGACTCATAGCTTCAAGGAGCGGGATGCCGAATCCTTCATAGAGGGATGGAAACGCGAAGACACTGGCAGCACGCACCAGTGCTGGCAGATCATCCTCCTCGATATAGCCAGGGAAACACACCGCTGAACCAAGGTGTTCTTCTGCGAGGGCGCGATCGATACCGGTATCAAAATGATGTCCCCCTCGATTCCCTACCAGCACCAAACTGACATCCGGACAGCGCTTGTGTACTCGCGCGAAAGCCCTGATCAAAAATGGGATGTTTTTCCGAGGTTGGAGCGTCCCAACAGAAAGAATAAATCGCTTTGGCAAACCATATTTCTCCCGAACCCGTTCTTCATCGTGGGCGCCGTCTTCGAGGAAATTTCCACTGAGGGCATTGGAGATAACCGATACCTTACTCTCAGCAATACCGTAGTACCGCACGATTTCATCCTTGGTGAATTGCGAAGGAGCAATGATACTGTCGGCTCGTCGGAGCGATCTCGGGATGAGAAGCGAAAGAAACAAACGATCTTTCCAGCCGATCAGCTTGGGATAGGCCACGAAAGAAACATCGTGAATATGGTTTACGACTTTCGTGCGTGATAGCACAAAAAAAGGAAGGATATACTGGGTATGATAGACATCAACACGGTGACAGAGGAGAAACCAAGGGAGCGAAAAGAGATTCCACACAAAACGATTCTTGCCAAAAAGCGACACAAAGCGGACGTTTTTTTGCCCAACACAGCCCAGCCGTTTTTCCAGAAGGGTTATCTTCCGCTCGTCTTGTTCATCCGTCAGCAAAAGATACTGATTGGTTTTGTCGAGCGCCAATACCTCTTTGGTCAGATTGAAAAACACCGCCTCATCGCCGGTGCGCTTCTTCCCCAACAGTCTGATATCAATAGCTCGTACGTGGTTCATACTTCTTTTTTTGCACGCCAGATTATCTCTTGTCTCTCAAGAGCCAATGCTCCGACAGACAGAAAGACAAAGAAAAATCCCAAGAGAATCCCAGAATTAAAGAGGTTGAACACTGTCATCCCAGAGAACGTCGCCAGTAAAAACAAAGCAAAAATACGAGCAGGAGTCTCTGTCGCTTCACGGTACCATTGAAATGCTGCAAACACCAAGAGAAACCAGAGTGCCACAAATGCCACCAGCCCGAGGAGTCCGCTCCCCAGCCAAACCTCGAGAAAGACATTGCTGGCATTGAGTCCCGCTCCACGTTCACCAGCACCCAGAAAAAACGCCGCACTCCCCCAACCAACACCAACCACAGGATGCTCTTTCAGAACGCCCCATACTTTTCCATAGATTTGTTTTCGGATCGCAACATTCGGATCAGGACGCGAGACTTCACCGATAAACCGGCCCATGCTTTTTTCTGTCGCAATAACTTCCAGATCAATCTGGCGACAGTCAAACGCGGCCAGCTCATCGACGGTTCCTATCTTTTCTGGCAAGGATACTTCTTTCAGGCATGCAACCGTAACTTTTTGTAGACCACTTCCGGTACTTTGTAAACGATTGAAGAACTGAAATGAACTCAGATGAAAGACGGATACTATCGAGGCAGCCACCAAAAAAGACACCGCCACCACACCGAAAAAAAGCATTGCCTTCTTGAAACGTTTTCGTGCTCCTCTCACGCCATGAGAGAAGAGGAGCCCCAAGAAAAATACCCCTGTCAGTGCCAATCCTCCGAGCCAGGCACTGCGCGCCACAGAGAGGAGAAGTACCACCAAAACAAAGATTACATACGCCCCCGAAGCAAAGACTGAAAAGTTCCGCTGCCAAACACTTGTCAGCGTGGTCTCAGAAAAGATCCGAAGGCTCCTGACCAGGAGCGCAAGACCCACCCCAAGCGCCAGAAGCATGAAGAATCCCAGCCAATCCGCTTCGGAAAATGTCCCATTTGGTCGGCCAGCCATCACCTGGAAACTCTCCCCTCCACTCAAAAACAGAATGTTTTGCCACACGGCATAGCCACAGACTACCACGCTTGAAACCAAGAAAAATGGCAGTGCCTGGCAGACATCATACCAGGTACGAAAGAATATCCGTCCCAAGAAATACACCAAAATAAACGATGTCAGTACCAGCGCCTGCTTGAGTGCCACGCCCAGTACCGGCGCCCCAAAAAGTGCCAGAAACGCTCCGGCCACTATCAGAAGAGGCAATCCATCAAACAGCCGCGGCCGAAACATCTCAAAAGGCAAACGCTTCAAAACAAAACGAATAGCTACAGCAACCAAAAGTAACACTGCCAGCCACTGATATGGTCGAAGCATGGTACCACCCAAAACTACTGGTGCAACATTGACTATTTCAAGAGGCAGTACCCCGACAAAGAGCAAAAACGCCCAACCGGGACGATACAACGCAAACAAAAAAAGTACGAACGAAAAAAACAAAAAACTGACCAGGTCCAGCGGAAGGACACCTTTATTCTGTAGTACGATACCAAGGAGCGCCGCACATCCACTCCCGAGGAGGAGAAGCAGCCTATTGGTCTTCATACCTGAAAAAAATGAAGGGGCCGACATCATGATATTTTTGAGAGAGTCTCAAGAGTTACCTTCGTAAAATGCTCCCAACTGAACCGCCCCACCGAATCTTTGGCAGCAACGCTTAACTTTTCTCTGAGCGCTGCATCATTCAAAAGACGCTCTATTCCAGAAGCGATGGATTCGATCATATGAGGATCAATATAGAGTGCGGCATCACCAGCCACTTCAGGAAGTGATGAATTATCAGAAGTCAGCACCGGTGTCCCCAGAGAGAGTGCCTCGAGCACCGGCAGACCAAATCCTTCATAGAACGACGGGTACACAAAAAAGAGCGCATTCTTATAGAGGGCTGGCAAGTCCTCTACAGGAACGAAGTCAAGTAGACGCACTCGTTCTCCGAGTCCCAGCTCCTGTACGAGACGTTTCACCGGTGTCGCCAATGGATTCTCTTCTGAAAAAATCTTTCCAGAAATTACCAGAGGTGGAAGCGCCGTGCCGAGCATACCTTTTTTTTCTTGTTCCACCAAAAGAGCATACGCCTGAAGAAGTCCCCCGGTATTTTTTCGAATTTCCAATCCGCCACCATGGTACAGATACCCCGGCACGAGACTATACTTCGCCATCACGCGATTTTCTTCTTCCAGAGCAAGTGTATTTCGAAACAGTGGCGCCACATCGGGAGAAGTGACGGTAATAATAGTATTTCCGATACCAAACTCCACCAAATCATTTTTGGTCGCTTCTGATACAGCGAGAATATGGTCAGCCCTGCGTATCCCTCGTTCCGTTGCCTTCCAGTACCAACGCTTCCGCCAATTCCCCTGATACTTCGGAAACAGTCTCGGAATAAGATCATGCACCACCATAACATGACGAATAGCCTGCGACCGGAAGACCGTCGAGGACTGGTAGAGACTAAGGAAAGCATCGCAGCCGTCCTTTTTCGCTTCTTGTGCCAGCTGCTTCTCCCACAGCCACTTCCGGATGAGATCATCACGCTTCCAAAACGACAGGAAGCTCTTTACGGTAAAATTTGATGGCAATGAAAAATGAAGATCTGGATTTTCTTCACAATACAAAACATACTCCGCATTTTGGTATTTGGAATTTGTGTTTTGTAATTTCACTATTTCCCGAAGGAAATGCGTGCTCACCTGGCCTATTCCCGTGCCAGGTTTTCGCAAAAATGAAGCATTGATACCGATACGCATGCCTCGTATTGTAGCAAAATTTCACCAAAGAAAAAAGGCTTTGAAAGAAGTGTTTTTTCTTGCCAGCGAGACGATTCTTTCGTACAATGGATATATTATTCCTAAATACATGCTATGTCGCCTGTCCCGAAAAAGACCGTAGTGGTGGTAGGTCTCGGCTACGTCGGATTGCCACTGTGTGTCCGTGCTAGTGAACGAGGGTACAAAGTAATCGGTTTCGATACCAATGAAGAAAAGATCGCTCTCTTGAAACAAGGAAAGAGTCCTATCGAGGATGCTTTCTTGAAAGAAAATATTGCTCGTTTCCCTTTCGATGCCACAAACGATGCCAAAAAATTAAAAACAGCTGATATTTTTCTCATCTGCGTCCCGACACCAGTCGATGAAGCTTTTTACCCCGATCTCGAACCAGTGATTTCCGCTGCCACACTCATTGCCACTCATGCCAAAAAAGGCGCTCTGGTCGTCCTGGAATCCACCGTCAATCCTGGTGTCAGCGAGGAGGTTGTCCGACCGATTTTTGAAAAATCCGGCTACACTATCGGCAAAGATATTTATTTGGCACACTGTCCGGAACGTATCAATCCCGGTGATGCCAAATGGAATGTCACCAATATTCCCCGCGTCGTCGGATCATTCGACAAGACCGGTCTTGATCTGGCCTATGCGTTCTATGCCTCTATCGTCGACGGCGAGATTCGCAAGATGAAGTCCATCCGCGAAGCCGAGGCTGTCAAAATCGTTGAGAATTCTTTTCGTGATATCAACATCGCCTTCGTCAATGAACTGGCCCGTTCCTTTGACGTCCTTAATATCGACGTGAAAGATGTCATCTTGGGTGCGGCTACCAAACCCTTTGCCTTCATGGCCCATTTTCCATCCTGCGGTGTCGGCGGTCACTGTATCCCGGTTGATCCCTACTACCTCATCGAACGCGCCAAACAGTCTGGTTTTGATCACAAATTCTTGAAGATCGCCCGAGAGATCAACAATGGCATGCCGGCCTATACAGTAGAACTCCTCCAAGATGCTCTCAATCAAGTCAAGCTCCCTGTCAACGGCACCAAAGTCGGCGTGCTTGGTCTTTCTTACAAGGCCAACATCGATGATGTGCGTGAGTCGCCCGCTTTCAAGGTCATCAAACACCTCGAGAAGCATGGCGCCAAAGTCGAAACCTTTGACCCGCACGTCAAGAAACGCTCCAGTGCAAAATCACTCGATGCGCTCCTCAAAAAATCTCAGGCACTGGTGTTGGTGACCGATCACCAGGAATTCAAAGACACCCTCACGCCGGCACTCTTGAAAAAACATGGGATCAAAGTCATCATCGATGGCAAGAACTGCCTCGACAAAGCATCTTTTGCTAAAGCAGGTATTATTTATAAGGGCATCGGCCGATAAGCTATGATTTTTGGACTCCTCAAACTGATTGTCTGGATGGCCGGCGTGATCACCGTCGCCTATTTTGCGCTGCCCTACTTCGGCTATGCCATCAATCTCGACTACTTCAATGAACGCAAAGTAGCTTGTCAGGAAAAACTCCAGCAGTGCCAAAAAGATTTGATCAAAAATGGCCTGAATGGTGCCAAAGAAAACTGTAATGCAAAGTGTGTTGATCCCAAGCTCCTCATAGAAAAAACCGCCAAAGAGAAAAAATAACTTTTTTAAACGTTTGCCTTTGTTTTCTACTTTGAACATTCTACTTTTCAACTTTTAACTTCTGCTCTATGCGTCTCATTATCAACATCCCAGCCTACAATGAAGAAGCCGTCATCGGAAAAACCATTCAAAACATGCCTCGCCAATATGCGGGTATCGATGAAGTCCTTATCCAGGTAGTCGACGATGGTTCTTCTGATCGGACAGCTGAGGTCGCCAAAGAGGCCGGGGCAGATTTTGTCTTGAAGCACGGCATCAACCGCCGTCTCGGGGTGATGTTTGCCACCGCCAGTGAAAATGCCCTCAAGGAAGGTGCTGATATCATGGTCAATATCGATGCTGACGGCCAGTTTGATTCTGGTGAAATTCAGAAATTGATTGACCCAGTGCTACAGAACCAGGCCGATATGGTCGTAGGTGATCGCTTTTCCGAATTGAGTGCCAAGAACATTCCTTGGATCAAAGACTTCTTCAACCGGCTCGGCGCTTCCATGGTGGGCTCCTTTCTCAACGTCAAGACCAACGACATTACTTGTGGCTTCCGGGCCCACAGTCGTGAGACCCTGCTCCGTCTCAATAACCCGACCGGCTTCACCTATACCCAGGAGACTATCATCGATGCTATCGGCAAAAACCTGCGTGTCATCTGGGTGCCCGTTCAGGTCACCTACTTTGCCGATCGCAAATCCAAGATTGTGAAGAGTGTCTACAGTTTCGTAAACAATAGCGCTCGTATTATTCTGAAAGCCGTGCGCGATGTCCGTCCCATGAAATTCTTTGGTTTCCCAGGACTCTTCCTCATTGCCGTCGCCCTCGTCGGATTCTTTGCTTTCCTGGTCCAGTATATTGGGAGTGGTTTCAAAGTTACTCCGTATTTGAACTACCTCCTCTCTTCAAGTATCCTCTTTATCATCGGTATTCAACTCCTCATCTTCGCCTTCATCGCCGACATGATCAAGAGCAACCGAAAATTGACTGAAGACTTGATCTATCAAATGCGAAAAGAACGATACCAGAAATAAGTTTTTCTCATGAAAATATTGTTTATTTCTCGGGCTTTTCCGCCGATTACCGGTGGGATTGAGAACCAAAACGCGGCACTGGCCGAGTGGCTGCCCAAGCATGCTACAGTGCGGACACTGGCCAACCATGGCGGCAAAGCAGCTCTGCCCTGGTTTTTACCATGGGTACTTATAAAGAGCCTTTTTCTCCTACCACGGTATGATGCCGTACTTTTGGGTGATGGCGTCCTAGCACCGATTGGCTGTATTTTGAAATGGTTGTATCCCAAAAAAGTGGTGGCTTCAGTGCTTCACGGACTCGATATTACCTTTGCTACCAAGCCAGGGCTCCTCTCCCGGGTCTACGCTGGTGTGAATATCCCCTGTCTCAAGAAACTCGACCTCATCATTACCGTCAGCCGTGAGACAAAAGAAACAGCTGAAAAAGTTGGTGTTCCAAAAGAAAAATGCGTCGTCATTAACAACGGCATTGATCCGGAGAATTTTTCGGGCAATTTCAGTCGAGCAGACCTGGGCGCCTTTCTCGGACAGGATCTCGCCGGAAAATATGTCATCGTCCGTGTCGGACGCTATGTGAAGCACAAGGGCAATGAATGGTTCATCCGCAATGTCCTGCCGCTTCTACCAGAGAATGTTCTTTTTGTCGCAGCGGGCGCCCGAGTCAAGCAGAACACTCCCGGTGACTTTGATATCTTTCCCGCTTGCGAAGCAGCCGTGGCAGAACTCCACCTCGAAAATCGTGTGCAGCTCCTCACCGATCTTCCCTGGGACAAGATCAAACTGCTCTATCACACGGCTGACATCGTCGTCTCACCAAATATTGTGGTACCAGGTACTATGGAAGGCTTTGGTATCTCTGTCATCGAAGCGGCGCTCTGCGGTCACCCCGTCGTCACCGCCAATCTCCAGGGACTGAAAGATGCTATCATAGAGAATGAAAACGGTCTCTTGGTAGAACCGGAGAACGCCCTCGCTTGGTCGGGCGCCATCACCACACTGCTCCATGATGAGCCAAGACGCGAAGCCCTCGGCAAAAAAGCAGCCGTCTACACCAAAGAACACTACCATTGGCAAGCTATTTCAGAGCAATACGTAGCCGCTCTTGAAGTTCTGACACAACACTAAAATTCTTATGCCTCTTTTTGACACCACACTCTTTCTTCTCTCGACTGCTGTCCTCTTTTTTATTCCGGGGTTCTTTTTACTGCGATCCTCTCTTCAAAAAAGCTCTCTTCTCTCACCGCTTGAGTACTTCAGTTTTTCTTTTGCTGTTGGACTAGGATTCCTGAATTTTCTCATGATTCTTATGGGAAAAGCTGGTATTATTTTTAGCCAAAGCAGCCTAGCACTCTCTCTTTTCGGCATTATTGTACTCTCTACCACCCTCTCATTCGTGCTGCGCCACTTTTTTTCCGACAAAAAAGAATCTTCCGCCGAAAAAGGAACGCCCTGGTCTTTCTCAAGACGTCAGACCGGCCTCTTCGTCACGCTGCTCGTCCTGACCCTTCTCCTAAAGACCGTCTACCTCTCTCATGCTATCCTTCCGACCTCGACTGACTTGGGGCACCACATGTACTGGTCGAAGCTTGTGGCAGAAACAGGAACGCTCCCCGTATACGAGAAGCAAGACATTGTTACCGATGCAGAGGGAAATTATTCTCTTTCCGCTCCGGAACCGATTGCTGACTTTATCATCGGTGAACACCTTCCCTTTGCTGCCCTCAATATTCTCTCCGGTCTTGATTTTCTCTCGGCCTTCCCTATTCTTTTTCTCCTCCTCATCAATCTCCTGGCGCTCCTGGCGCTCGTCGCTCTGGCTCGGGCACTAGCTGAAAATATCAAAAGTCCGTTTTTGGCTGAGCATATTTTCACTCCCCAAAACATCGCTCTCGCCACCCTCTTTATTTTTGGCCCCCTCTACACCCTCGCTTCTCCTCAGGCCAAATTTGTTTCTGGTGGTGTGGTTGGTAACACTCTAGGGAATTTTTTCATCCCGCTCATCATCCTTGCTTATCTCCGCGCCTTCAAAGAGAAACGCTCTGATTTCCTCGGCTTGGGATTTTTCCTCACCTTCGCTCTCGCCTACATCCATCACTTGAGCACTCTCATGACTCTTTTTGCGCTTGGAGCAGCCGTGCTTATCTACCTTGCCTTTCATTGGGACATGCTCGACACGACGCTTCGCCACTGGTGGAAACTCTTTTTCCAACCCAAACCTCTCATCATCACAGTGGTTACATTTCTGTTTTTCTTCTTCGTCGCCATGCCCACCTATATCGAGCAAAGCGCGGTCGGTACTGCTCTGGGCACTCCGACCAAAACCACTCGCACTGGCCTTTCCTTTTACCAGATCAGTTTCTCTTCTGGTGAAGCACGCGTTGCCCTTGGTTTGGCTGGCCTCTTCCTCATCGGGTTCCTTCGCACCCGCACCCGCTATGCCAGCGCCTTTCTCCTCGGTTGGAGCGTCATCCTCCTCATCATGACCATGCGCCCACAGTGGCTTTTCATCAATATCCCCTCAAACCGCATTGGTGCCTACCTCTCTTTTCCACTCGGCCTCCTTGCTGCTTTTGCACTCATCGGTTGTGCCGCCTTCCTCTTCCAAAACAAAAGAAAATTTTTCCTTCCCAGTATCTTTGTCCTCATTCTCTCGTTCTCATCTTTTCTTTTCGCCTCCGGGAGTGGCTCCTATGATAACGGCCAGACCCTCCTTCCAGAGAGCAAGGCGCTCCCCGCGCTTCAGACCTTTGCTGCTACTCGCTACCTCGCGGAACACGTCAGCAAAGATGATATCATCCTCAAAGACCACAACTACATCGTCGGTGACGCCTGGATGAAACTCTTTTTTCTCCGTGACTATGCCTACCCGCTTTCACGTGGTTTCTTCAAGCGTTATGAAGACAACCCGAATCGCGAACAGTGTACGCTCCTCATGATTTCTGTCCCCAATGCCGCCCGTGGAGAAAAATGTTACACTGAAACTGGTACCAACCTCGTGGTCGTCAACCCGAAATTTGATATCACTCCTTTCGAAAAATCAGCCAGTTTCTCCCGTATCTACGCATCTGAAAATATCCATATCTACGCTCGCGCCAAATGAAATTCCTCTTCTCTGAAAAATGCCTCATCCTCATCTTCTGCCTCCTTTTTGTCAGTAGCAGTCTTTTTCTCTTTTGGAAAAATGAACGCGAACTCGATCCTAACCAAGGAAAATCTTGGTGGACTCTCTCTTTTGCCACACCAGAAAATCCACAGAATCTTGATTTTACTTTAGAGAACCACGGCACGGAGACGCAGTTCCGATACCAAGTCAGCCAAAACAAAAACGTCCTGAAAGAAGCTATGGTAACCATAGAACGAGGCGCCACACAGACCGTCACACTCGATATTACCGGAAGTACTGATGCCCGCACTATCATCACCGTCACGACCGAAACAGAGAAGAAAGAAATATATCGCTAAATATATGTCCAAGAAAATTCTCCTCGCCACTCGTCCGCTGGTTCCACCCTGGGACGAGGCCTCCAAAAACTTCGCCTACTTTCTCGGGAAAACAGTGCATGATCACGCTCTCACGCTCCTGACCACCCAGACACCGCTCGTGGGGCTACCGGAAAGCGCCTATCAAGAACCAATTTTCCAAAGTGGTCGTTTCGATATTGGGGCCAAGCTCAGTCTTTTTTCCTACCTTCGTACCGCACGCAAGAAATTTGATATTACCCACTATCTCTTCACTCCGACCAAACAAAACACCAACCTCATCAAGTGGTTTGCGCGGCCGTCAGGAAAGACTCTCCAAACCGTAGCCACACTCCGCGATGATCTCTACTCCCCTCATGCATTGAAGAGTCTTCTTTTTGCTGATCATATTATTGTCTACACTGATCGTTCCAAAGAAAAACTCACCAAGCTTGGGTTTGCTCATGTGACGCGCATCTATCCCGGTATTGACCTCGAACACTTCAACCCACAACCAAAAAATCAAGCACTCCTCACCGGTCTCGGACTGACACCGGAACACTTTGTAGTCATCTATCCAGGAGAATACGTCCGCCTCGGAGCGACCGATATGCTAACCGAAACTTTTCTCCGCTATTTTCAGGAACATCCTGAAACCAACCTTCGTTTTGTCTTTGCCTGTCGTATCAAAAATGAAGCTGACAAAAAGAAAAAAGAAGAGGTGTACCAGAAGTTTGCCAAAGCCGGGCTCCTCGACTACATCGCGTTTTCTGATACGATCACCGATATGGTGGGACTGTATAACACGGCTGATGTGGTCATTTTCCCGGTTGGCAATCTCAAGGGCAAGTTTGATGTCCCACTCGTCATCATCGAAGCCTATGCCTGCGGCAAACCCGTCATCCTCTCCGACCTCCCAGAGTTCGCTGAGTTTTCAAACAGCGATATTTGTGTTACCATTCCGAAAGATTCAGGTGACAAACTCATTGAATCCTTGGCTTATCTAAAGCAAAATGAGACTGAAAGGCTGCGTCTTGGTGAAAATGCCAGACGGTACGCCAAAGACCATTTTGATCTCAAGAATACTGCCACGCAGTACGAAGAAATTTACAGCTCACTTTAAGAATATTGATTTCAAACGGAAAGATTTTCATTTTCTTTCTCCGTGTGACGTCGGTAACATTTGTCATGAACGTGTCGGTAACAGTCGAGCGTAGAGGGACGGTCTCGACCTGTTAGCTCCCTGTTCGACGAAGTGAGTGAGAAATGTTCGACGGTCACGAAAGTGGTAAGAAAAGGGAAGTCTTTCCGTTTGAAAATCATCATCCTACTCAACTATGTCCGAGAACGATATCAAAAAGATTTCCGAACACAAGAGCGAATTCCAAACGGGCAAAATGAAAGTCCCGGTTGTTTTTCATGTGGGAGAGAAACTGATGCCTGGTGAAGAAACCATGCAGCAACTGGAAAGTGTCGCTGCAAACGGCTGCATCTTTCACCATGTCGCTGCCATGGCCGACGTCCACAGCAAGCCTGGTCGCAAAAACGCCACCGGTACCACGGTCACTTCCGAAAAATATATCCTCCCCCAGGTCAATGACTCTGACCCAGCGTGCGGTATGCGTCTGGTTCGTCTCGACCTCGATGATACGACGGTCACCCCCGAACAAATCGATCAGATATTTCAAGAAGCCACCAAAACCGTCCCCACCAAAAAATATGTTGGTACCGTACTCCCCTTTCGTATCATTCTCGACATCTGCCGGCTTGGAATAGCGCCACTCATAAGCTACCTCGACATCAAAACCAAAAACGAGGCTCAGAATAGCATCGACCGCGGTAACTTTTTTACCGAAGCCCCTACCCGGCGCGGTATCATGAACATTATCCCGCCACTCTTTCTCTTTTTTGCTCAGTTCAGAGCGGGCATCATCGGTGCTGCTGGCAATCACTTCCTCGATCTCATGAAGGTCACCGAAGTGGTCGATCCTGAAGTGGCAGCCAAATTCAATCTGCGTAAGGGTCAGTACATCTTGATGGTACACTGCGGCTCCGGCATCCTCGGCCAATACACTATGTACATGTTCACCGCCAAGAAGCGTGAACATTTCTCGACGGCTATCCTCATGAATATTGGTCGTCTTCTCTGGTTTACCTCCTACAAAAAAACGATCGCCGCTATCGCCAAAAAAATCCGCGAATCTGACTTCGGTAAAAAAGAACCACTCATCACTTTTGACGGTGATGGTGAAGATGGCAAGCTCTACATGGCAGCTAGGAATGCCTGTTCAAACTTTGCCCATGCCAACCGCGCTACCATCACCCACAACTTCCTCCAAACCGCCAAGAAAGTGCTCGGCCGCCCCATCGAAGCCGATCTCCTCTACGACATGCCTCACATCCTCGTTTCGGAGGAGGAGCACTATGGCAAAAACGTCTGGGTACATCGTAACGGCACCAGTCGCGCCTATGGCCCGAGCCGCATGGCCGATCACCCAACCTTCAAAGAGACAGGCGAACCAGCCTTTATTCCGACCTCTATGAGTACCGAGGCCTACCTCTGTGTCGGCCAAGATGGCAATGATTCCAGTTTCTACTCTTGCAATCACGGCGCCGGCAAAGCGGCCAAGACAACTGAAACGGTCGTTCCTGAGAACACAGAGGCACTCCGCGAAAAGCTAGCCACACGCGGCGTCAAACTCTACAACGGTCGTTCGTCGAAAGTCATCGAGCAGGACTCCGCGCACTACAAGCGTGCTGAAGACGTCATCGAAAGCGTCGTCGCCAACAATGTCGTCAAACCCGTCGTCAAGATGCAGCCTATCTCGGTGATCATGTACTAGCTCTATATGCGCATCCCTCACACTTTCACGGCTTCGTACATCCTGTTTCTCCGGGATGGAAAAGTTCTCCTCTCCCGCCGTTATCAGACTGGCTTCGAAGATGGAAACTATTCTCTTCCAGCTGGCCACACTGAACCTGGAGAAACTTTCACCACTGCCCTCATCCGCGAAATACAGGAAGAGACAGGGGTCACGCTCACCCCAGAAAACGTTACTGTTTCCCATATCATGCACCGCCACAGCCAATACGAAAGAAGCTATGTTGATGTTTTCTACACAGCCAAGAACTGGACTGGAACACCAGAGAACAAAGAACCAGAGAAATGTGACGACCTCTCTTGGTTTCCAATCGACAACCTCCCAGAAAATACTCTTCCTTACGTTCGTAAAGCTATCGAAAATTCTCTCAACAATATTCCCTACAGCGAATTCGGCTGGGATCAATAATAATAGATGATCAATAAAAAAACCCGCTCAGTCATATTGACCGGAGCGGTTTTTGGTTGCACCAGCAGAAGTTTAAACTGGTGAATGAAACTTCAAGCATTCTGCATCGTATATCGAGATAAATTCCTGAAATGCCCGTTCTGCAGGCTCATCAAGAACTTCAAACTGATTCAGCCGCCAGGGATTCTTCAGTTCGAAGATATTCATCTTCGCAATTTCCGCAGCCTTTGCTTGGAGAGCAGGACTCAGCTTATAACAATCCGTCCTCAAAATCGGGGTGATAAGATTGTTTGCTTCGACTAAGGTCATCATTTTCCACCTCCTTGTTGACAGTACATTTTTATCAATAAAATCCACACATGTCAATTATTCTTCCCTCCGTGTTGCGAGACCAGCGAGAAAAAAGAAAAAGAGAAGTCCGAAGTGCGAGGTCCACAGCCAGTGATCCAGAAAAAGACTGGGGATGAGAACCAGAAGCGCAATCAGAATTGCAGAATCATGATTTACGATTTTAGATTGAAGAATGGGAAGGAAGGAAAATACGAGAAAGCCGACAAACAGTAAAAGCCCCACCAGTCCCAATTCTGCCAGTATCAACACGAAGACGTTATGAGCCGGCTGAATACTCCACGCTGGTCGCTCAGATTGGAGCTGTATGATTTCTGCTGTGAAATTGCCCGCACCGACACCAAAGAACGGGTGCGCCACAATCAGTTCCTTAGCATCTTGGAATGACTGCAGACGCTCCGTGACCGACCCCTCACCCTCGATGGTCGCTGTATCAAAGCGGGGAAAGATTTGTTGAAAGAGTATTGAACCAAAGATTAGACTCACCACACCAAGTGCTACCACTATCTTCAAAAACCGCACGCGGACTTCCCATTCTTTTTGCCAGAAACTACCAACACCGATAGCAATAATACCAAGCACCACTCCCAGCCACGCTGTCCGGGAAAAAGTCAGAAGAAGTCCAAGGAAAATAACTAATAATCCAGAAAGCATAACGGCTATTTCCCTAATGCATTTCCATGACTTCTCATACTTTATACCTGATACATAATACATACTACCCATCACCAAAATAACCCCCAGAAAGCCCCCCAACATGTTGGGATGGGGAAATGTCCCGTAGGCACGTAAAAACCGCCCAGAATCGAGTTTGAGCACCGAGGAGCCGGCCTGGAAAGCCTCATGTGTACTCATTCCAAGCCAAGAGGATCCTACGGCTTCCTGAGACAGAAACTGTACTACCCCGATACTGCTTTGGATAACGCCAGCAACCAGAAGAACAAAGACTACTTTTTTCAGATCAATATCCGTCGACCGCACGAAAAAAAATGCCACCGCCACAAGCAATAACTTTATAAAAAAGTACAGCGCAAGCTCTTGATCCGATGCCCAAAAAAAAGAGAGTCCCGCCCATGCCACCAAAAGTATCAGTACTCTCTCTGCCGTCCCATACTTGATACCCTGAAGCCATCGAACCAAGGCTAATCCTAAAATTACCCCTAGCAGTATATCAATCGCATACACCCCAATCGTTCCATACTGCCACTTCTCTCCGCCAATAAATGGCTCGCGAAGCAAAAACACCGTTTGAAACGGCAGTAGGAACAAAAAGAAAAGAAAGAGATATTCCGCTATTTTTTTGAGACTCATATAGAGCTAGGATAGCACAAAAAGTGACAAAAAATGCTATAATGGAAGCACGTGACCAAACATGATTTTGATTAGAAACCCATGAAATTTATCACCTTTTCCGGTGTCGACGGTTCGGGAAAATCCACACAACTGGCACTCCTCAAAGAATATCTCGAGCAAAAAGGCAACAAAGTCGCCTATTTTCATGCTGTGGAATTTTCTCTAGCCAACAAAATCGCTCGTTGCCTCAAAGGACGGAAAACATTTGAACCTGGGCAAGAAAAAGCCGTCACCAACGCCTCGTGGCTGTCTCTCATCATCCGAGAAAAATTTCTCTTGATCGACATGATGCGTTTTTGCTTCCTCCGGAACTCTCTTCGCAAGCAAGGCTATGACTACCTCCTTTCCGATCGCTCGTTCTTCGACTCCATCATCAATCTCGAGTACCTTGCCAAAGACGTTCACTTTCTCTCCTGGCCCATCCAGTGGGGAATCGCATTCTTGGCCAAATACACTCCCAAATCTGACATCAGATTCTATTTTGACCTTACCCCAGAAACGATTCTGGCTCGCGACCGCGTCCCGGAACAAGGTATCGACTACCTCCGCACCAAGGGAGAACTTTTCAAAGCAAAGATCGTGCAATGGAACATGATTATGATCGATGCTGAAAAAAATCAAGGAGCAGTTTTCCAAGACATAATCGAGAAAATAACGCGGGAGCATTAGAAATATTATTTTTTCTTCCTCCGTGTGACGTCGGTAACATTTTTGATGAGCGTGCCGGTAACAGTCGGGCGTAGACAGGATGGTCTCGACTAGGCAGCCCCCCCCCCTGTTCGGCGATCCGCCAGCTGGCGGAGAGTCAGGGATGTTCGTCGGAAAGAAAGCGGGGAGGAAAAGGAATATTGTAGGTTAGTTTATAAACATAACATCATGAAAAAATTTGCCCACGCCTTTCTCTGGCTCACGACATCAGAAATCATCTTCAACATCGCCGCCTATGTCGTCCATGCGGTTGTCGGTCGCGTACTCGGGCCGGCAGACTATGGCCGCTATGGACTGGTCGTCACCCTGACCACGATGGTCATTGTCTTGATTGGCAACGGTATCCCGACAGCCATGGCCAAGTATATCAGCGAGAAAATCGACGCCAGTCCCGCCGATATCCGCTCTATCAAGCACCAGGCTGGAAAGATCCAACTGCTTCTTATGAGTAGCATCACTGTGCTGTTCTTCCTCCTCTCACCGGTCATTGCCTGGCTCCTCCGTGATCCATCCCTGACACCACTCTTCCGGATTTCTTCACTTATCATCCCGACCTTTGCAGCCGCATCTTTCTACCACCATTACTTCACTGGTCTTCACCTCTTCAAGCTGCAAGCTATCGTGAAAATCGTGCGCTCTTTCGCCCGCGTCGGCTTTATCGTCTGCGCGGCGCTGCTCTTTGGGGTCGAAGGCTCCATCGGTGGCTATATCCTGGCTCCACTTTTCACCTTCTTCGCCGCGATACTGATTGACGAATGGTATGTAAAGCGCACCCTCGGTCTCGGTACAAAAGTCGCTGACCACACATTTCATTTTCCCATGAAGACCATCCTGCTCTACGCCGGACCCCTCACGCTCTTCCTCATATTCTATGAGCTCCTCCTCACGCTCGACCTCTACTTTGTGAAAGCACTCCTCCAAGACGACCACCTGACCGGTCTCTACAATGCCGCCATCACCGTTGGTCGCATCCCCTACTACCTCTTCTACGCCCTGGCCATGGTGCTCTTGCCAGCCATTTCCAAGTCCTCAGCTGAAGCCAAGCACGACGAGACCGAAGCGCTCATCACGAAGTCACTCCGCTTCATTGTTCTCCTCCTCACCCCGATGGTTGCCATTCTGACGATTTTCGCGGAACCGGTACTGCGGTTTTTTTACGGTACCAAATTTCTCGAAGCGGCTCCCGCTATGGAAATCTTTGCCGTTGGAGTTGGATTCCTGACTGTCTTCTATGTCCTCGCCTTTGCCTTAAATGGCGCCGGTCTCGTAAAAGTCCCCATGAAACTCGCACTCTTCGGATTGCTCTTTTTCATCCCACTCAATCTCGCACTCATCCCAACCTACGGCATTGTCGGCGCCAGTACAGCCATGATGTTTGTCTCATTCATTCTCATGATCGGCATCCTCTTGGCTACCAAGAAACACTTCTCGGTACACATTCCGCTTCTCACTATCAGAAATACTCTCCTGGCACTGGCTTCCATCATTCTCATCGGTCGTTTTCTCCCCATCGGACCAGTCTCCTTTCTTTTTTCTGGAGCATTCCTCTTTGCTCTCTACTTCACCCTCCTCTGGTTCCTCAATGAACTCACAGATCAAGACCTGACTCCCCTTAAGAAGCTCGTAAAAAAATCTTGACAAAGCGTTGAAAATGTTGTTTTTTAGAGGTACACTGAGGGTATAAACAAGGGTGCATTTGTGACGGAACCCCGTCACAAATGTTAGTTTTTTGAACAACAAGGAGAAGGAGTACGAGATGAACAAGAACAAACTGACCCCGCTCGACGCACTTGAGATAGGGGTAACAGTCTCTGGAATTTTTTGGAGCAACTGGCAGCAGATCTTGGCCGATCACCAGAAGCGCCGGGAAGCTGAACTCCAGCAAGCCCTGCTTGCCCCAAAAGGGCGTATCGATGATGAGCGCTTGTTGCCGCGCATCAACCGTATCTCGGCCGCAACACGGGCATTCTTCGACCAGAATCAAGCGATGACCTTTTGGTCATTCATACCGGCCGTTCGTGACGGTGAGCTCCGCATGGCCAGGAGTTTCGTCCACGCCTTTCAACAGGTTGATCATGACTTGCGTATTGAGGCCGGTGTCCCACTAGCCGAATGGCGCCGAGACCGATCATTCCGAGATGAGCTTGGTAAGGTGGTCGGACACAATGATGACGCCTATCACACGGTTTCTTGGCTGCCTATCGTTCCACAAAAAATGCGCGGGCCAGCCATCCAACAGCTCTGCGGCGAGCTCAAGCGAGAGCACGACAGCCACCAGCGACAGATGGAGTGACGCCAATGACGTCGCTGCCAAAACCACCTCACCCGCTTTCAAAAGATCGCGGGTTTTTTCTTGACAAAAAATTGAAATATTCCGCTCAGAAGACTACACTAAAAACATATACGCCAATCCGGTGTCTTATCTACGGAGGTTGTTATGTTCCCTAATCCCCTCTCCCCTGTCTTCTGGTTTTCTCCATTCGGCCTCTGGATGATGTCCTGTGAGGCCTTGGCGCGAGCCACCACAAACAATCAACAGTTCATGGATTTGATGAAACACTCTGAACTGCTGTCACAAGACGCCCAACAGCGTCTGACCTATTTGTTTAGTGGATGATCCATCTGCTGCACAAAAAACACCCGAGGCTCCTTCGAGAACCTCGGGCTTTTCATTTTCATACTGCTTGCTACCAACTCGCTATTGCCACCTATAGACATCGATGGCGCCCCGGACCGAAGGGTTACTCACCCGGATGAGGTTACGCTTCATGTAGTCTTCGGCCTCACCGGAGAAATAGTCATAGTCATTGTCTGAAAGCACGATCCAACCAGAAGCATGCTCTTGCATGGCAGTTTCCAGATCGGCCAGTGAGAATTTTTTTCGATTGATCTCATCACCGAGATCGATAACCGGTACCTTGGCACCAGACCAGTAATAGTTGCGGACGTTGCGAGTCACCAATACATCACTTTCAATAAGATTGGCCTTCACATAGGTGAACACCTTGCGATAGTTCGGGTTACCACCCGATGACGTCTCGTGATAGGTATTGTTTTCTTCCAAAAAGTACCCCCAGTTCGGCACAAGCAGAAACGAAACAAGAAGTACAAGCGACGCACCATACTTTCCCCACTCCGGAAACTTCTCGGGCAAGAGCGTCGCCAGGCGATAGATGCCGATCGCCGCAAGCATCAGACCAAATGACTGCACAAAGAAAATATACTGCGGTCCAGCGTTGCGCCGGAAAAACCAGATAGCCAGTGCCAGCGGCACCAGATACGAAAGCGTCAGGTACCAAGAAGCCTTGGTATTCTGTTCTCGCATACCCAGACAGTATACCCCGCACGCTATGAGAAATACTCCAAGGAGCGGGTGAGCAAAATCACCAAGCACATAGCCGAGGTAGGAATAGTGATCGTCGAACCATACCATGCTGCCAAAACCGAGTCGTACTAGCTGAGGGAAAAATATTACAATCAAAACACTAGCAAGCGCACCGAGACCAACCATCACGGCATATTTATTTTTCAGTGTTTTTTCTTTTTTCCACATGATACCAGCCATGATGAGCACATACAGACCAAACATCGGAATCAGAGAAAGCGACAGTCCATGCACCAGAGCATTAAGCGCCGCCAACAAAACCAACGGGATACAATAGAGGAAGTTGATACCAAACCGTTCCCATATTCTTCTCAGCCAAGCGATTCTGCCTTGATACTCCACTTCGAAAAAAGAGTAGAGGACCGTAGCGAAAGCAAGATAGACCGGAAAAAACATAGCGTACATACGAAGCCGCCTATCAAAGATGATCCCCGCTACCGAAACAGCAAAGAGGAACGAAGCAATGAGTCCGATCTCTTTCTTCCGCGTAAAAATAAACGTACTCCAAAAGATAACCAACATCGAAACAGCACCCCAAAGGACACTTACCAGACGTGCTGTGGTTTCTGTCGGTGGCAACACACGAAACAGTTGTGCCACCTGCCACTTGTAGACAAACGCGCGCTCATCACGAGCCACGTTGGTGTTCATCTCCGCCGGTTTGCCGAAATTGAAGTCCCAAGCTCGCCATTCTCCGGTCTGGAAATATCCGTAGCTTGAGTTGATATCGAGAAACTCATCCGCCACAAAGGAGTTGTTCCCCAGACCAGAAAACCGAAGTACTGTACCAAGGAGAACAATCACCAACAAGGCGACCCAGGTTTTTTTCCATGACAACTGCATACCAGTATGTATTACAAATCAATGTTTATTGTTTCTCCAGATCTCGTGCTGCCGCCTCATCTTCTCCTGTTTCCAAAGCAGAGTCTCCTTCAGCTGGTACTGTACCATTGCGCATGAAGAACTCTTTCCAGGTATAGCGCGGTGGCGCCTTGGAGTCACTTGGTTTTGGTACCGAAAAATCCTGACGCTCGCCAATGATTGCCTCTGCCTTCGGAAGCAATTCTATGGCAATCAACGTACCAAAAGAAGTGGTAGTGCCGATTTCATAATTCACTCGGTATTTCTTCAGAGCATCTTCTGTATCAGACTGTGCCCGCAGTATCAGAAAATACACGCCCTGCCGATAGATACCATCAAACCCAAGCACGGCATTTTCGATACCGCGTCTCTCCATCAGGTACTTGAGCGCTCGCCTGTGCTGTGGCTCACTAAACATATACACCGGAAAATTCTTCTCCCGATAGCGCGCCTCAAACATATCGATGATATGATTCTGCTGCTCGAGCGTCACACGGATACGCTCCTTGAGAATACGATCTGGCGGACTGTCTATAGCTTCGTTCCCGGCACGCGAAAGTTCATCAAATCGGTCAGAGAGAAGGGACACGTTTGAAAATACCAACGCCACTACGGCACCAGACACAATCACGCTCCCTATCTTCCCATCGCCCAGCATTTTTTTTGCCCCAAGCAAAAACAATCCGAACAATATGATGAACAGCATACCGGAGAGGAGGAAGAATCTCGGTGCAAACCCATAGGAAAGCGGCAAAAATAACACAAATGTCACCGAAAACCAAATACCACACAGGAGAAGAAAATCCTTTTTCTTCCGTTCTTGCTCGCGCCAAAAGAAAAAGACAAGCGCAAGCAGACTGAGACCAAAAACCATCACTGCCGCCACCCCGTACCACTTGCCACGATCGCATTTCTCAGCGCACTTCCGCACCAGCTTTCCCTGGTCGAGAGAAAATGTCGGAAACGTCGCACCCTCAAACCCTGTGGTGATGACCAATGCCCCGAGAGCATGCTCTGATGTATCGCGCAGAAACTTCTCGACCATTCCATGATCCTCCTTGGTTGATTTCTCGGTGATGGCT
>JBAQNF010000062.1:0-4825 GCA_049303555.1 Candidatus Moraniibacteriota bacterium | reverse complement strand
GTTTTTGGCGTAGTTGATACGGCTGATATCACTCTGAAAGGTAGAGTGTTGTATCTGACTGACGATCACCTCATAGTTTTCTGGGTCGGTAGCCTTGATGATGAGCGATGCGAGCAAGGGGTTTTCTCCAATCTCTTCGATAGCCTGAGCGATGATTGGGTCGTTACCGCTTTCGGTTAGAAAGCTCGAGAGTGCATCTTCACGAGACATATATTCCACCGAGGCAATCTCTTTTTTGTATTTCCCAAGCTCGTCACGAATCTCGAGAATACGCTCCTCTGGAACATCCGGGTTGAAGGACACATTGACACTGACCTTCTCGCGCATGTTCTGGAGCACATAGTGCGTCGTAAGCCCTAAGAGAGAGGAGAGACTGACGATGAAAAGCGACAGTGTGAGGATGCTGACGGTTGCAAAAGACAACCAGCCGTTACGGCGGAAGTTGAGCCAACCTTCTTTGAACGTGCGCCAGAGTTTGAGTGTTTTCATATCAACAAGTGCTTCACAAATGGAATACTTTGTTATTGTAGCATATATTTCCCCTTGTTCTGATCGTGAGCGACGTGACTGTCACTCAAAATGATGACGCGCTTGCCGAGTTTGTCGACAATACCCTTGTTGTGAGTAGCGAGAATAACTGTCGTGCCGAAAGAATTGATCTCCAGGAGCAGCCGGATAATTTCGTTACTTGATACTGGGTCGAGATTACCAGTCGGTTCGTCGGCAATGATGACTTTCGGACGATGGATGAGAGCGCGAGCCAATGAAACACGCTGCTGCTCACCGCCAGAGAGCTGGTGTGGAAATTTGTCCATCTTGGTGCCCAGTCCGACAATTTCGAGAATTTCCGGTACTTCGGCATCTATTTCCTCTTGACTGCGGCCATCGACTTCCAAGGCATAGGCCACATTTTCAAAAGCGGTCTTCTGTGGCAGCAGTTTGAAGTCCTGAAAAACAGTGCCGATATTGCGACGATAGTATGGCAAATGCTTGCGATTGATATTGCCAATCGGACGTTCATTGAAATATATTTCCCCTTCCGTCGGCACTTCTTCGGCATAGATCAATTTGAGAAGCGTGGACTTCCCTACACCGCTTGCCCCGACCAACGACAAAAACTCCCCGGGATAAATCACCAGGTTTATTCCCTTGAGAACAGAAAGATCACCCTGGTAGGTCTTGGTGACATTTTCGAAGCGAATGATTGGTTTCTGATCTGGCATAGTGTTTTATTTTAATGCGATTGTAGATAACGAAGGGTACTTTCTATAAACATATCCAGTTGTCCATCGAGTACTTTGGCGGTATCACTGGTCTCGGTATCGGTGCGGTGGTCTTTGACCATGGTATAGGGATGGAGGACATACGAACGGATTTGATTCCCCCACTCGGCGCTTTTGAATTCACCACGGAGCTTCCGCGTCTCCTCGGCCTGTTGTTCGAGCTTCTGCTGCAAGAGCTTGGAACGAAGGAGCTTCATAGCCTGTTCGCGGTTCTGGAGCTGTGAGCGCTCAGTCTGACAGGTCACCACCGTATTGGTAGCCAAGTGTGTGATTCTCACCGCACTCTCTGTCTTGTTGACGTTTTGCCCCCCTGCTCCAGATGAGCGGTAGGTATCAATACGGAGCTCTTCGGGCTTGATGACAATAGTGGTGTCATCATTTTCAATCACCGGCATCACCTCGACTGAAGCAAACGATGTCTGCCGAAGACTGTTGGCATTGAACGGTGACAGTCGTACCAGACGATGGATCCCCGCTTCACCATGGAGGTACCCATAAGCGTAGGTACCATCAATCTCAATCGTCACACTCTTGATCCCGGCTTCTCCGCCCCGAGTCTCATCGAGGATACTGGTACGAAAGCCTTTTTTCTCGGCATAACGCAGATACATGCGCATGAGTATCTCTGCCCAATCCTGAGCATCGACACCACCCGCCCCACTACGAATGGTGAGGAGAGCAGAAGCGCTATCGTAGTCGCCACCGAGCAGCGTCTGAAACTCAAGCGCATGGATGGTTTGCTCAGCCTGTGCGTACTCATCTGCGACAATGGCTTGCGCCTCAGCAGAATCTTCTTTGACAAAGGCTTCAAGGTCAATGAGCGAGTTCTTGAGCGTATCAAAAGACTGGCGCTCTTTTTCGATTCGCTCTATCTCTTGCATAGTACGCCCGGCTTTTTTGGAATCATCCCAAAATCCGGGGAGTTCGCTCTCATGCTTGAGATCATCTTTTCGTTTAGCCTTTTTGGCAAAGTCAAAGATAGTCCTGCAACTGCAGGAGTTTTTGTTGAAGAACGGCTATTTTCTCGATCATTTCATTCATACACCGTAGAGTATAGCATAATTTCTCCTTCTCTTGAATCTTTTTGAAGAGTAGGCTACACTGTTCGAAGTATGCCGATGTAGCTCAGTTGGTAGAGCGGCGCATTCGTAACGCGCAGGCCATCGGTTCAATCCCGGTCATCGGCTCCAAAGAAAAAACACTCCCAAATTACTGAGGAGTGTTTTTTATATCACTTAGCCAGTTCCTGGTCGATGATCAACTTGATATCAGCGGCGCTGACAGCACCATCAAGAAATGTTCCATTGACGAACGTAGCGGGTGTCGCACTGATGAGGAGCGTCGCGGCTTCCTCTTTGTCTTTTGCTATTTTGTCGGCATATTTGCCACTATTGAGACAGTCGGAAAAAGCACGGAAGTCGAGCTTGAGCCACCAGGCGTAGTCTTTGAATTTCTGTAGCCCTGTCGTTTTGCTCCACTCAGACTGTTTGGTGAAGAGATAGTCGGCGTAGGTATCAAACTTTCCCTGCTCGTTGGCACACTGCGCAGCCAGCGCCGCATTGTTCGCCTGAACATGAAAAGACAGTGGCAAGTGTTTGAACACCAGGCGTACCTGGTCGCCATAGGTGGCACTCGTCTGCTTCAGATTCTTGTGAAGTGTTCCGCAAAAAGTACATTCGAAATCTGAGTATTCGACAACGGTCACCTTGGCTTCTCCGGACCCCGTCACGATATCGTTCTCCCCCACCTGTGGCAACTTGAGATAGCGGCCAGCCGGCAGACCGATCTTGCTCATATCGAAGAAGTAGCCACCTTCTTTGCTCTGAAAGAGACTCGATGCCTGGGTGTAAAAGTCAGTATGGAGAACGTCTTTGGAAAATATAAAGGCTGGGAGAGTGACCACTCCGAAACGCTCTGCTATCTTTTTCCCGTATTCATCGCCGATATCGATGCGTGTCGCTTCCAGAGTCGGTATGACACGGCGCAACCACACCAGAGCCTCGCTTGGGTCACATTCTGCGCAGTCCTTGTCGGTGATGACTTGCAGATCAACTTTTGGATCACCATAGCCGACCCAGGTCTTTTCGGATGTCTCGAGAACATCGTGTGTTCTCGTTGCCCATGGAGAGAACCCTTCACCGCTGATCAGCTGTACAAAATCAACGAAGAGACTGCCAAGAAACAACCCACCGAGAATAAGCGCGAGCGCCAAGAGATTCTGGTTGCTTTTCTTCAAAGAAGTTGCCGATGCTGTTTCAAGAAGTTCTTCTGTCATAGGTGTGTGATTAAGACGAATGGGAAAATAAAAATAGGACTAGCGCTCTTCTTCGACGCAGGCCTCTCCTTTTGGTACAGTTTCGGGAGCAGCCAGCGACCCACCATTTCGGATGAGTTCTTCCTGAAGGCGATTGAGATCAACAATTTTTTCACTACGAGAAAGCCGATAGTCATCAAACCCCATCGTGAGCGAATCATTGAGAAGTGACTTGGTAACAGCACCGACAAAAACCGCCAGGACAAACAACGCCACCAACCCTCGGGATGAACGCTCGTGTCCGAAATATTCCCTTCCCAACAAGAAGGTTTTTTGAACGAGTTTCTTGGCTTGAAAAAGCCATTCTGCAATTTTCTCTCGAATTTCCATAGTGAGATCAATCAAGATAATACCCTATCACACTGACCCTTTTTTGACAATCCCAAAGATAAAAAAAGCACGTCCCTGTTAAAGACGTGCTGAAACGCGTGTACCCTCTTTACCGACCGAGTAAGGCATCCGGAGTGCGGATGGTCTTCCAACCACCAGTCGGTCCGAACCACTTGGAAAGATGTCCTTCACAGTGGTTGGTTGCCTGACAGTCTTCTTTCCAACCGAGGTCCTTGGCTCCGATGGTGCGCCAGTAATCGATACCCATCTGGAGACGGGCTTGGCCGACGATGTTGACTTCCATCTCCACCAGATAGTTCATACCTGGCTTGGCCTCGACTTGCGGTTCAGTCCAACCATGGAAAAGACGTGTTGGAGTTTTCTTCAGGTCGATGACCAGCGCCTGGCCAGCCACAGTGGTGACATCCCCCGGATCAGAGACTTTCCCATCCGCTGGATACCAGTATGGCATCCGCCCGAAGAGCTTCCCATCAAAGACGGTGCTGCCGTTTTCCCGTTTGGCAGAAAAGTCAGTGACAGCACTCACCACCTGCTCCGTTCCCGTCGCCGGATCACGCTCGATCAGACGCATAGCACGGATGATCAGCTTGGCCTCTTCGCTGTCATTCATAGCGCATGGAGCCACACTGACCGCCTGCATGAGGCCGAGCACGGCATGGAAATCATTTGGCGTTTCTTTGCGCCAGACAACTTCCTCTTTGTGCTGGGCGCCAAGCGGTACACCGAGTTGTGCGATGATATCCGAGACTGGCTCAATGAGCGTACAGACCTTGCTCGGGTTGTCTTTCAGGGCCTGCCGCAACTCTTTGTTGAGCTCGACACCGTACGTAGCCGTAGCACTTACCACCAGAGTGGTCAGCACCAGAAAATAGAGAGG
>JBAQNF010000061.1:0-4740 GCA_049303555.1 Candidatus Moraniibacteriota bacterium | reverse complement strand
GGCCATAGGAGGTTTGTTTTAGAGAATTTACGGAAATAAAAAGGGCAAAAAACCACCCTCTAGAATTACCTCTAGTATAGAGGATTTTTTATCAGGGTGCAAGAATCTAACGTGCCAGGTTATAGCACAAATGAAGCGCAAAGCCTGAAAAGAGCACCAAAAGAGTGCTGAGAGAGCGACTTCGGAGAAGACAGAAGAGGAAGAGTGTGGAGAGAGCTATATGTACCAGGACGATACCGATAAGCGCCATATAGGGGGCGGATTCTTGTGAGAGGATGAGTGTGAGTTCAAGGGTGGCAAAGCCGAGGCCAAAGAGCGTGCCTATGGCGAGTATGGCTTGCCAGGAAAGGGCGCTTTCTGAGAGAAAACGCACGACATACTGACGCAAGAGGAGAAAACGGGCACTTTCTTCGATGAGGGCGGTGAGAGCGAGGGTGGGGAGGGCAGCGAAGTTTGGAAGGAGCGGGGAGTAGCTGATACTACCGGTAAAATTGAGAACAGCAAGCTCCATGACGAGCGCGAGGCTGCCTGACAAGATACCAAAGATAAGGGCAGTGAAAAACATGCTAAGCGTTTTTTGTGAGGATCTCTCTCAAATACTTAGGAAACAAGATCGTCGATGTATTTTTTGAGTTCAGAAATTTTCTTTTCTGTCTCGACCAGGCTGGTACGATTTTGTTCGAGGATGTGCGCTGGTGCTTTGGCAGTGAAGTTTGTATCATCGAGACGCTTCTTGATGCCTGCTACATATTTTTCGGCCGATTCTTTTTCGCTAGTGAGACGCGTGCGTTCTTTGTCGACATCGATGAAGCCACTCAGGTGAACAAAGACAGAAGTGTTGTCATGTGCGATACGAGCGGTTTCAGCGGGTTGAGCGGCGTCATTGGTCATCACGACTTCTTCAATACGGGCCAGTCGTTCAAGTATCGGAAGGAAAGGCTCCCAGATGGATTTTTCACCGACGATGGTGAGCCAAGGTTTCACGTTTGGATCAACATGGTAGACAGCACGAACGTTTCTAATTTTTTGAATCAGTCCGATGATGTGTTGGAAGGCCGTGTCTGTTTCTGCTTCGTTTGTTTTGGGCCACGAGGCTACCATGAGGAGTGTTTTTTCATTTGGGGAGAGTGACTGAAAGAGCGCCTCGGTGACAAACGGCATGAACGGGTGCCAGAGTTTCAGAAGGTCGTTCCAGACAGCAACGAGCACGGTGTCATGCTGTTCAATCTTGTGGATTTCGACGTACCAGTCAGCAAATTCATTCCAGGTAAAGTCACGGAGTGTTTCGGCGGCAAGGGAAATATTGAAGTTTTCCAGATGGTGAGTTACTTCATTTCGAGTGGCGGCCAGACGCGAAAGAATCCAATGGTCAGCTGGACTTTTTTTGTCCTGGTTCTGATCTGCTGTTGACGGCTGATTGTTTATGGCCGACTGACCGACGTAGCGTCCGATATTCCAGAGTTTGTTGACGAAATTGCGATAAGAAATAATTTTTTCTTTGGAAAGGCGAGTATCATTGCCAGGAGTAGAACCGATGATGAGCGAGAGACGCATAGCGTCAGCACCGTACTCGGCAATGACATCAAGCGGATCGATGATGTTGCCGAGGGATTTGCTCATCTTGCGACCCTGTTCATCACGAATCAGACCGTGGAGGTAAACGGTTTTGAAAGGAATATCACCGAGGAGGTACTCGGACATGAGGATCATGCGAGCTACCCAGAAGAAAATGATGTCGTACCCGGTCTCGAGGACAGTGGTGGGGTGGTAGGTGCGGAAATCCTCGGTTTGTTCTGGCCAGCCGAGGGTCGAAAATGTCCACAGTCCAGAAGAAAACCAGGTATCAAGCGTGTCGGGATCCTGCTCCCAACCATCACCACTTGGCGCCTCTATCCCGCAAAAAGTTTCATCACCACGGTACCATACTGGGATACGATGCCCGTACCAAATCTGCCGGCTGATGCACCAGTCGCGGAGATTATCGATCCAGTGGAAGTAGGTTCTATTGAAACGTTCAGGAAGAATGGTGATTTTTTCGGAGCGCACGGCTTCCTGCATGAGGGACTTGAGTGTCACGATTTTCCCTTCGCGCTTGAACTCCTTGTTGACGGAGATGAACCACTGTTTCTTGATCTGGGGCTCGATGGTACCACCGCCACGGCTGTTGGTGGCGATGTTGTGAGAATATGCTTCCTCAATTTTTACAACGAGATTCTTTTTCGTTAAGTGCTCAATGATTTTTGTGCGAGCTTCTTTGATCGAAAGTCCCACGAAAGATTCGCCGGCAATGGGCAAGAGATGTCCTGTTTCATCGATGATTTGTTCGCGCTCGAGGTTGTGGCGAAGAGCGATCTCAAAGTCAGTATTGTCGTGCCACGGTGTGATGGTCATGACGCCGGTACCGAAGGCCATGTCGATGGCGGTATCTTTGATGACCGTGGCATTGATGGGGCCATTGATCCATTCGAGCGTCAGCTTTTGTCCGTGTTCATACTGAGCGTACCGCGTATCATCAGGATGCATGACGACGTACTTGTCACCAAATTTTGTTTCGGGACGGGCAGTGGTGATGACAAAGGGCCCATACTGCAAGTGATACAGCGGAATGGTTTCGGTCTGCCACTCGATCTCATCATCAGAAACGGTGGTCTGCATCTTGGGATCCCAGTTTACGATACGCTCACCACGATAGATGATGCCATCATCGTACATCTTCTTGAAGGCAGTACGGACGGAGAAGCTGCGTTTTTCATCGAGGGTATAGGCCTCACGGGACCAGTCAAGGGATGAGCCCATGCGGCGGCACTGGTTCACGATAGTGTCGTGACTTTCTTGAGCAAAGGCCTCGACCCGTTTGAGAAATTTCTCCCGACCAAGGTCATGGCGAGAGAGGTGCTCTGTTTCTTGTATGATCTTTTCAACTTTACTCTGAGTAGCGATAGCGGCATGGTCGGTGCCAGGGAGCCAGAGAGTGCGGTCGCCCTTCATACGATGATAACGGACGAGGATGTCTTGGAGCGCGAGCATGACAGCGTGGCCAGCATGGAGGGTGCCGGTGACATTGGGTGGTGGGAGGACGATGCTGAAAGTCGGCGCGTCGGGAGCAATTATTTTTTCTTTGATGCAAGTATCAGGGTTGAAAAAACCACTCTCTTCCCACTGGGTGTAGAGTTTTTGCTCCCATTCGGAAGCGGTGTAGGTTTTCGGAATTTCTTTCTCCATAATTCAAACAGTATCATGGAAAGAGCCCTATTTCAAGGAAAATGAGATGCCCCAGACTTGCTTGTGGCAGATCTGGGGCTGGTGCTCGGCGCGAAGTCTTGCTATTCCGAGCCGCGAAAAAAGCTGAAGGGAATCAGCGGTTTTTTACCTTTAACCGGTATCTCTCGGGTCCCGACCGATACCTTCCGGAACTGTGTCACTGCTGACAGCGTAAGGCCAGATGAGAATACCACTTTTTCTTCCTGTAGGCAATTAGTGCCCCGTGCCTTTTTTCAGGTGTTTGAGGTTGAAGAGTGGGGCGAAGAGGTCATCTGCCAGGGTGGGCTTGAAATAAGTGAGCTCTTTTGTCGTTGGAGAATTGGCTTTGAATGTTACGAAAGGAATATCGGTGATGGTGACGAGAGGGGTCTGCTCGTTGCCTTCACCCATGGCAAGCGAGGCAGCGGTGGCCAGGGCATCGACGTGGTTGGCGTGAGTGGTAAAGTTGGTGCCAAAAATATCCGGTACGTGCTCGTAGCCCTTCAGTCCTGCAAAGCCGCTCCAGCCGATGGCGACACCAGTGACCCCACGACGGAGTGGTGAGGAATGACTGTCGACGATGATGACACCGGCATGTTTGATGCCAAAACGTTTGATCAGATACGTGCGGACTTTCTTGGCGCTCGCATAGCTATCCTTTGGGAGAAGCGAGTAGTAGCCACCGGTGTTGGAAGCGTCCATGCCGGCGCGAGCAATGAAAGCATTGTCTTTGATGGTGAGTGGAATACCATAGCGACTCTTTTCTTTCGGCAGATAGTAGTCGGCCTCTTGCCTGAGCGTCGCTTCACTCATTTTTTCATGCGTCACCACTCTTCCCTCACAGAGGGCGACTACCTTGGAGGTGATGACGAGAATTGAGTTTTCGGGAAACTTTTTCAGAGATCGATCAAGCAGCGCGATGAGGGTCGTGGAACGTGGCAGGACTTTTTCAGTTCTGAGAGCAGTAACAATCATACTAAGTTTTGAAGCGGGAGGTTGGCATCGGGCTCGAGCGTGCTGTAGGACTGCATGAGGGCAGCACGGTCAGATTCAGTCATTCGTTCATAGCGAAAGGCGGCGGCGATACCAATCATGGCAGCGTTGTCGAGCGAGTAAGAAAATTCTGGTGTGAGAAACTGTGTTTCAGGAAAATCTTTTTTGATGAGTGACTGAAGCTGTTCACGGAGGCGGGCATTGGCCGAGACACCGCCGGCGATGACGAGGGTAGCCGGGGCGTAGAGTTCGACAGCCTTCTTCGTTTTGCCGACCAAGACATCGACCACCGCTACCTGAAATTCATGTCAGACTTCATCGATGAATCTATCATCTTTCTTTTGCTCCTCGTGTTTTTTGAGAAAGTAGAGGACAGAAGTTTTGAGCCCGGAAAAAGAAAAGTCGAAGTTATCTGCATCCAACATCGGTCGGGGGAAGTGAGAGCTTGTAGCTTGTAGCTGGTAGCTAGTAGACTCGCGAAATGCGTCGGCGCGTTTCGCAACAATC
>JBAQNF010000060.1:0-4663 GCA_049303555.1 Candidatus Moraniibacteriota bacterium | reverse complement strand
GTTTTTGGGTCTATAGCGACGAGAGCCGCATTGGCCGCCTTCCACTTCTTGTTCTTTTCTGCTTGTTCTCGCACAGCCTGTTCAGCAATCTGCTGCTTGTCCCAGTCGAGCGTGGTGATGACTTTCAGTCCTCCTTGTTCCACGGCCTGATCGCCGTACTTTTCCTGGAGGTAGTCTTTGATATACATGACAAAATGAGGCGCGGCGATGATGTCTTTTTGCGGAACGATTTTATCAAGCGTCGGTGTTTCAATAGCTGCGGTTGACTGTTCCTCGGTAATATAACCGAGCTTGGCCATGGTGCGGAGGGCATAGTTTTTGCGCCCGATCAGCGCATCACGATGTGACCCATAGGGCGAGTAATAGGCAGTGGCCTGAGGAAGAGCAGCAATCAGCGCGGCCTCATCGAGAGAAAGTTCCTTAGCTTGCTTGCCGAAAAACGTCTGGGCAGCCGCTTCGATCCCGTAGGCGTTGGAGCCGTAAGGGATTTCATTCAAATACATGGCCAAGATTTCGTCCTTGGAGAATTTCGTTTCCATCTCCAGGGAAAGAATCACCTCTTTTGCTTTTCGGACGAGTGTTTTTTCGTTGGTGAGGAGAGTGTTTTTGACGAACTGCTGGGTGATAGTCGATCCGCCCTGTGCTTTGTCGAGGGTAATAATATCCCGCAGGATAGAGCGGACAATAGAGGTGATCTTGATGCCGAAGTGATTGTAGAAGTCCTGGTCCTCCAGGCTGATAGTGGCAAAGCGGATGACGTCGGGCATGTCAGAAAAAGGGATGACGGTGCGCTTTTCTTCGCCATGAACCTCATAGAGGAGGTGATCGCCGGTACGATCGTAGATCTTGGTCGATTCAACGATGACGCGGTTGTTGACTTCCCCTGGGTTGGGCAGGTCTTTGGCAATCCAAGCAAAGGTCCCGATGGCTATAACAGCACCCAGTCCAAAAAGAACCAGACCTGTTTTGAAGAGGCGATTCCAAAAGTCGCTTTTTGGCTTATTCTCGCCAGGAAGTCTCCGATTTTTTCGAAAAAATGTCATAGTAAAAAATCAATGGGTATCTCTATTGTATACCACAAAAAAGAAGAAATTGGAAGACGGGCAGCGTAGCGAAAGACGAAGAGCCTACTTTGAGTGAAGTTTAGGGAAGATACTTTTGAGGATTTCACTCGAGACATCAACGCCCGTCCCTTCTACGAGTGGTTTCTCATGCATGTTGTAGAACGGATTGGGGTTAATTTCGATGATGACGTAGTCGCTTTTTTGTGATGTAATATCATGCGCAAAAAAATCTATCCCACCATACGTCAGGCCGACTGCCTCAATAGCTTGGACACAAATGTCCTTGAAGTAAGGGTGCATCTCTTTGGTGCGCTCGACTGATCTCCCCCCATCGGACATATTGAGATTATTCCGTAGTTTGAAGAATTGATTTTTCGGAAGGACGGATTTGAGGGTGAGGAGATGGAGCTTCAGGGTTTCTTTGGCAGTCTTATCGAGTTTGATTTCAAAGCCAGGCTGTCGCTTTGTATCGAAGCGCTTGATGAGCTCCTCGATGGTGGAAACGCCATCACCGGTTATTCCAGCGGAGATTTTTTGGACACAGGAAAGCACCTTCTTTTCAAAAACAAGCACGCGATACTCGTTGGCTACGAACATTTCTTCGATGAGGAACCGTGCGCGCGGACGTTTCCCATAGGCTCCCTTGGCGTGGGCTATGGCAGCACGAAGCTCTTGAGGGGAGCCAATATCCCAAGTGACTCCTTTGGCGAGAGACCCATCAACTGGTTTGCAGATGAGTGGGTAGCGGAGTTTTTTTTCTTTGGCAAGTCTAAGCGCCTCCTGAAGAGAAGTGGCAGTGAACCCCTGGGGTGTTTGTATATTTGAAGCAGCGAGGATGGTTTTTGTTACCTCTTTATTTTTCGTGAGGTTGCCCATTCTTTTGTAAATAGGGAGATTTCTTTTGTAACAAAAAATAGATTTCTTTTTGTGTGTTAGTTTCAGAATTGGAGAGCCTTCTTTTTCGATCATCTCTATCTGGATGCCAAGCTCAAACGCTTTTTTGATGAAAGACTTGAAGCCGCCATGCTTTATGTTTTTTATGTAATCTTTGAGTGGCATAGGAGCGAGTATTAAAGGAGTAAAAAAGAAACAGGCACTGAAGAATTATTTATTGACGTCAATGAGAAATTTTCTCAAATGTTTTCGGCCGATAATCACGGGATAAGCGAGGTGGGAGCGGTCGATGCAAGAGACCTTCGCAGGAATGGTAATGGCATCGAGAGTGAGCGTGATAAGGACAACGGGGCGGTACGAATACCCATGTGATGATTTGACGGCGAAAGTGTCAGCCAGATCGGGAATATTGGCAAAGAGTTTCTCGCGTTCTTCCTTCGAAAGTTCATTGAGCACGTCGCGGCCAGCTATTTTTTCTTCAAAAGCGAGCAGAGCGTCTCCGAAGCCGAGCTCCTTGGCCAGCTCAACATCAATAGAGGTTGAGTCGGCGCCGGTGTCGATTTTGGCTTCGACCTCAATTTCTCTGCCATCCTTGCCGATGAGCTTTACTTTTTCGATACTGCCGATGACGTGTTTTCCAGAGAGTTCCTCGATTTCTTCCTCGATTTCTCCGCCGAAGAGATTTTTTCCGACGCGGATACCACGCTCTGTCGTCTTGATCTTCAGTCCGGCTACACGCTTGAGACGACTCTTGAGACCCGCCAGGTTGGCCAGCTGGATGGAAAGTCCTGGTCGGGCATTGAGCTCAAGGATGACGGGACCGCGATCGCGATCGATGGCGATGTCGGCGCCGAGAAAGCCGAGACCCGAGAGCGCCTGTGCCTCGACTGACATGCGGAGAATTTCTTTCCAGTAGGGAATCTTGATACCAGAGAGAACCAGGCGAGTATCGGGGACATATTCGATGAGGTGACCCTTACCGATGATGGCCGTCGTCGTGGTGCCGGTGGCGAGGTCGATACCGACGCCGATGGCACCCTGCTGGAGGTTGGCCTTGCCATCAGAGGCGCGGGTCGGGAGACGGAGCATGGCCATAACCGGGACATGGTTGAAGACGATGACGCGAATGTCGGGAATGCCTTTGAAAGAGTAGGGCTTGAAAAGTTTCAACAGTTTGAGGCGCTCTTCGAAGAAAGCGATGTCAGGAGTATTGGCCAACGAAAAAGAGCCGTCGAGGATGTTGCGGATATGGGACCGCAAGTCTTCTACAGTTATGATAGAACCATCAGCCTTCACCCACGCGTCAATGCGATTTTTCTTTCGGGCGTAGACGACAACAATACCTTCGCCACCAAAGCCGCGATTTGGTTTGAGAGCAAAGCTGTCAGGGAGGGTGGTCCAATCAAATTGTTCCAACTCTTCCTCCGTTTTTATTTTGGCGATGAGGGCCGATACTCCGAGATTGTTTTTCTTCAAGAGACGTTTGCAGAGGAGCTTGCTATCAGCAATCTCCATACTACGCTTGCGGTTGTTCGGGCGGATGTACTCCAGGTTTCTGGCGTTCATACCAAGGAGCAACCCGCTCTTTTTGAGGAAATCGAACATACAAACAAAAGTCAAAAGGCAAACGTTGAAAGTCAAAAGTATAGAAAGAGGGCGACTCTATTGCAAATGCTTGATAATTTTTCGGAAACGGAAGAGTTCGGTGATGCGTAGTCCCGTCCACTTTCCTAGAGAGAAGTTGATGAGGAAGGTGAAGAGGATAATCCAAGGATGCTCGAGAATGAGAATGACAAGCGCGCTCCAGCTGATGAGGAAATAGCCGGCGACCGAGATAACCAGTGTCTCGACAGCGAGGATGAGAGCTACTCGACTCCCTTTTTCAATTTGAGTAGCGACAAATTTTTCAGCCAGGGTAATGAGGATAAGGAGGGGAAAGATAGATACCGCGGCCAGACCGGTGCGATGGGTCATTCCACCAACGACCAAGATTCCGAGAAGCGAGAGAGAAACAATCGAGACGGTCATGGCGACACGTGGCAGATAGAGCAAACGGAACTTTTTCATGATGAGGCGCGAGAGAGTGCCGACAGCGATCACGGAAACGAAGATGGCAATGCCGTACTTCAGTCCATTCGGATCAAAGGCCAGAAGCGCAAAGGTGATAATAGATGGGGTGTAGATACCAAAGGCCTTGATCCCGACGACTTGGCGAAAAAAGGCGACCAGTGTCACTACGATAGGCAGCATCAAAAGGAGCGCAACCGTTTGAAGCGGCACTCCCTGCTCGACGATGAAGTTTATGAAAGGATGATAGGACATAGATTTCAATTTACAAAACTCAGAACACAAAGTCCAAACAAATTACAAAGACACAAATCTCAAAATTTACTTCATCACGTTGGTTATTTATGCTTTGAAAACCGTGCTTTGTTTGGTTTTTGTGTTTTTTGTTCTGTGCCTTTACTGTCCGTTCCGGACAGCTTCCATTTTGCGGCGGCTCTGGTGACAGAGGGCGAGTGCCAGGGCATCAGCGGTATCGTCGGGCTTGGGAATTTCAGGAAGCTTCAGTAGGGCCTTCACCATCAATTGTACCTGAGCCTTATCCGCTCGCCCATAATTTGTCAACGCCTGTTTGACCTCAAGCGGCGTGTAACCGAAAATACTAACACATAAATTCTCCAAAGTCAAGAGGATAACACCGC
>JBAQNF010000059.1:0-2181 GCA_049303555.1 Candidatus Moraniibacteriota bacterium | reverse complement strand
TGATGACATTGAGCCGCCCGAGCGGAATGTCCACATTCATGTTCTTGATATTGAAGAGATTGCCCCCGCGGATTTTGATCATGCCTTTTTCTTTGCTCCGCCGCTTCTCTGGGATGGCCACTTTTTCTTCACCGCGCAAATAGGCCAAGGTCAGCGACCCAGATGTATTCTTGGGCGCCATGAGCAATTCATCGAGATAGCCCGAGACCACAATCTCACCACCATGCACGCCAGCTCGCGGACCGATATCAACGATATAGTCCGAAGCAAAGATAGTATCCTCATCATGTTCGACGATGATGATCGTATTTCCGAGATCACGCAAAGACTTGAGTGTCTCGACCAGGCGTTCATTGTCACGCTGGTGTAGTCCGATCGTCGGCTCATCGAGGACGTAGAGCGCCCCGACCAACTTGCTCCCCAGCTGACTGGCCAATCGAATACGCTGTGCCTCACCTCCCGAGAGTGTATTGGCTCGACGATCGAGTGTCAGATAGCTCAGTCCGACATTGAGCAGAAACTGCAGCCGGCCACCAACCTCACGCAAAACTACCGCCGCGATCTGGCGATCCCGCTCCGAAAGTTTCAATTCGTCAAAAAATTTCTTGGCCTGCTCCGTCATCATCTGCGTCAGCTCGACAATATTCTTGCCACCGATCAGAATATGGAGCGCTTCTTCACGAAGACGACTGCCGTGGCAGACCTCACAAGGCTCATCGCCGAAAAAGTGCTTGGTCCCCAGACCATTGCACGCTTCACAGGCGCCATAGGGCGAGTTGAAAGAAAACAGTCTCGGCTCTACTTCTGGATAGGAAAAACCATCGTAGGGGCAGGAAAACTTGGCCGAGAGCACCAGCTTGTCCTTGCCGATATGAATCTGTACCAGCCCATCACTCTCTTCGAGGGCACGCTGCACCGCTTCCGACAGTCGCTCTTCCGATGTCTGGGGAAACTTCTTGAACTCTTCGAGTGGCAACTCATCGACAATCAGATCAATATCGTGTTTCTTGTTCTTGGAGAGAATGACTTGCTCACGGAGACTCTTGCGCACCCCATCAAGAAATATTTCTGAGAAGCCCTTGTTGAGAGCATTGTAGAGCAACTGGTAGTATTCCCCTTTGCGGCCACGCACCACTGGTGCCGTGATGATCAGTGCCTCCTTTTTCTTTTTCACGCGAGAAAGTGCCTCATGTACTTTTTCAGATACCATAATCAGCATCTCTTCCGGCGAGAGTTTTTGTATTTCCCGCTCACATACCAGACAGTGCGGCCGGCCAAGTCGGGCATAGAGCACGCGCAGGTAATCATAGATCTCGGTAACCGTCGCTACTGTGGAACGCGGGTTGCGACTGGCCGACTTCTGATCGATCGAGATGGCCGGAGACAGTCCGACAATCTCATCAACATCTGGTTTCTGCATAGTATGCAGAAACTGGCGCGCGTAAGCCGAGAGGGACTCGACATAGCGACGCTGACCCTCGGCAAAAATAGTATCAAAAGCCAGAGATGATTTGCCAGAACCAGAAAGTCCCGTGAACACCACCATGGCATTGCGCGGCATCTCCACGGTGATATTTTTCAAATTGTGTGTCCGAGCACCCTTCACGATAATCGAGCTTGAGGGCTCGAGAGTAGGATGTTTTTTCTTGGACTCGTGTTTTACCGCCATAGGTTAGAAATATTCAAGGATAGTACGGTAATCTTCTTCGCGTTCCAGGTGAACGACCAGCTCCACTGTCCCAGCCGGTAGCTCCCGACTGAAGGACTCAAAGTCCGATAGCCAATCAAGACTGACGAGGTAGTCAGAGGTCTCAAACGGCGCGTCCTGATACAGATGACACGTGCGTTTCCACAGCATGGTCAGCATCTTGCCAATGAGTGTGAAGCCCTGAGGTAAGAGCATCCCCTTTCGGCTGAAACGAACGTAGCTGATACTGTACTGTTTAGCCAAACCAATGAACACTCGGGAAAAATCTGGAAAGAAATGCAGGTGTTCATGGGAATTGAGTCCGTCCGGCAAGCGACCGAAAAGCTCCTGAAAGCGTCTGATCTGATCGCGCCACTCATGCTCGACCTGCTTGGTCGTGAGCAGTCCTGTGCTGTACCGCATGAAGAAGTTGATCCCGCGGTAGAGCGCGCTCTCACGGACTTTGTCCCCGCTTTTCAAGACGCCAATCAGTT
>JBAQNF010000058.1:0-2961 GCA_049303555.1 Candidatus Moraniibacteriota bacterium | reverse complement strand
AGATGACTACAAGATTTCTTTCCGTGTCAGTATCTTGCCGGTGTTTGATGGTGAGAAGATCGTTATGCGTCTGCTCGATGAATCGTCGAAGGGTCTGACGCTTGAAAAGATGGGGCTGAACGGGACGGCACTGGAAGCAGTCCACCGTGAAATCAACAAGCCAAACGGCATGATCCTCGTCACCGGACCGACTGGTTCCGGGAAAACGACGACCCTCTATACAGTCATGGATATTCTGAATACGACGGAAGTGAATATCTCTACAGTAGAAGACCCGGTCGAATACCGGATGCCGCGCGTCAATCAGACCCAGATCAGTCCGAAAGTCGGTATGACCTTTGCGGCGGCGCTCCGAGCGCTCCTTCGTCAGGATCCGGATATTATCATGGTGGGAGAAATTCGTGATCAGGAGACCCTCGAGATAGCGATGCACGCTGCTATGACCGGTCATCTCGTGCTCTCGACCCTACACACCAACTCTGCGGCGGCCACGCTCCCGCGTATGCTCGATATGGGTGCGGAGCCGTTTCTCATCGCCTCGACGGTCAATGTCATCATCGCCCAGCGTCTGATCCGTCGTCTTTGCCCGGAGTGTCGTAAGTCCTATACGCTCGAGAAAAAAGAAATCGAATCTCTGGCCAAGTCCTATGACATTGAGTCTGTATTTGAGTATTTGAAAAAGGCTCCCGAGAGCAAGAAGTTTGTGGAAGGCGCCAAGACCTGGGAAGAGGTGACATTCTACAAGGCGGTCGGTTGCGACCAGTGTGGTGGTGAGGGCTATCGAGGACGAAACGGTATTTATGAAGTGTTGGCTATGGATACCAATATCCGGAAGCTGGTGACGCAGGCAGCGACCACGGAAGAAATCGAAAAAGAAGCCAGAAGAACCGGTGGTATGGCGACTATGGTGGAAGATGGTTTCTCCAAGATTGTCCAAGGTATGACATCACTCGAAGAAGTGATGCGCGCGACGAAAGAATGATCTTCGGTCACTCTTTGCCGAATCCGTTGTGACGGAGAGCATGACGGATGTGGGATTTGGCGGTTGAAGTTTTTACAAAGTCGAGCCAATCACGGCTGGGCTTTTTCTTTTCTTTGACGGTGATGATATCGATGACCTGGGCATTTTCGATATGATAGTCAAATGGCACCATCTTGCCATCAGCTTTGGCGCCGACTGCCTGATGACCGATATCGCTGTGGATAGCATAGGCGAAGTCAATCGGGGTTGCTTCTTCGGGGAGTTCGATGATGTCGCCTTTTGGGGTGAAGGCAAAGATGTGGTTTTTGAAAAACTCGATCTTGAGGCCGAGGGCGAATTCTTGGTCATCACGACCGATTTCCTTCTGCCACTCTTTGAGCTGACTGACCCAAGTGAGTTCTTTGGGAACGGGTGTTGTGGCAGTGCCTTTCCGTGAGAAGAGGGCGCGCCAGCGAGAGGGGAGTTTCTCGGCGTACAGCCAGTGAGCGGCGATGCCATACTCGGCTTCGTCGTGCATCTTTTGGGTGCGGATCTGGATCTCGAGAATGCGACCGTCCGGTCCGAAGATGGTGGTGTGGAGCGACTGGTAGCCGTTGGGCTTGGGCAGCGAGATGTAGTCCTTGATACGGCCGACCATGGGCCGGTACTCTCGGTGGATGATGCCGAGCGCTTCGTAACAATCAGCAATCTCCGGGACGATGATACGGATGGCGACCAGATCGTAGATCCGAGTGATATCCATGTCATGGCGCTTGAGTTTCTGGTAGAGTCGGTAGAGGTGTTTGGTACGACCACTGATATCGATGATGCGGATTTTGTCTTTGGCCAGAAAGTCGTGGAAAAAGACGACGGTGTCATGCATGTAGGCTTTGCCTTTGTGGAGATAGGTCTCAGCGATTTCTTTGGTTTCATTGTAGTGCTCGGGGTCGAGGTATTTGAAGCAGATATCCTCGAGCTCACCTTTGATCTCTCCGATACCGAGACGATTGGCGATCGGGGCGTAGATCTCGAGGGTTTCTCGTGCGATGCGTTCTTGCTTTTCTGGAGCGAGGTGGCGGAGCGTGCGCATGTTGTGGAGTCTATCGGCGAGCTTGATGATGACGACACGGATGTCTTGGGCCATGGCCATGAACATCTTGCGCAGGTTTTCGAGGTAGTACTCTTCTTTGGAACCACGGAGTTTGATCTTTCCGAGCTTGGTGATGCCATCGACCAAGAGGGCGACGTCACTGCCGAACTTTTTCTCGATTTCAGCAAGGGTCACCTCAGTATCTTCGGGAACATCATGGAGGAGGCCAGCGACCAATGTCTTTTCATCCATACCGATCTCGGCCAGAATCTTGGCCACATGGAGGGAATGGACGATGTAGTCTTCACCGGATTTTCGCTTCTGGCCATGATGAGCTTTCTCGGCAAACTCGTAGGCAGTCATGATGAATTTGGCTGCTTCGCCGGAAAAAGGGCGGGGAGCCTTGGAGAAGACGTCTTTTATAGTGATAGGAGTCATCATAGGCGTAGAGTTATTCGTTCTGCCCTCTTAGTATAGAGGAATTGGGGGAGAGAGCAAATATTTTGTATACCACCTCCCAAGTAACTCTCTTGGAACTGAGAAACAACTCTTTCAAGCACCAGTGAGTTTTTGAAAATACCTTCTTTTTTCTTTCTCCGTGTGACGTCGGTAACATTTCTCATGAGCGTGTCGGTAACAGTCGAGCGTAGGCAGGATGGTCTCGACTAGACCGCTCCCTGTTCGACGTAGCGAGTGAGAAATGTTCGACGGACACGAAAGTGGGAAGAAAAAAGAAGGTATTTTTGGAAAACTCACCCTTTTCAGAAGTTGTCTTTGGTAGGTGTTCTTGACAAACGCAACCGAGTTGCGTTATTATAGAAACATGGGAAACGAAGAAAAGATACTCTCAACTATCAAAGAGCACCATCTCCGGCTGACCAAGACGCGTCGGGCGATTTTGGAAATGTTT
>JBAQNF010000057.1:0-5507 GCA_049303555.1 Candidatus Moraniibacteriota bacterium | reverse complement strand
GATCATTTGTTGGCCTGCCATCTTACCGCCGTTGTACTGCCGGGTACCCCAAAGAGGGTGCCGGCAGTTTTTCTTTTTACAAGAGAGTTCATAACACGAAAACTACGGTCGTGGTTTTCGTGTTATGTTACAAAAAGTTTGACCCCCTATACGTTATCTGATAAAGTGACCCATTGTTCTTTTATATCAGTAACCAGCGTCAGGTAGTGACGTTTTTTTTTCGAGAGGATTCCCAATGAGTAAGAAATTTGATTCACGCACCTTTGGTGAAACACAAACTGCCGGTGGGCAGACGGTGCATTTTTCTTGTGGTGTTCGGGATCGTGAAAAAGTAGCTGCCTTTTTGGCGGAACATGTGTGCGATATCGACGTCCCAACGACGGGAAGGGTCAGCGTCCCGCACGGCGGCTTTGGTCGCTATACCCGCTACGATATAACACAGCATGAGTACGCTGGTTACGGTAGCGGCTACATTGAGGTTCTGGAGGTGAAGAATCCTCCTAACGAGCGAGGTGGTTTCGTCATTCACGATTTCCGTTCTGACAAAGGAGCCGTCTTTAGTGAGTGGGACTCGCTGGCTGACGCACTCAATGCCTACGAACGGTTCTGGACGATGTCTGTGCGTGACCACCGTTCCTGGCAAGAGTTGAGCTGTAAACGGTTTGTCCCTTGCGGAGCGCTGACCCCATGGTTCTATGCTGTGGGTAATCAGGAACTGATTGGTGACTATGCCTTTCCTGAGGGACTGCAGGACGATCCGGTGTATGTGTTCGGTCAAAAATTTGTGGTCTGTCTGTCCAAGGACGACGCGCCAAGAGTGAAGACCTGTCTCGGCACGCGGTTTCTTTCGGGAGACTACAAAGATTCGCCATACTGCGGTGGCCCGTGGCACAAGCGCGTTGTGTACTGGGATGATGGCAGTACCCTCACTATTGATTCCGGGGATGGATCTTTGCACGGTGGGTGGGCACGTCCGTTGGTGGGTGGAGAGATGTGGGTGACTGCGGCCCTGGCAAAATTCCAGGTGCTCTTGTCGGGCAAGACCGATCAATTTTCCTTAGACTTTACTGATGGAATGAGGTTTGTTGGAAAGCTTGTTCCAGCGAAGACTCCTGCGGCTTTGACAAAAGCCGGGCGGTATTGGGCACACCTGAAGATTGAAGGGGAAGACAACGCGAAAGGGGCATTCGATTTTTCCCCCACCGAAGAGTTCCCTGATGCGACCGCTTTGCTTTCTTCTAAGATGGCCAAAAAGCACCCCGGAAAAGAAATCGCAATTCTTGAGATTCGTCCTGATACGCCGAAGGGCAGGAAATGGACCGGCGTGCTCTATGATCGTTCAAAATCGGAATAGGGTTTGGTCAAGTGAGTCCTGTGCTGCCGAGTACCCCAAGGAGGGTACCGGCAGTTTTTCTTTTTACTTCACTTTTTAGTGGCTTTCCGATAGGATGAATCGTATGACAAATACTCCCCATCAACTGCGTAATCACATTTCAAAGGAAGAGGCTCTCAAGCGTATCGCTACAGAGTCGTTTTCACGACGGGTCATTTCTTTCTATCGCTACGTCATCATCAGCGATCCAGTCGCACTTCGGAACGAGCTTTATGCCGAGTGGCAGAAATTAGGGGTCTTGGGACGGATCTATGTGGCCAAGGAGGGTATCAACGCCCAGATGAGTGTGCCAGAGCCGAACTTTGAGAAGTTTCACGAACTTCTATATGAACGGAAAGAATTTGCCGGTGTTCCGTTCAAAGTCGGCGTCGAGCAAGAGGACGATGCTTTTTGGAAATTGACCATCAAGGTGAAGCGACAGATTGTGGCGGATGGATTGAAATCGGAAGACTACGACGTGACCAACGTCGGCACACATCTCACCGCCCGGGAGTTTAATGATTTTCTGGAGGAGCCGGAGACGGTGGTGGTGGATATGCGCAATAATTATGAATCGGTCATCGGGCGTTTCGAAAACGCCGTGACCCCGGATGCTTATACCTTTCGTGAAGAGTTGCCCATGGCCAGAGAAGCCTTGAAAGGCAAGGAAGAGAAGAAGGTGCTGCTCTACTGCACTGGTGGGATTCGTTGCGAAAAGGCCAGTGCCTACCTGAAGCACCATGGCTTTCAAAATGTCTATCAGCTTCATGGCGGCATCATCGACTACAAACATCAGATCGAGCGCGAGGGACTGATATCAAAATTTAAAGGCAAGAACTTCGTCTTTGACGAGCGTCTGGGTGAACGTATCACTGATGATGTCCTCGCCCAGTGTTACCAGTGTGACAGCATCTGTGACGACTATACCAATTGTGCCAATGTTGAGTGTAACTTGCTTTTCATCCAATGTGCTTCTTGTAAAGAAAAACTTTCTGGTTGTTGCAGCACCGAGTGTCAGGTTATCGCCGCGTTGCCTGAAGCCGAGCAGATCAAACGTCGCAGAGGAAAAGTACTTCCTAAGAATCAAGACAGCTTCAAGGAAAAAGTGGCCGTCGCCGGGTAATTTTTTCAAACCCTCACTATTTTCAAAAGTATCTTTTATTCACGGTCGTAAATAAAAGATACTTTGTGACTGGAACCTCTTTACAGAAGTTCGGTTTTGTTGTATACAAAAGAGTCACTTTGTAGGGGTTTTATGACTCCTGTAAGGGAGACAAAGGAACCCAGTTTTTTTCACAACCCAAGGAGAGATTGCCATGCTCAAAACTATTTTTGCCCTGTTCGTCGCCCTGTGCCTCGGACTCGTTGCCTGTGGTGGCGGGGATGACCAAGAGTCCATGCCGTTTAGGAACGCAGAGCAGGTACGGGTGGCCTTTGCTACGAGCCAACGAGTTCTCCCTGAAAGAGGCGAACAAGTGGGTCCGTATCCAAAAGAGATGCTCGACCCCTTTGTCGTTGAATATCGTGGAATGACTTCGGCCGGAGTTCCGGTTGTGCTGACACTGCGCAATGTGTATCGATTGGTACCCACTTCGAATGTTTCTATTGAGGGATCATTACCCTCTCAACTCCAATCAATACCAGCTCGCGTTGACGGACAAGACTATTCGGCACCTGTTCTGGATATTCGTGAGTACGAAGGATGGCTCATTCTCTACGCCTCACTTCGTGCCATCGCACCCATGGACTGGCGGGTAGAACGTTGGGTGATGTATCACCCTGAGACCAAACAGTTTATAGACTGCGGCGAAACCGGTTCAATTCGCCCTCCCTCATGGGGGCCAGCCGTCTCTGACCTGTGTGTACAGCGCTAGCCGTTCGAGCCGTCTATATCTGCCGAGTACCCCAAAGGGTGCCCGGCTTTTTTCTTTTTCCTACAAATCACGAGTCGGACGGCTGTCCATTTGGTGATACGGGATAGAGGAGAAGTAAAGAATACATGGAGGCTTCACTTTTTGGCTTGATTCGGCTATGATAGGAAATATGAAGCTACTCCTCCAGAAGAAAATTGAATCAGTATTACAAGACCTCCAAGAGACAGGAGCACTGCCTCAGTTTGTCTTGCCGGAAATTCGAGTGGAGCGGCCGAGGGAGGAGCAGTTTGGGGAATACACCACGAACGTGGCCCTGGCACTCTCCAAGCTTGCCAAGAAGAATCCGATGGAGATCGCGGAACTTTTGCAAAAAAAACTTACCTCTGATGATTTTGAGAAAGTGGAGGTAGTCGCCCCTGGCTATCTCAATTTCTATCTTTCCCAAAAAGAAATTTCTTCCGTGATAGAAAAGATTTTGAAAGAAGGGAAGGAGTATGGTGCAAGTGGGATGGGGCAGGGAGTAAAAGTGAACAATGAATTTATCTCGGCCAATCCGACGGGGCCATTGCACCTTGGGAATGCCCGGGGAGGATTTTATACTGATACACTTTCCAGTGTTCTGTGTAAAGCTGGTTTTGATGTGACCAATGAATACTATGTGAATGATGCGGGCGAACAGGTGCTCAAGTTGGGACACAGTGTCTTGAAGGATGCGGAGGCCGTGTATGCTGGCGACTATATCGAACAGCTGGCAGCGGACAATCAAGAAACGGGGGTACGAGAAACCGGCGAGTGGGCGGCCAAGGAAGTTTTGGAAAACATGATCAAGAAATCAGTCGCTGAACAGATGCAGGTGCATTTTGATATCTGGACTTCTGAGAAAAAAATTATTGAAGATGGGTTTGTAGACAAGGCTCTTACCGTGTTGAAGGAGAAGAATCTGACGTTTGAATCAGAAGGGGCGCTGTGGCTTCGGACGACAGAGTTTGGCGACGACAAGGATCGTGTGCTCGTGAAACAAGATGGCGTAAAAACCTATTTTGCTTCTGATGCCGGGTATATCTTAAACAAAATGGAGCGCGGCTTCACTTCTTTTATCGAAACGTGGGGGGCGGATCACCATGGCTATATCAATCGCTTCAAGGCAGTGGCACAGGCACTCGGCTTCACTGGTGACATCCATTTCCTCATCGTGCAAATGGTGAAAGTGGTGAAAGATGGCGTCGAGGTGCGTATGAGCAAGCGTGCCGGCAATGTCATATCAGTGGATGAGTTGATTGAGACGGTAGGTCATGATGTAGCGCGGTTTTTCTTTCTTATGTATGCCCCGGAGACCCACATGAACTTTGATTTGGGATTGGCCGAAGAGCGCTCGCAGAAAAATCCAGTCTTTTATGTGCAGTATGCCCACGCACGACTGTGCAGTATTTTGCGCAAAGCTGAAGAAGAGGGAATGACACTGACACAAGGTGATCTTTCACTTCTCACACATACCAAAGAACGTGAGCTCATTCGTGAATTGATGTTTTTCCCAGAACTCGTAGAAACGGTAGCGGTAGATTTTTCTGTGCACAGGCTGCCTCAGTACGCTATGAAGCTCGCCGACAAATTTCATTCATTCTATGATGCCTGCCGAGTGATTGATGCGGAGAACAAAGAAATGACAGAGGCGCGTTTGCAGCTGGTGCTTGCTACCAAAGTAGTACTGGCCGAGACGCTTGCTCTCATGGGTATCAGTGCACCGGAAAAAATGTGATTCTGCTATAGTAGAATCACCCTGTCATCGACTCCGAGGTCGCTCAGACTCGAGGAGAGCAAAGTCGAAGCCTGCCTGCCGGTAGGCAGGGGTTTTAATAAAAATGAAAGAGCAGCACCATGATCCATCGTCTCCCGAAAAAATACAAAGAGAAATACAAAAAGAAACGTGGTTTCGATGAAGAGCTGCTCCAGTTCGCTTTCAAGGTTGTCGGTTCGACGGCGCTTGTTTTTATCGTAGCAGCCGGCGTCGATATCTATGATTTGATTCACTAGTATGGGCACGATTACGTTTTATCTGGTACGTCACGGTGAGGCGGAGAATAACGTTCGCTTTATTTTGAATTCTGCCCCAGTGAAAAAGGAGTACCCACTGACTGAACGCGGAAAAGATCAGGTTGCCGAAACAGCCAAGTACCTAGCCGCCGTACAGGCCGATGTTCTCTAGAGTTCGCCCATCCTGCGTGCCAAAGAAACGGCTGGTATCATTTCAGAAGCTACGAGCC
>JBAQNF010000056.1:0-1836 GCA_049303555.1 Candidatus Moraniibacteriota bacterium | reverse complement strand
CTTTCAGTCGAATCAGTTTTTCCGGGTCTTTGGCAAAAATCTCCTGATCCAGCACCATGTTGGCAAACACTGCCTTGTCGTGGTCGCTCTCCATCGATTCCGTAATATCATGGATTTTTTTCTTGATAGTCTGAGGTGTCAGGCCATGTTCGGTATTGTAAGCGATCTGCAGTGCCCGCCGCCGATTGGTCTCATCAATCGAACGACGCATCGAGTCGGTGATGGACTCGGCATAGAGCACCACCCGACCAGAAGCGTTGCGTGCCGCCCGTCCGATAATCTGGATGAGTGAGGTTTCTGAACGGAGAAATCCTTCCTTGTCCGCATCGAGCACCCCGATAAAGGTCACCTCTGGTAGATCGAGCCCCTCACGCAAGAGGTTGACCCCGACGATACAGTCGAACTCCCCCTTCCGAAATGACGTCAGAATTTTGATCCGATCGATGGTTTTGATATCGCTGTGCAGATACTCGGCCTTCACCTTTTTTTCTTTCAAGTACGTCGAAAGATCCTCCGCCATTTTCTTGGTGAGGGTTGTGGCTATGACGCGGCCGCCCTTCTTCACTTCTTTCAGTGTCTCTTCGATAAAGTGGCCAATCTGACCCGGGTACCCGCCCGCATCCGTTCCGGAAGCGTTTCGGGCAGGCGCCGCCTTTCTTTCATGAATGGGCAGCACCTCCACTTCCGGATCAAGCAGTCCTGTCGGACGGATCACCTGCTCGACAATCTGATCGCTCTCCTCACGCTCGTACACGGCCGGCGTGGCCGAGGTAAAGATCACCGATCCAACCCGTTCCAAAAATTCTTCATAGCGCAGTGGCCGATTATCAAGCGCGGAGGGCAGACGAAACCCATACTCCGTCAGCGTCTTCTTGCGTGACTGGTCCCCGGCATACATACCGCGGAGCTGTGGCAGGGTCACGTGCGACTCGTCGATGATAGTGAGGAAGTCTGGCTTGCCGTCTTTGGTATGAGGGAAGTAGGACAGGAGCGTCTCGGGTGGTTCGCCGGGATTTTTTCGCGAGAGGTGACGAGAATAGTTTTCGATACCATTGCAATACCCGATCTCTTCCATCATGGCGAGATCATAGTTGGTACGCCGCTTCAGGCGCTCCACTTCCAAAAGCTTCCCCTCTTTCTCAAGTTCCTTCAGGCGTTCGGCCAGCTCAATCCGAATAGATTTGAGCGCCTCAGTCTTCTGGTCTTTGTCAGTGATGAAATGCTTGGCCGGAAACAGAAACATCTGCTCGAGCGTCCCCAATATCTTCTGCGACACCGGGTCGATCTTGGTGATACTCTCCACTCTGCCACCGGTTATCTCGATCAAATAAATACATTTTTCTGAAACCGGCATGATCTCCACCCGATTGCCCAAACTGCGAAACTGGCCCGGCGCCAGATCAGCATTGGTCCGTTCAAAAAATATCGCTACCAGCTTGTGGAGAAGCTCCGTCCGCGACAACGCCATCCCCACTTCAAGATGCATATTTTCTTTCTTGTATTCTTCTGGACTCCCCAAACCATAGATGCACGAGACAGAAGCCACGATGATGACATCTTGCCTGGTCAGGAGCGCCTGAGTCGTCGCATGACGCAGACGATCGATCTCGGCATTGATCTGAGCATCTTTTTCGATATAGGTATCAGACGCCGGCATGTAGGCCTCCGGCTGGTAGTAGTCGTAGTATGAGACGAAGTAGTGCACCGCATGATCCGGAAAAAATTGCTGATATTCCTGTGCCAGCTGAGCGGCCAGGGTCTTGTTGTGAGCAATGACGAGAGTCGGTTTGGCCGTTTGCGCAATGACATTGGCCATCGTAAACGTCTTGCCGGAAC
>JBAQNF010000055.1:0-5111 GCA_049303555.1 Candidatus Moraniibacteriota bacterium | reverse complement strand
GTAGAGCTCAAAGAAACCACTCAGGCCTTTGATACCAGTGATTTCTTCCTCTCTCCAAAAGAAGACCTGCTCTACTTCACAGATCGTGCCACTAAACGGCTCTACCGAATTGAACTATAAGTATCTTTCACGGGCAAAGAAAGGGCTACCGTCAAGAAAAAAAGGTAGGCCAAATCATTTTTGAAATACGGTGTATCAAAAAGTCCGTAAAGCAAAAAGAGTGTCCACAACGAAAGCATCAAAACAGCGTCCTGCTGTTTTTTTGTTTCTCCAAAAACAAGCACGGTCTGTATAAGAAGAAGCATCATGCGTCTGAAGAAAATGAGAAATCCTATCAGGCCAACGAAACCTGTCGCCAGAAACAGCGCGAGAAAGATGTTGTGCGGCTCCGGCACCGCCCATTCGAGGTACGGAGGAAAATACACCTGGTATGCCAAATACATTTCTTGAAATCTCCCGACACCGATACCCAAGACCGGGTGATCGCCGGCTATTCTGACAGCAGCCTGCCAAATCATCACCCGAGAAGAGAGCGAGGAGCGCTCTTCCTGATGTATCAGTGTCTGCCACTTCTCATTTCCCTGATCAAAGCCGAACAGAGAGAGAGCAACAAAAAATATCAGTCCGATGATCCACCACTCTTTCTGGGTACCATTCACAAACGCTCTCCCAAAAAAGAAAACAAGCAGAGCGACGATAACACCAAACCAGACACCATATGAGTGCGTGAGAAAGAGCGCGAAAAAAAATACTATCAGGGTGATGCCGAAAAAAATCTCGTTCCATCTTTTTTGTTCTTTGATAGCGTTCAAGAAAAAAGAGAGGGCAATAAAAATTCCTGGCGCTAAGAAAAATGCTAAGAAATTTGGCGAGGGGAAATCACCCGTAAGCCGCCCATCATAGGTCATCTCCCCACTGACAAAAAAAGACAGACTCCGCGTGGCTACCGCTGCTATCACAAGGAACCATACGAGAAGAAATTTGCTTCGGCGTGAGACCTCTTTCATTTCAAACCAAACCAGGTATCCAAAAAGTGCCGGGAAGAAAAACCAAGACTTGAGCATCCCCAGTCCAGTCAAAGACAGCGGGTTGGCCAGAAAGGAAAAAAGTGCGCCCAAAAGAAACAGCCCTATTCCTATCAGAACTCCCTTGTCTGGCAGAGAGACACCCTCTTTCCTCTTGGGAGAAAACCAAAAAGAAACAGCTGCACAGAAAACTGCCATCTCCGGAAGATAGAGCGGGAGACCAAACCATGTCACCTTGAGGTGTGCCACGGGGAGCAGAAGAACAGCAAGGAGAAGGAGGGGGGCTATCATATATTTAGGCGATAGTATCACGATACTCGTATGATACACCGATAGCCAGGAGAAGGAGAAGCACCGGAAGGACATGGACCGAAAAAATAGGCGTTTCAAAAAAAGAGTGGGTCAAAAACACCACGAGTGAAACAACTACGGAGGGGGGGAGGCGCTGCTGGTGTTGTCGCCATGACCTCCAGGCACGCCTGATGGCCATTCCGACAAGCGTGAGAAAGAGTGCGAGGCCAACCAAGCCAAGCTCAAGAGCAATATCAAGGTACAGGTTGTGAGCATAGATTGGCTCTCTATAGGTAGCGGTCGGCTTCACCAAAAGAGGGTAGTTACCGAGGCCGACACCGAGCAGTGGGCGTTCCCCAACATGCATTCCTGCCTCTTGCCACAAACGAAGCCGCTCGATATTTGATCCATCCCCCTTTGAAAAACTCGAGGAGAGACGTGCCCCCAATGGGCTGAGAGAGAAAAGAAGAACGAGCACCACTGCTCCAATCAATCCCCAGACAACGTGCTTTCTTCCCCATGAAAAAGCGCTGCCGACACTGAAGAAAAAAAGAAGCCCTCCAAACAAGAGGCCAACGTATCCCCCCCGAGAAAAAGTCAAAAGATCTGCCAAAAGAATAATGAAGAACAGAACAAACCAAAATCGTTTTTTGATGGGAGCGGTCAAAAATATTCCAAAAGCAATCGGTGCTGCCATGCCAAGATAGGCTGAAAACATATGCGGGTCAGGAAAGAATCCCGAAGCGCGGAGCAGGGTTTCTCCGGAAATATTTACCAACAGACTCGGGTACGATGCCACTGATTGACCAAAAGATGTGCCCAGAAAAAGAGGGAGAAGCTGTCCGGTCAGAAGAGTGAAGACTCGCTCGATACCGAGAAAAAACTGCAAGAGAAATATCGCTATCCCACAGACAGCAGCCAAGAATGCTCCAAAAACAAATGCTTTGGCCAAAGTGTTTTTTTCTTCGGGGTACTCCCGAAACCAAGAGGTCAGCACCAGAAAGAGTGGCAGAAAAGAAACAAAAAAGACTGTTTTTCTTCCCGCAAACACATCGTTTTCTGCCCACAATAAAGAAAGGGCTGCCAGAAATAAAAACGTGAGCAAAAAAAATGCTGACCACCCTTCGGGTAGCATGAGCTTCTTCATAACCAGACCACGAATCAACCAAACGAGAACAAGAGCCAACGTAACCACTCGTACCACAGCCAGATCAACGCCTGGTACCGGTGACAACGCAAACTGGAAGGGAAGGAGCAGAAAGTAGCTAATAAGGAGAAATCGCATACTCAGATGGAATGGACTATTCTATGAAATATCTCTAGGCACCGCCTCTCAACTACCGGCCGATGCTTGGTGAAGTATTGTATTTGAGACGCATAAAAATATTTCTTTTGACGCGCAACATCAGAGAAACTCTTGCCCCCTAGGTGCCGCAACATGATCTCAGCATCACATGACACCCACATCTCTTGCGCTCGCGCTCGGACGCACAAATCGACATCCTCAAAGTAAAGAAAAAAGCCTTCATCGAAACCACCCAAACTTTGAAAAAAACGCTTCTCAAGGAAAAGTCCTCCGCCACTCACCCACTCCAACTGATTTTTTGTGGAGATGCGTTGTCGAAATGATTGCGGCAAGACGTTATTCTTGAAAAGCTCCCAGAGGCTCGGAGCCACACCACTACTCCAGGGTTCGCTCTCGCCATCTTCGCCCACCAGATTGATACCGAGAATGTGCTGTTTCTGGGATTGAAAAAAGGTGTCAATGCGAGAAAGTATGGGTGTTTTCCACAAAATATCAGGGTTCAAAAACCCGATAATTTCTCCCGTAGCCTGAGCTGCCCCCAGGTTTGCTCCGCCACCAAAACCAACATTTTTCGCAGACGAGACGAGGCGAAAAGGAAGCTTCTCCGCGAGGCATCGAAGTGCCCACTCTTCTTTTTCGTCATTATTGACTACAATCACCTCAAAGTTGGTAAGTCCACGCTCTATTGAAAAAAGGCTTCTTAAAGCCAAAGAGAGCTGCCAAACACTATGGTAGTTGACGAAAATGAGAGAAATGAGAGGATTTTTTTCCATGAAAAAAAGTATGGTATGCCTGACGTACGATGGCGGCATTTTTCCTCCCAAATACCCCATCAATCCTATTTTTTATCCTCCGTATTGTAGCATATACTGAAAAATAAGGCCTCTGCCAGCCATTTCCATGTTTTGCGAAAAAAAGCAGTCCAGACAGAACGAGGAAATAGAGCTTTCTTGGATTTTCCTGACTCTGTTCGGAGTGTCGCACTACGGCTCGTGGCACTACCAGACACCGAAACAAAGCAGCGCGTGCCCGTACAGAAAGATCGGCATCTTCGTAGTACAAAAAGAACCGTTCATCAAAAAAACCAACTCGAGAGAGGATATCTCCCCGTATCAAAAGAGCGCAGCCGGTCAAAAACTCACTCTGGTATGAATTTTGCTGCCACTCTCTCTGTGATGGCATCTCATGCGTCACACGCATACGGAGCGAATCTATCCGCCCCTTCCCAAACCAGAACTTGCCGGTAACGGCATCAACGATAGCGGGACTCAAAAGCCCGACGTCCTCGTGCCGCACCGCTTCACCCATCAGCACCGTAAGGGCGTCGCTCTTTGCTACGGCGTCGTTATTGAATACCCAAAACCACGTCGCCCCTTGAGCCCTCGCCTCTACCAAGCCAACGTTCATCCCGGAAGCAAAGCCCTTGTTTTCTGTATTGAAAATGTACGTATGTTTTGGAAACCGTGCCTGTGCCATCGCCATCGATCCATCCTCTGATCCATTATCAACGACCACGACAAATTTCTCCTGATAGGCCAAGCTATCAAGCGAACGCAGACAGTCCAGGAGACAGTCGCGCCCATTGAAATTCAAAACAATAATACCAACAAGCGGTGTGCCCACCATAAAAACAGGTTAGGGGACGAGCGTCTCTATCCGCTCCGCTTCAGAGAGCGGAAGACGACCTTCTTTCTGGAAAAGACTAGCTACTTCATCGGGGCTGATAGCCCGAGTCAGCCAGAGCATTCCGAGATAGACACCTATCCCCACAAAACCGGAGAGAAGAAATGAGTATGGTTCCAAAAGAAACAGCGCCAGCGCCATACTGACTCCCGAAAAAAGCACTCTCGGGATATTTTCAAAGGAGGGAGTGTACTTTATATGCCGCCGTACCAAAAATCCCGTCAGAAAAACCACCAAGGCCTCTGTCAAAAGCGCTGTGCTGGCAGACCCGATATAGGAAAAAGTTGGGATAAGAAGCAGGTTGAGACCGATATTGAAGAAAGCGGCGAAGATAAGGGTCTGCATAAGCTTCTTCTGGGCATTGCCAACAACCAAAAGCATATTGAAATAGCTCCCAAAGAAAATAAACCCCAGTGAAAAGATCAGGATACGCAGGACTGGAGCCGACTCTTGGAATCCTGAACCGGAGACGATAGCGACAATGTCTGAGGCCAAAAACCATGTCCCCACAATAATCGGCACCACGACGATACAAAATACCTTGAACGTCTTATCAGCAATCTCTTCAAAACGCTCTCGCTGGGTAAAAATATACCGAGACAAGAGGGGAAGGATCAGCCCCGCCAACATAGCCGGGAAGAAAATGAGGTTCTCCATAATCTTGTAGGCGACATTGTAGATACCCACATGAGCATTCGACTGGAGCACCGAAAGAAGGATGGTGTCCATTTTAAAGTAAGCAAAGGTAATAATGGCCGTCACTCCCATCGGAAACGAATTCCGCAAAAATTCCTTCCAGAAAGGAA
>JBAQNF010000054.1:0-1804 GCA_049303555.1 Candidatus Moraniibacteriota bacterium | reverse complement strand
CGCCATGGCTGTCATTGCCTTCCGACTTTCCATTGAGCTCGACAAATGGTGGAGTCCGAAAAAATCATAATCCACTTCCCAAGAAAAAATCGCCTCATCCGATCAGTCCCAACTTCTCGGCACGAGAAAGTTTCTTGATACGAGATTCTTCTGCAGATGCTTCAGAGCGATTGCGAAACGACTTGGAAAAAACAAGTTTCACCGGCCGCCGCCCGCTCGTGTACCTAGCTCCCAATGTCGAAGTATTATGCTCTTCCACCCGCCGCTTCACATCCGTGGTGATCCCCGTATACAGCGTCTCGTCCGCGCATTTGAGGATATAGAGAAAATACCGGAGTTTCTTCATACTTCCTAGTGAGAGCTTGTACTCTCTACCGGCTTCATCGGTATGATGAAAATAGCCAAGATATAGGCGATGACGCCCGGGACAAATCCTGTAAAGACTGTCAGGAGAATCCACAAGAGTCGCAGCACAGTCGGGTCAATCTTCCAGTAGTCCCCCAGCCCACCACAAATCCCGGCAAATACCTTGTTGGTATCACTCCGATACAAGTTTTTCACTGATGTCTCTTCCATAGGTGTTATTTTAAGAATTTTATTAGACTCACTATTTCTCTTCAAACCAAAACTGATACTTCTTGCCTGGATCAATACCAGCCAATATCCGAGAAATTTCCATGACCATTTCATTGGCAAGGTTTTCCTTGGACGAAACATCTTTTTTTATATCAAACCCCCCTATCACTCCTTCATCAACACGACATTCCAGACTACCAGCCCTCGTCCGATCCACCACGGAACGGAGCACTCTTTTCTCATTCTCAGAAATCTGGAGTCCGGCAACAAATTGATGGTATTTTGGGACGGCATCTTCGATACTCTGTCGTGATTCGATGAGTCTTACAATGTGATTCAACGGCAATCGATTTTCCGTCATCCGTTCCATCTCCACTCGCAATGCTTCCACTGCCTGGTCGCTACCCCCCACAGAAACACCGCACAACTGATAGTATGCCTCGCGCACTTGGTCAGCAGTATATTTCTTCTCATCTATAAATGCCACCAGTTGCTGTTCCATCTTCTCTTCTTCTGCTCTCTCAGCTTCGTCCCCCATCAATGGTCTTTGTTCGAACATACTCCTAGTGTACGACAATTATTCTGTTACTCCATTTTTGCCATTATACACCCTCCGTGGCTTCTTCCTTTTTCGGATTCAAGTAGAAGTCCAAGGTATAGATCCAGTTCTCATCATCTTCCCCACCCTGCTCACGGGTCATGACTTTCTGATTGAAAAGCCACAAGAGATAGCCGGCATCTTCCATAGCTACCTGCTTCACATCCATACCATTGTATTTCCCAAAAGTAAATTTCTTCATGAGCACCGGACGCGCTGATATGTCGAGCATCTCGCGGAGCACCACTTCCTCGCTTCCGTAAACGACGAGCATCTTGGTGAAATAGAAATCAAAAAGTTTCTCGAGCACCCGGACATCTCCCAGGGCGTCATGAGCGACTACTTCCCCAACTTCGAGATCGTGGTAGTAGCGCAGGTATTGCAGATTATGACGTGGTATCACTCCTTCCGGATCAAGAGCGTGGGAGAGCTTGAACGTATCGATCATCTCTTTGACCACTACTCCCTCGTGACCAATCATCTCGGCATCAAACCGAGCATTGTGCGCCACCAGCACCGTCTCTCCTTCAAAAATACGCTTCAAATTCCGGCACATCTCAGACGGAGCAAAGACCTCACAATCCGCCACCATCTTGTTGGTGATATGTGTCACTACCATGGCATCGATAC
>JBAQNF010000053.1:0-8428 GCA_049303555.1 Candidatus Moraniibacteriota bacterium | reverse complement strand
TCTTGAGAAAGAGCGAAGTGGACAGACTGCAACCCCGCACCAAAGAGCGACTCTGTTTCCAGCTTGGCCCACAATGCTACTTTCTTGCCGGCAGATTTTTTGAGAAACGCCTCAATATCCTCTTTCGTTTTGAGTTCTTTCTCTTTCTTTACCCTGAGCGTAGTCGAAGGGTTCTTTTCTCCAGGTTGGTTGCCATTTCCAAGTGCTTCGCTCCCAGAAATCCGCTTGATCAAGCTAAAAAATCCCAGTTCTTGAAAAAGCTTGGTGACTATACTGCGGTCATAGTCTCGCACCACGCAGGCTGGCAAATCAAGCGTGACCGGCGCACCACGGTGAATCGTGCCAAGTTCTTTGGAAAGAAACGCGTTCTTCTTATCGGTCTCGAGTTTCTTGCGTACCGATTCCTTCACATCATCTAAATGCTCATACAGATTTTCGAGCGTCCCAAACTTCTGCAAAAGATCCGTTGCCGTCTTAGCACCCACCCCGGTCACGCCTGGGATATTGTCCGATGTGTCTCCGGCCAGTCCTTTGTAGTCTGGGATGAGGTTGGCGGCAAAGCCATATTTCTCTGCCACAGCTTTTTCATCGTACAACACGATGTCTTTGATGCCCTTCCTGAGCATGAAGACCTTGACCTGGGGCGTCACGAGCTGGAGCTCGTCACTGTCCCCGGTCACGATGATGACCTCAATATCCTCTTTCTCAGATTGCTTGGCGAGCGTCCCGATCACGTCATCGGCTTCAAAGCCGGCTTGTTCATAGATAGGGATATTGAACGCCTGCACCATCTCCTTCACTCGTGGAATCTGAGCATACAGGTCATCCGGTGCCTTGGCTCGAGTGGCTTTGTATTCTTTGTACAGCTCATCGCGAAAGGTTCCGCCGGGCAGATCGAAGGTGGCCGCAATATATTCCGGATGAAATTTTTCGAGCACCGACAAAAGCGTCATAGTAAACCCATAGACCGCTTGTACCGTCTCGCCGTTCTTGGTCATAAGTGGCGGCAAGGCATGGTACGCCCGATGGATCAAAGCGTTTCCATCCAAAAGCACCAAAATTTTCGCTTTCTTTTCCATACTTTCAGTATACTCTCTTCTTTAAGAAGCCCTGTTCTTATTTATCGTAATTTCCCGTTCGGTTTCGGAGAACGATGTGATGGTAATAGCAATTCTTTTTTCTGGAAGTAAACTCTGGATTCTCTCTGGCCACTCGAGGATGACAAGACCATCGGGATCGGCGCACCACTCAGTGAAACCAATTTCCATAAAATCTTTTTCACCGACTCGATAAGCATCGGCGTGGTAGACACGTTTGATACCCGTAGTACTTGGCACAGGTAGACCATACTGCTTCATAAGGACAAACGTCGGGCTGACATACGGGCGCTCGGCTCCGAGACCTTCGAGTAAACCCTGGATCAACGTCGTCTTGCCAGCCCCCAGGTCGCCCTGCAAACACAGCAGTGTGCCAGGGGTAATTTCCCCGGCCAGTTGCTTCCCGAAAGCTCTGGTTTCTTCTGCTGAATGAGTGGTGATATTTTGTTCCATAATACGCTTATCCTAACGCAAAACAGCACTTCTGGCGAGACGACCCGGCCTGCCCGAACGCAAAGCGGGCGGGTTTGACATCACTTCATTTCTCTGGTACCTTTGATTACTTATCAAATTACCAATCCTATCTATCCCGTATGTCCCTCACCCCTTCCCAGCAATTCGAAGAGCTCGTCAAGAAATCCATCACCCCCTTGGTGATTCTCCCAAGCTATCCGAGCAAGGATGCCCTAGCGACCGCTTTTGCTCTCTCCTTTTTCTTGAAGCACATTGGCAAAGAAGTCCACTTGGCCGGAGAAAATATCACCAAAGACAAAGAGTTTCTGGCCTTCATCGGCGAGCCGGACAATCTGTTACCCTCCATCACCGGGGCTCGTGACTTTGTCCTGTCCTTTAGCACCACCCGCAACAAGATCATGAACGTCCGTACCGAAACGGCGCCTGATGAGCTGCGTATCTATCTCACTCCAGAAAATGGTGCTATCGATCCTCGAGATTTTTCCTTCATCCCGGCCAAATTCAAATTTGACCTGGCGATCGTCATCGGCAGTCCAGACAAAGAACACTTGGGCAAAGTCTACGAAGAGAACCCGGATATTTTCTATGAGCTCCCCATCATCAACATTGACAACCACTCTGACAACGAACTGTTCGGTCAGGTCAACTTGGTCGACATCACGGCCTCTTCTGCTTCAGAAATTCTGTCAGAGATCCTGGAAAAAGGAACACTTGGCACCATGAATGAGCAAGTAAGCGAAAGCCTGCTTGCCGGTATTGTAAGCGCCACCGATAGTTTCCAGAAGAAAAACACCACCCCGAAGTGTCTCACTATTGCTTCGCATCTCATGGACAAGGGGGCCGACCAGCAGAAAATCATCCGCTCGCTCTACAAGACTCAGCCACTTCATCTCCTCAAACTCTGGGGTCGCGTCATGGCCAGCGTCAAGTGGAATGAGAACCTGAAACTCATCTGGGCACTCGTCAGTGTCGAAGACCTGGTCCAGTCACGAGCAGCCACCACCGACCTCCCCCGCGTGCTCGAAAAAATCCGGAGTAACTACTCCTCTGGCAATTCCTTCATGATTCTCTACCCAGAAAACCATACCCAGGTACACGGGCTGATCAAGGCAACAACCAGCGAAGGCCTGGCGATGCTGGCCGATCGTTTCAAAGAAGGCACGCTCCATGGCGACATGCTTGAATTCACGCTCACTGCCAACAGTCTCGATGAGGCAGAACATATCGCTATCGAAAAAATACAAGGGTCTGTTGTCACGGTGTAATCCAAACGACATCCCCTCCAAAAACCACTCCAATCAACGGGTGGTTTTTTTGCTTGTAGGGACAGATTTGAGGTAGAATACAGGAAAGATATCCTCGAATTTCCTAAAACAAAAATATGGTACAGATTGTTCATCAGGATCCTGCATCGTCTCAAGAGAAAGCAGAGCAGACCGCAGAGGCGCTCGGAAAAATGCGGGCTGAGTCTATAGAAAAAGAAGCTGCGGCATTTGCTGGAAGAATCGGTCTTCCTTATATCGATTTCCATGTCTTCCCGGTAGACGCGGAGACACTCTTTCTCGTCCCGGAAAAAGACGCCCGAGCGCTCAACCTGGTTGTTTTCCACAAAAAAGATACTGCCTATCTGTTTGCGACCACCACGCCAGAGCAAGAAGAGGTACTCCGTTTCATCGCGGACTTCTCCAGTGATCACGGCACCCAGAGCGAGCTCTATGTCATATCCGATGCCTCTCTCGAACACGCCTTGGCACAGTACGCCCAGAAACGCACACTCCTCGACAATCTCGATTTGGTTCGAGTATCACTCGGGGATTCTGACCTGGAACGCTTCGAAAAGAATTTCGGCGAGCTGATCACGCTCCACAAAGATCACCCGCTCGATACCTCCAAAGCAGTCGAGATTATTCTCGCTGGTGCCAAAAAATTGAAAGCCAGCGACATCCATCTCGAGCCAGAAGAGACCGTAGTCCGCTTGCGCTATCGTATCGATGGGGTACTCCAAAACATCGGGGACCTGCCAAATGAAATATACCGCCTCATTCTCTCCCGCATCAAAATGATTGGGAAAATGCGACTCAACGTGCGCAAAGAAGCCCAAGACGGACACTTTTTCATCACCATTGAAGAAAAGCGCATCGACGTTCGCGTCAACATCATCCCGGGAAAACATGGTGAGAGTATCAACATGCGACTCCTCTCCGGTGAAGATATCGTTGCCGACATCGACAGTCTCGGACTCCAAGGCTCTGCCCGTGACATCGTCCTCCATGAAATAGAGCGTCCCAACGGCATGATCTTGAATACCGGTCCGACCGGATCGGGCAAGACCACCACGCTCTACACGCTCCTCCACCACATCAACAAGCCCGGCGCCAAGATCATTACCGTGGAAGACCCGATCGAGTATTCTCTTCCGGGCATCGTACAGACCGAAGTATCCAAAGACAAATCCTACACCTTTGCCACAGCGCTCCGCGCGGTCGTAAGACAAGATCCCGACGTCATCCTGGTGGGTGAAATCCGCGACAACGAAACGGCTGATATTTCCGTCAACGCCGCTCTCACTGGCCACCTCGTCCTCTCTACTCTTCACTCCAATAGCGCTCCCGCCTCTATCCCACGTCTCCTCGAGCTCGGTGTGCGTCCGTCGCTCATCGCTTCTTCCATCAACCTGCTCATCGCCCAACGTCTCGTCCGCTCTCTCTGTCCCGACTGTAAAACTTCCTATATCCCGGCCGAAGAGACCACCAGTTTCATCATCCGGTATATCTCCATCATTTCTCCGAAGGCCAAGATTTCCCTTCCAAAAGAAATGAGTCTCCTCTGGAAGGCGGTTGGCTGTATCGCCTGTAATTTTTCTGGCTACCAAGGACGAGTAGGCATCTTCGAAGTACTGCCTATGACCACCGGTATCAAGGAGATTGTAAACAAGATGGGGACGGAGCAAGATATCTTCAAGGCAGCACTCGAGAACGGCATGGTGACTATGACTCAAGACGGCATCCTGAAAGCACTCCAAGGCATCACCACCATGGAGGAGGTACTTCGCGTCACTGACCAGGGAGACATCCTTCAGAATCTCTATGATGAGCTCATGCCCAACGAACTCTCACGAGCCACCTTTATCACAGACACCCTCTTCTCCGAAACCACTGCTCATCTTGCTTCCCTGTCAGAATTTGAAACGTACACCCTCCAGACCGACTCCAAGGCACGCTTGCAAATAATCTTCGCTGCTGCCACTGCGCTCAAAGCAAGTGATGTCCATATCGAACCGAACGGTGAAACCTTTGATGTCCGTTTTCGTCTGGATGGTATTCTGAAAACCGCCGTCCATTTCCCACTCAATGAATACCCAGGATTCTTGAGCGAGATCAAACTCTTGGCTGGCCTGAAAAGCAGCGAACGAGCCGGTATCACTGACAGTCGCTTCTCTATCCGTTTCGAAAACCCTGCCCAGGCCGGAGGAAACGAAAGTATCGATATCCGTCTCTCGATCATCTTGGGTGGCTTCGGAGAAACCGTCGTCATGCGTCTCCTCAACAAGTCCGTTATCAAGCTTGATCTGGAGGCACTCAATATTCGCGAAGAGAGTCTGAACCGTATTCTTACCGCTATCCAAAAACCAAGCGGCATGATCTTGAATACCGGTCCGACGGAATCCGGAAAAACCACTACGCTCTACAGTATCCTCTCACGGATGAACAAACCGGAAGTGAAGATCATCACTGTTGAGGACCCGATCGAGTACCAGTTGCCGGGACTCTTACAGACTCAGATCAACGAGAAAGAAGGCTATACTTTCTCTACAGCGCTCCGCTCACTCCTCAGACAAAATCCGAACATCATCATGATCGGCGAAATCCGCGATGACGAGACCGCGCAGATAGCAGTCCAGGCTGCTTCCACTGGCCACCTCGTCCTCTCGACACTGCACACCAATTCGGCAGCTGCCACAGTGCAGCGCCTCGCCAAAATGGGTGTTTCTGGAATAGATCTAGCTGATGCCAGCAACCTCTTCATCGCCCAGCGCCTGGTCCGGCGTCTCTGCAAGAACTGTGCTACCGAGACAATACCTACTGAAACTGAGATGGCCACCATCCAAAAGGTGCTCGCCTCTCTTTCAAAAAAATCTTCTGTTCTCCCTCCAAAAACGCTGCGCCTCTTCAAAGAGAAGGGTTGCTCCCTCTGCAACGGTACCGGCTATACCGGCCAGATGATTATCTCCGAAACACTCGAGGTTGATCAGGACATCAGAGACCTCATTGCTTCCGGAGCGCTGGCTCATGAGATCGAGGCCAAGGCCATTGAAAAAGGTATGCTCACCATCCTCCAAGATGGCATCCTCGCAGCGCTCGAAGGAAAAACGACCTTCGAAGAAATCGAACGCGTGACGGAGATCTGATCAGGAAGAAGTTTGGAAAATGAAATATGAGTCATGAAAAATCCCCCGCTTCAAACGGGGGATTCAAAATTCATGCTTCATACGTCATCTGTATACTGCTTCAGCTGTAGACAAAACCTCTTACATAGGAGCAAAAGGAAAGGAAAAGTGTCGAGGTATAGCGCAGCCGAAACCACCCTACCCGGATCTTGGCAACAGTTCCCGTATTGAGGATAAAAGATAGAAATCCCCAATTGTCTACATGTGAAGCAGTCCTATCCGAGAATAGGCTCTCTTGTTTTTTAAGCGACTCCTGATAATAGCATGTCTTTGTTTTTTTGTCAAGCAATGTTACAATGGGGAGGTACTGCTTCGTATTTTCCTTTATATAAAGCAATTTCTATGATTCATTCCGAAACAACCTCTCCCCTCAAACCGGAAAAGGCAGCTGAGGATCAGAACCTCGATAATACGCTCCGTCCTCAGACTTTTGACGAATACATCGGTCAGGACAAGATCAAGCGTCATCTAGATATTTTTATTCAGGCCGCCAAAAAGCGCACCGAAAATATCGACCACGTACTCCTCTATGGCCCAGCCGGACTAGGCAAGACCACCCTCGCCCACATCATCGCCAAGGAAATGGGTGTCGGCATCAAAGTCACATCCGGACCAGCCATTGAAAAGGTCGGCGACCTCGGTTCTATCCTCACCAACCTCGAAAACGGTGATGTCCTCTTCATCGACGAAATCCATCGCCTGAACAAAATGATCGAGGAGGTGCTCTATCCGGCCATGGAAGACTACAAGCTCGACATCATCATCGGCAAGGGTCCGGCCGCTCGCACTATCCAACTTGATCTTCCCCGTTTCACGTTGATCGGCGCCACCACCCGACTCGGCTCACTCTCCAATCCTTTGCGTAATCGTTTTGGCTCTACCCATCGCCTAGAATTCTATACGCCGGAAAATATTGAGAAGATTGTCAGGCGCTCTTCCGGCATCCTCGGTATCGGTCTCGACGAATCCGGTGCTACCGAGATTGCCCGAGGCAGTCGTCAGACACCGCGTGTCGCCAACCGTATCCTGAAGCGTGTCCGTGACTACGCCGAAGTGAAGAACATCGACCTTATCTCTGGAACTGTTGCCCGCGAAGCACTCGACCTCTACGAAATCGATCATCTTGGTCTCGAGCCGACCGACCGCCACATCCTCCATACGCTCATCACCAAATTCAAAGGTGGTCCCGCTGGTATCCAGGCTCTCGCTGCCGTGACAGGTGAAGAAATTCAGACCATCGAGGACGTCTACGAGCCCTATCTCATCCAGCTCGGCTTTCTCGCGCGTACCCCCCGCGGCCGCGTCGTCACCGAAGCAGGCTTCGCCCACCTCGGCCTCAAAATGCCCCGCGACCACCAAAACAAATTGTTGTAGACGCCGTCTCTCGGTGATACAATTACAAAGCAAACACAAATAAAAAAGTTTATGCAGTTTATCTTTGGCATTCTTTACACTCTTTTTTTCATGAGCTTCCTGGTGATGGCGCTCTTTATTGTGTTCCATCTCCTCCGTTACTCGCTCAATCAAAAAGTATCCGTCTTCGGTACGATTTTCTTTGTCGTCGTCTTTACCATTCTCCTCTTTTCCAACGCCATGCTGTTTTTCTCCATCCCGATCGGAGATCTCCTACCACTCGGCTCTCTCTAATACTTCTCTATGCCAGAAAACTACACATTCGGCCGCTACCACTTCCAGGGACAACACGAGAATGAACAGATTCTCCAGGTGATTCATCGCCACTGGTTCAATATTACCGTCCATCTCGGAGTCATGTTCCTCCTCTCTTTCTTCCTCCTCGGCAGCATCTCGTTCATCCCGTTCCTCTTTCCAGAAACTGCTCTCGAGAATACTTCATTTTTCGCTTTCATCCAAAGTACGATTCTGCTCTTCATGTGGACCTATGGTTTCCTGACGTGGATCGACTACTACTTTGATGTCTGGATTGTCACCAATGAACGTATCGTCAATATTGAGCAGCGTGGTCTCTTTGCCCGTTCCATCAGTGAACTCCGTTTTTCCCGCGTACAAGATGTCACTGCCTCAGCCAGTGGCCTGGTCTCCACCATCCTCAATTTCGGGGATGTATCTGTCCAGACAGCGGCCGAGGAAGAACGCTTTGTTTTCCGCCAGGTGAGCGACCCCTTTGCGGTCAAAGATCGTATCATGACGCTCTCTCGTCAGTCCGCCAAAGACGACATGCGTGATATCACCACCGCTCTCGGGAAATAACTCCAGATTCTTCCCTCAACCCCCACCAGGGGTTTTCTTTTTGCTTTTCTTTGGCTAGAATACAGAGGCTTTGCAGTATTTCTAGGAAGCTACAAGCTAACAAGCTAAGAAGCTCAACTATGTCTGGACACTCTCACTGGGCAACAACCCATCGCGCCAAAGGCGTCAATGATGCCAAACG
>JBAQNF010000052.1:0-3718 GCA_049303555.1 Candidatus Moraniibacteriota bacterium | reverse complement strand
AATCGTTTCGAGAAGGACGCGGCCTTCCATGAGGAGCTCAAGCATTTGCAGCTCGCACACTTCACCTACGTGTCGACGCTTTCGCAGGAGACGACGCCTTGCAGTGATGGCAATGAAGAGCGTGGCTATATCTGTGAAGCGATGCTGCGGAAGTATGTACCGGATGTAGAAGGGGTGTGGTATTATCTCGTAGGAGCACCCGCCTTTATTGAGGCCATGGAACAGATGCTGTCTGATATGGGAGTAGCCAAAGAGCGCCAGGTGTGCGATCCTTTTACCGGGATGGGGCAGGCACCGAAGAAGTAGAAAAGCATAATTGAAAAAAGCGGGCGTCGTCTGCCATAGGCAGATAAATATAATGGTTCTTATGTCAGCCCTGTCTGCCGACAGGCAGGCTTCCAAGCCGAGGACGAGTATGATTACAGTCTATGCATTGTATGATAAACATTTAGAAGAAATTTATGTAGGAATGACTAATAATTTAGCGAGAAGATTAAGTGAACACAAACGAGGACAAAGTTTTTACACGAAGAAGTTCAAAGAGTTCAATCTTATTTTTAGTCAAGAGTTTGAGAATTATACTGATGGGCGGAAGAAAGAAAAGTATCTGAAACATGGCTCTGGAAAAGAGTTTCTGAGAACATTGGTGCAGTAAAAACAAGCGGGTATCGTATAATGGTTCTTATGTCAGCCTTCCAAGCTGAAGATGGGGGTTCGATTCCCCCTACCCGCTCTAGCAAAGCAATAAAGAATGGTCGTGCACCATTCTTTTTGCTTTTTAGTAATAAAAAAAGCGCAATGGTTGTTGCGCTTGGTGTGGGGTAGAGCCTCATTTAGGCTTTCTTGCATCCATGTATGCCTGGTGGACTTGGCGAACCCTATCGGTCGAGTAGGTCTTTGGGTCATTGAATCCATCGCCGGTATCGCCCGGTTGTTTGTTGGGGATTGGCTTCCTTGCGATAGCCATCAGAATCTTGAACACTTTCTTGATAGTGATTGGTTTATTGTTCACGATGAACCTTTCTGTCCCTCAGGGAGACAACTTTCCAATAAGAAGAACCACCTTTTTAGTAAATCATGGAATGAGTATTCTTCCAAGCTTTTGCTATAAACGTCAGGAGTTTTTGAAAGCCCATATTTCGGCACCACAGTGTATAATAGAGGTACGCGTATGCTGCCATTTTACTACCAACAGAATCATCGGTTGTTTGTCCGGAATCTCCTCTGGCTTTTTGTGGGTGGGCTTACGGTCGCTACTCTTTTGTATTTTATCGTCTTCCAGGCCTCTCCTTCTGAGGAAAATGCTCCACAAGTGAATCCTGATGAGAATACCTCAACCCTATCTGACTGGGTGGATGAACAACCAAAACCGATCGTGAAGGAGGAGGTGGAATCAGTGAAGGAAAAGGAATACCCGGTGCTGCCACCTCCGCCTCCACCATCGATTGCCAAGATGAAGACGAAAGGCTGTGTGGCTGATGGGTTTCTTTCTGGGTATGGTGGTGACACCAATAGCTCAATCGCCCTGATCAATCGTTCGCAGTGCTACTACCTCCATCGGGCACTGGAGACATGGCTCGATCCGCCAGACTTTGGTGAGGCACGGAAGATTATGGAAAAGGTGACCAAGCCGAATACCGTGTATGGTATGTTTATCGCCGAAGCTATCGATACCAATGCCAACTTTTATTTCCCAGAAGAAAAGCGTGATTTCGACTTTGACGCGATGTGTCGGACGGGGAGTAAGAACTACTGGGGCGAGCATAGCTGCAAGCCATCGCTCGAGCGTCCGGAATACCGAAAGTACGTGGAGTATATCACTGATGAGGCCATGAACATGGGGATACAAAGCTTTCTCTTTGGCCAGGTGTTCTATCAGGATAGCTCGGATCATGAGACGACGTTCATGCCGGAGATCATCCGTCATATGCGTGAGCATGCTGACTATCTGGGACTGGAGATCGTGATCGGTGCCCAGACCAATGATATCGAAGACGAGGCGTATCTGCGATTGTTCGACTATATCGAAGGGGGAATAGGGCTGGGGAGTGATGGTGATATCGAAAGCGGAGCCTGTTTCTCTCGCTGGTGGAGCAAGCCGGGGGATTGGTGCTGGGCGCTTCTGTGGAACGAGCGATTTTCCAAGAAGGCCAACAACGTGTTCGTGCATTTCGACTGGAGTGGCAAGCTCGGGGATGATATGAGTGTCTTTACTCGGATGACCAGGAATACCCGTATCGTGACGCTCAAGCGTTTGCACGGCTACTTCACGTCGAGGAATATCGGGTTTCTCATGCCGATGCTCGCCACGCTCCACAAAGACAACGGCGGCTGTAGCGGACCAAAGAAACGGTTCTACTCAGCCAGTCGCAAATATTCCTGTCAGGATGAGGAAGGAATTAATGAGATTTTGAGCCAGTCTCGTTAAAAAGCTGTTATAATACAAAGACATGACTTCGAGCAAAACATTTCAGAGACGGAAAGAGGATTTTTCCTGCGAGCAGTGCGGCTTTTTTATGGAGGGGTCTGGCTATACCAATCACTGCTCGAAGTGTCTGTACAGCAAGCACGTCGATGTCTTTCCGGGAGATCGGTTGGAATCGTGCGGAGGACTGATGGAGCCGACGGCCGTCGTGAAGGAGCAGGGGCAGGAAAAAATCGTTCATCAGTGTGTCCGTTGCGGGAAAATACGGAACAACAAGGTTCAAGAAGACGATGACTTCAATGTACTCTTGGAGGTAGCTCGAAAAAAATCAATGTCGGTATAGTAGAAGAAAGAAAAACAAAAAGCAATGATGTGGAAAAATTTTGCAGCTGAAGAGGGTGACAATGTCCTCGCGTCGCTTGAGAGCCGACGGGCTGGTTTGTCTATGGAAGAAGCGCAAAAACGACTCAAAGAAAATCGTGAGCATCAGCTTAAACCGGGATCATCGGCCTTTCTGAAGACGCTCAAGCAGCGGCTCTCATCCTCTTTCTTGTACTTGTTGTTTGCCGCTGCGGCACTCTCTTTTTTCTTGGGCGATGTTATCGAAGGCAGTCTCATTCTTCTGTTCGTGTGCATCAACCTCAGCCTCGAGACCTATCAAGAATATCATTCGGCCAAGGCGCTCCGGCTTCTCAAGAAATACCTGGTGGTGCATACGCGCGTGTATCGCGATGGGAAACAAATGAGAATAGACAGCGGCAAGGTCGTTGCGGGCGATGTGATTCTGGTGGAAGCAGGCGATCGACTCCCGGCTGATGTGCGATTTTTGCATACTAATGCCCTCCAGATTGATGAAAGTGTCATGACGGGAGAATCATTGGCGGCCGATAAGACGGCGGAACTGCTCCAGATCCCGGCCGTTGAGATGTTTGAAGCTCGCAATATTGGTTTTGCTGGCACAGTGGTGACGAGCGGGTGGGGAGAAGGAGTGGTGTTTGCTACGGGCAAAGAAACAGCCTTTGGTGATATTGCGACGCTGACCGAAGAGACCGATCGAGAAACTGTTTTTGAAAAAGGGATTCGTCAGTTCAGTCGGTTTATTTTGAAGCTGGTACTCTTCACGCTGGCTATCATCTATTTTGCCAATATGTTCATCCGCGGGGATGAGGCCAACGGCATCGAGCTTTTGATTTTCTCTCTCGCTCTGGCCGTGTCAGTGGTCCCAGAGGCACTGCCGATCATCTTGACGGTGGCACTGTCTCGGGGATCGCTTCGTTTGGCACAGAAGAAGGT
>JBAQNF010000051.1:0-16177 GCA_049303555.1 Candidatus Moraniibacteriota bacterium | reverse complement strand
AAAGACCCTCCGCATGATTGTGGGGAAATGGAAAACCATCCTCCTCTGGCACCTCTCCGGGGGCAAAAAACGCTATGGGGAGCTCAAAAAGCTCATCCCCAGCGTCAGTGAAAAAATGCTCATTCAGTCGCTGCGAGAGCTCGAGAAAGATGAGCTCGTGATTCGCAAAGTCTATCCGGAAGTTCCACCGAAGGTAGAATATATCTTAAGTAAACGTGGCAAGAGCCTCTCTCCACTTATCTGTTCCCTCAACGCCTGGGGCAAGAAACACTTGTAACTTTTAGCCCTCGATTGGGTCAAGTGTCAGACAGCCTGGAAAATTTTCTTTGTTTTCATTATAAAGATTGGGGTTCCCCCGATATGTCTCCCACGCTTCAAAAAGGGCTCTCAATCCACTTTGCGTCTCTTGCTTGATGCTCTCATCGAGGTAAGCAAACGGACAAACATGAGATGGCGGATTCCCACCTTTCAGAATACCAATCTCCGTCACACCAAAACCAGCAGGCACTCCCTTGTCAAAATCACTCACCTCACCAATTATTTGTCCGGCCGTGACTCGATCCCCGACCTGCACGGTCGGACGAATGACGTGCTCCATCTCGTATATCCATTGCTCCATCTGACCGTCTTCTGTCACCTGGACAGAAATATCACCACTCCACAAAGTCGGCAGAGCTGCCACTACACCGTCCACCAATGAACGAACTGGCGTACCAAGCGGCAAGACATAGGTCGGCTGAGGATTACTTTTGGCTGGCCCCGCACTGTTTGCTGGTACCAGAAAGCCAAAGCCCATAAACAGACGATCAAACTCCACCTTCTCCCTCGTGAACCGGAAATCGCCAGCCATACCAGTAACGGCATCGTATGCACCCAGGTTCACACCGATACTCTTCAGGAGGAGCGGCGGCTTATCGGCATCCTGTCTATTGCGGTTTTGAGGAGTCTGGGCAACACGATCCATTTTTCCCTCACTTCCGTCTGATCGACTCGTCAGCTGCTCATTTTGAAACATCAAAAAAATACCAACCATCCCAGCACCGATCAGCAACACGACTGAGATCACCACGAGCCACTTAAATCCTTTCGACATATTTTTGTGTTTACTTTTTCTTTAGCAGAAGAGGAGTGATTCGGTCACAGATAATCCGTTCATCGCGATCGGATTTCCGCGACCTGACTCGATACAACATGTTGTGCACTTGTTTATTTCTGCGCAAAGCGGAGACGGAGAGATTCGAACTCTCGAGGGCTTGCGCCCTACTCGCTTTCCAAGCGAGCGCACTCGGCCACTATGCGACGTCTCCGCTTCAAGCAGAAATTACCACTCCCAGCCCAAGGCTGGTCCGCCTTGGGCGGAGGCCACCCTTCCAAACTATTTACTTTTCCCAAGTATACTTTTCAGCAACCACTGGATGCGCTCGCGACCCTGTCCACTTTTTAAAAACTTTTCCTCACGAGCTGCATCTTCTTTACTCAAAAATGCTTCGTAATATATGAGCTGCCAAGGCATCAAAGTTTTTGTAAAGGGAACTGATCCACTATTATGTTCTTTTAGCCTTCGTTTCAAATCATTTGTTACGCCTTTATAAAGACGTTGATTTTTCTCGCTACGAAGTATATAGACATAGTACATAAATACCTCACTAAGCCACTCTCCGCCCCAGGCGGACCAGCCTTGGGCTGGGGCCACCCTTCCTTTGGCTCCAAAGGAGCACGAATCAGTCTAGCGGACTTCCTTGATTCCGACAAGCTTGATAGAGTCTTGGTCTGGGGTACGGCCATGAAAGACCACCACCTGGTCCCCTTTTTCCAATTTGCCATCTTTTTTTGCGGCGGCCATAAGCTCCGCTGCAAAAAGCTCGCCTTTCATACTGGTTTCAAAGAGATAGGCATCAATACCCCAGACAAGTGCTAGTCCATTCCAGGTCTCCCGACTATTGGTTGCAACGAGAATCTTACTCTCAGGACGAAAGTGCGAGATCAGCCGAGCTGTCAGACCGCTGACAGAGAAAAGCACAATAGCCTCGGTCTGAAAACTCTTGGCCAACTCATAGACGCTCCGAAGCATCATGGCATGCTCACTGTGAAAATTGAGATTGAGTGCCTGATACAAATCATCAAAGGGTGACTCCTCTGTTTTCTCGATAATCTCCGCCATCATAGCCACCGTCTCTACCGGATACTTACCCATGGCCGATTCTTCTGAGAGCATCACGGCATCGGCATGATCGATCACGGCATTGGAAACATCGCTCACTTCTGCCCGAGTCGGGCGCGGATTTTCGGTCATCGACTTCATCATCTGGGTAGCGACGATCACCGGTTTGGCACTACGCAGGCTCTCCGCGATGATCTCTTTCTGAAGCAACACCACTTCGCTCTCTGGCATCTCGATACCGAGATCACCCCGAGCCACCATGACCACATCCGTCGCCTTGATAATCGAGGTTAGATTCTTGATCGCTTCTTTGCGCTCGATCTTGGCCACCAACTGCGGAGTGCGTGCCTCTTTCCCAAGGACGCGGCGCATCTCTTCGCGCACGCTCTCGATATCCTGTGCCGATCCGACAAAAGAAAGCCCTACGAAGTCCACTCCCTCCTCGAGCACAAAATGCAGATCACGCAAATCTTTTTCCGAAAGAATTGAGAGGGTCAGGTGAGAATCCGGCAGAATCACTCCCTTGCGGTTCTTGATCACACCGTCATTCTTCGCCTCGGCGATAACAAGGCCCTTTCCTTTCTCCACCACCCCCAGCTCTACGCTGCCGTCTTCAATGAGGATAGCATGTGATGTTTCCACGCCATCAATGACACCCGCCATATCCAGAAGAACCAGTGGCAAATCAGATACCGAAAGATGAGATACTTGGGCGATATCACTCACTCGCACGCGGTCACCTTTCTTGAGGACAATCTCTCCCTCGACGCCAGTCCGGATACGTGGTCCCTGCATATCGGCCAAGATACCAATCGGTCGATTCAGCTCGTGCGACAGCTCGCGCACCCGATTGATAATTTCTTTGTGCCACGAGTGCTCACCGTGGGAAAAATTCAGACGCACCACGTTCATACCGGCTTGCACCATGGCCCGGAGCATGTCTTTGGATTCTGAGGCCGGTCCGACAGTGGCGACAATTTTTGTCTGTTTCATACGTTTGCAGATGAATCATGAGTTATGAATTATGAACCATGAAATTCCATCAACTCTTTTCTTATTCATGATTCTATGTTCAGCATTCATCTTCTCCAGTATATATGAAAAAGAAAGATTTGGAGAGTAAAAAATAATTGAGAAATGAACAGGCCTCGCTTGTAAGAGTACAAACGAGGCCATTCTCTAGGGAGTCCGCCACTTCAGTCGTGGCATTCCCCCAGCTGGTCAACGGGCTTGTTGCGAGTGCCCGGCCAGCAAATGAGTGCATACCTTCCGTTCCGGTAACGAACTGTGAGTGGAATCGTCCACTGGCCACGGAGGCCGTGGACGTATCCATTGGGAGGGGTGTACACCTCTCCGTACTGGATATATCCACCACGATAAGGGTTGTTGTAGACACAACCACCAAAAATCAGGGTGGCAAGAATCAGAATAAAGGAACGGGTCATGGCTGTCTCCTAGGTTGTGGCTCATAATGAGCCTAAAGGTACTGGGGGTTGGCACAAAGTCTTTCAACTTTGTAACAATATATTATACACCTAAAATAACTCTCTGTCAAGAGAGTTTATCAAATTTATTGCTTAAATAAGGCTTTTTAAACAAAAAACAGGCTCTTGCGAACCTGTTTTTTCTCTAGACTCACTACTACAAAATTTCTTGCTAATTCTTGTACATGTCCTTCAACTGAAAGAGAATGTACCAGCCGATGACCGCGCTGATAATTCCTCCAATGATATTGAAAGAAAGGATGCTACCGATCAAACTGATAATGCTGACATAGAACATAAGACGCCAAGCACCCTTCGTCTGCTTGAAAAGTCCTGGGACGGCCATGACATACATGACTATGGTGATAGCTGAAACAGCCAGTGAGATAATGGTCATGAAGCCGTAGCTGCCGTAGCCATACCCGTAGCCACTCATCATACCAAATGGTGCCAGGGTGGCAGACATCCCGAGCGCAGCGAGAATAAGCGGAAGCGCCATCACCGCAAAAACAATAACGACGTATGGGGAGACTTTCACCAAAAATTCTTTCAGTCCGAGGGGCAACGCGAACGGCGCCTTGGTCACCATGTACTCATCGAGCATGGCTTCCAACTGACCAATCAGATTCTTGGCATCAGCCTTCACACTCTCTGTACTGGCGGCGGCACCAGACTGGTCCTGTCCATTGTGCGACGCACCCCCCATTTCGCCTTGCGGCATATTGCCTTCCATAGGTTTATATTACTGGTTTACTCTGCCTCTAGTATACTCCCGTCCTCAAGTTCCCTCCAAATCTCCTCTGGTATTGGGCTGCGCTTCGGGCTCACTCCCGGATAGCGCCAGGTGCTGATGATACGGATTGTTTCCTGAGAAAAACTCGCCGCCCCTCCCTTCTTTTTTTTCTTTATAAACATCACCCAAATTTCCTGCTTCCATGTTTCTTTTTTGTCGATCATCTTCGGCGAGACCGGCTGCATCATGGCGGCTGTTTTCGGAGCGATACCTTGCTCCGTACGCTTTGGATTACGCAGTATGCCTTTCACTTTCTGTTCAGAGAGTCCATACTGACTCATCTTGTACCGAGCATGCGCAGTAAATTCTATACCGCCTTTTGGTTGCAGCTTTTTCTTCTTGTTCTCTTCGTAGCGCTCCTTGGCCTTGCGCACAAATTCTTGGTAAGGCGATGCCATACTATTTGATATCCATCCCACGCAATGCTGCGATGCGCTCTTCCATAGGTGGATGGGTCATAAAGAGCTTCGCCACTTTTTTCCCCTTGAAAGGATTGGCAATATAGAGCGAGGCAGTAGCACGATTGGCAGCTTCGAGTGGTTCCGTATCACCGGAAATTTTCTGAAGCGCCGAAGCCAGTCCCTCTGGATAACGGGTGAGCAGCGCCCCCGATGCATCGGCAAGGAATTCACGCTTGCGAGAGATGGCGAGCTGCATGAGTATGGCAGCAATCGGTGCGAGGAGAGACAAGATGATAGCCACAACCATCAGGATGACCTGCGCCTGGTTCTTGTTGTCGCTGTCACGACCACTCCCAAACCAAGCCCAATGACGAAACCAGTCCGCCAAGAGCGCCACGAAGCCGACGAGAATGACCACGACCGTGGAGATGAGCGTGTCACGGTTTCCGATGTGTGACAGTTCGTGCGCTGCTACTCCTTCGAGTTCCGCACGACTCAGTGTCTTCAGTATCCCGGTCGTAAAGCAGATGACGCCATGCTCTGGGTCGCGTCCTGTGGCAAAGGCATTAAGTGCGGTATCCTCGATCGTATAGATCTTCGGTGTCGGCAATCCAGCAGTGATGGCCAGGTTTTCTATGACCCGATAGAGCTCTTTATTATCTTCAAACAAGACGAGTTTGGCGCCACTCATGGAAAGGACGATCTTGTCGCTCCACCAGTACGACACCACGCTCGTCGTTATCGAAAAAATGACCGCTATGTAGAGGATAACGCTCGACTGCATGGCTCCCGCAAAGACATACCCCACTCCAATAACGAAGACCAGAAACATCGTGATGTACAACCACGTCAGGCGGGTATTCTTATCGTGTTGTGCGTAGATGGTAGCCATAGAAAGAAAAATATCTTGTATCACGTATCTTGTATTTCACAGAAAATACTCAATACCCGATACAAGATACTTGATACTGCCTGGATTTAGAACTGGACTTGTACCGGCTCCTTTTCTCCCTCAGCAACTTCAAAGAATTCTCGCTTGGTGAAGCGAAAGGCAGAAGCGATAATGCTCGAAGGAAACATGTCGATCTTGTTGTTGAGATCAAGGACATTGCCATTGTAGAAACGGCGTGAGGCCTGAATCTTGTTCTCTGTATCGGAGAGTTCACGCTGCAGTTCGAGAAAATTCTGATTGGCTTTCAATTCTGGATACGCCTCAGCAACCGCAAAGAGACTCTTGAGCGTACCACTCAGCATGTTTTCTGCCTGGGCTTTTTCCTCAGTCGTCCCAGCCTGCATGGCGTTGGCACGGGCTTCCGTTACTTTCTGAAAGACACCGCTTTCATGGGCAGCATAGCCTTTGACGGTATTGATCAGGTTTGGAATCAGATCATAGCGACGCTTGAGTTGGACGTCGATATCACTCCAGGCTTCGCTCACACGGTTACGCAAGCGCACCAGACCATTGTATATGGCTACGACGTAGGCGAGGGCGACTCCGACGATCACGAGAAGAATAAGCGGTGTGCTCATACTATTGTATATTCTAAGGTTTACATCCCTTAGCATAACAGACGTAATGGATTTTGCAACCAAAAACAGCGAATTATGCTATACTTTTGGCAAGAAGATACCCTTTCTAAAATCTTAAAATAACCATATGGAAACGCTCCAGTCGTACCTGGTATTTCTCATCCCGATCACCGTCGGCATTCTCACGCAGTTCATCAAGTTCGTGCTCTACACCTACAAGCATGGCTTCAATATCGAGTACGCTTTCACTCATGGCCACATGCCCAGTGCCCACACCAGTCTCGTGGTGTCGCTTCTGACCAGTGTCGCCTACTACGAGGGTATCCACTCTGGATCATTTGCCCTCTCTGCCGTCCTCGCCTTTATCGTCGTCGATGATGCTGCCCGTATCCGCATGTATCTCGGTGACCAGGGTCGCTACCTCAATATGCTGGTAGAGCAGCTCAATCTCAATCAGAATAACTTCCCCCGCCTGAAAGAACGCGTCGGTCACCGCATCAGCGAAATCATCGGTGGCGCCTTCGTCGGATTTTTCCTCACCATCTTCTTCATCGGCATTTTTTCCTAAAGATTTCAAAAATAGCTCTCAATAAAATGGGAGCTTTTTTTATTACCAAACGAAGCGAGCGAAACGAAAGTAAACTTTCGTTTCCGAGCGAGTGACGGTAAAATCAGGGTGAATACCTGTTATTTGATTAAGAAGATGGTTTTATAGCTGTTTTCTCTCCTCCCAAGCAACTCTCTTGTGCCGATGAAATTCCAGCGAATTTCATCTACTCTTCCCCGAAACTTTCCCGAGACGGGAAAGACCATGCCTGCCTCCGGCAGGTAAACTTTCGCTTCAGGCTTGTCTGCCTATGGCAGGCGTGCCCAAGAGAATTCTTAAGAGAGAGAAAACCTGCTCTTTACAAACACTCTGCGTTTGAAGAGGATCTTTTACAACCCCTTTTCATTTTCTTTCTCCGTGTGACGTCAGTAACATTTGTCATGAGCGTGTCGGTAACAGTCGAGCGTAGAGCGATGGTTTCGAGCTGTTAGATCCCTGTTCGACGAAGCGAGTGAGAAATGTTCGACGGACACGAAAGTGGGAAGAAAAGGGAAAGGGTTGTAAAAGAGTATTGAGAAAAAGGCCTTTTACAAGAGAGTTGCTTGGGAGGGGAGAAAACTCCCCTCTAAAAAACGATTTCCAAAAAAGACTCTTTAGCCAAAACACAAAAGAGTACCCTAAAAAATATTTCAGAAACTCTCTCTACTTTAGCTTCTCAAGTTCTTCTTCAATCACCTGGCGTTCACTCCAGGGAAGTCGCGTATCACCGAGCGCCATCGTCACCTCGGCGCCCTTGCCGGTAATGAGCACAATGTCGCCGATCTCCGCGAGCGACAACGCTTTATGGATCGCTTCCCGTCGATCAAAAATACGGAAATAGTTTTTGTCTTTTTTCTTCGACACACCCTGCTCTATGTCATCGATAATCTGCTCTGGGTTTTCATGAAACGGATCCTCATTGGTAAGAATGACAATATCAGCATACGAACTAGCGATCTCCCCCATCTGGGGCCGCTTGCCGCGATCACGCTCACCACAGGCGCCGAAGACATGGATGATCTTGCTCCCCGGAATCTTGAGCGGGAGAATCGAGGCATACAATTTTTCAAAAGCATCCGGCGTCACGGCGTAATCGATCAGAATATCGGCATTCATATGGTTCGGCACCAGCTCCATGCGTCCCGACACGCCAGTGACACTGCCGAGTGCCTCGCCCGCTTGTGCCAGATCGATATCGAGCAAGCGCGCCACCCCGAGCGCTGCCAGGGCATTTTCAATATTGAATAGTCCCGGAATACGAAGATGAAACTTTATCCCATCAACTTCAAATTCCGTCCCCTTGAAATCAAGAGTGATGTCTGTTGCAAACAGCTGGGCCTGAGGATTCTTGGTGCTGTAGGTAAATACTTGTTTTTCTTTCATCCCACAGAAAAACTGTGGATTCTCCATATCGAGATTGACTACTGCTTTCTTGGCTCGGCGAAAGAGTCGACACTTGGCCTCCCGATAGGCGGCCATAGTCTGGTGATAGTCCAGGTGCTCGCGTGTCACATTGGTCATGACCGCCACCTCGTAGGGAATGCCCCACACCCGGTTCTGATCAAGCGCATGCGACGAAGTCTCGATGACCGCATATTCACAGCCATCATTCACGGCATCGTGGAGAAACCTTTGCAATTTCCAAGGCGACAACGTGGTGAACTTGGAAGCGTTGACCCACGACTTCTCACCGATCTGAAAATTGATGGTCGAGGCCAGTGCCACTTTTTTCTCGGCAGCAGAAAGGATGCACGCAATGAACTGTGTAGTGGTGGTCTTGCCATTGGTGCCCGTCACTCCGATCACACGCAGTCTCCGGCCAGGAAAACCAAAAACCACACAGGCCAAAACGGCGTGCATGAGATGATACTGATTTTTGAGCCACTGTGGCACCAATCGCGAAAAGAAACGTTTCATAAGAAAAAAGTTTTAACCTTCTGAAGCACACGATACACAGTATATGAAAAAGGAGCAAGAACGATGTCGTAAGTACCAGCGTACATCGTCGGAAGAGTCTGGGGCGAAAAGCCGGTCTTGAATTTGGTAATCCCCTGCCAGGAATTAGTCGTATTAAACGAAACACCTCCAAAGTCATACTTGGTATATCCCCTTTCCTTGGCTGTTTTGATCTGCTCCCACTGGAGGAGGTACGGCGCCATGACGTCGCGGTGAAGATCACTTGTCCCGCCATGAAGGTACGTGACCGTATCGCCGTAAAAAATGACAATATTGGCAGCGATAATAACACCCTCGTATTCCGCCACAAACAACTGACACATTGCTTCCGGCAACGCCATAAAAAACTTTTTGTAATACTCCTTCGAATGTGAGGTGATACCCTTACGTCCCGATGTGGCCGTAATGAGATCGAGGAAGCTTTCGATATCCTTTTCTTCTCGTGTCTCAAAAACTTTCACGCCACGTTTTTCCGCCAGGCGAATATTGTACCGCGTCTTCGGTTTCATCTGAGCCAGCAATGTTTCTTCAGATAGCGAAATATCAATCTTGAAAATCTCCCGTGGCTGCATATCATGCGGCGCCCGCACTACTTTGCATGGAACACTCTTTTTTATTTCTTCAAACAATTCTTCTGTCTCTGGCTCAATCCGCACCCACTTCACCCGCTTTTCCTTGGCAATTTGAACCAGTCTTTGCATTCTATTCTTGATTCCCGCTTCATGATTCATACTTCCTATTTTTGGCCCTCTCGGCACATACAAATACCGTCCTACCAATGGCAACGTGTGCACAATGCCGTTCGCCAAAAAACCATCCCCAGAAAAAGGGACGACTTCTTTCCCAGTGGCCTTCTGCAAACGAAGCCACTCCTCTGATTGAAGAAATTCTGTATTCATTCTTGGTACAACTTCTAAAAAGACCCTTCGACTTCGCTCAGGGTGATCCCGATACGGGATCACTTCTTACCCAAGGTTTTCAAGGCCGCTCGAATGCGAGCGCTGACATCGGTCATATCGGCTGGTACGGTTTTGAGCGCTTCGCGAGCCTGGGTAACTGAATAGCCCAAAGATGTCAGGGCTTCGAGGGCGTCTTGTGAAGCCGAGGCATCGCCATCATCATCTCCTGCGACAGCTGTCACCTTGTTTTGGAGTTCCACGATCAGTTTCTCGGCGGTCTTCTTGCCCACCCCAGACACGCGTGTGAGAAGGCTCGGATCTTTGTTTACGATGGCGAGCCGGATAGTTTTGATATCAGCAATCGACAAAATAGACAGTCCCATCTTGGGGCCAATACCGGATACCGAGATGAGGAGTTCGAACATCTGAAGCTCTTCGTCGTCGAGAAACCCAAACAAATTCAACTGATCCTCCCGGACATGAGTGTGGATATAGAGCAACACCTGGTCACGCCCAGCGAGCTTCCCCAATGTATACGTCGAAACAAAGACGAGGTACCCCACGCCCCCCACCATGAGGATGACGGCATTCCCCCGCATACCAGCAATTTTTCCTTCCAGTTGAGCAATCATAGAATGCGTTCATTCTAGCATTTATCGCCTATTCTTGCCAAAAAACCACATCTATGATACAAAAGAGAGGTCTCAGTTGCTCTTTTTTTGTCTCACTCATCGTTAAACGCTAATTGTTTTCAAAAACTATGCCAATCAAGAAAGCTGCCAAGAAGTACATGCGTGTCACCGCCAAGAATACCCTTCGTAACAAAGTGGTGAACGGTGTCGTGAAGAGCGCTATCAAAAAGACTCGTGAGGCCGTTACGGCCGGAAAGGTGGATGAAGCCCAGGAGCAGTTGAAGAAGGCTATCAAGGCCCTCGACAAAGCCGCTCAGAAGAAAGTCATCAAGAAAAACACTGCCGCTCGCAAGAAGTCCCGCCTCAATGCTCTCGTGAAGAGCGTTGCCAAGAAGTAGATTTCAGAAATTCAAAACTCTCCGCCAGCTGGCGGAGAGTTTTTTTGTTTTACTCAAAACTTCCAAATGAAAAGATCGAGTGAGGTTTCTGGGTTGGCCTTGCCGGTCTTGAGAGCAGTATCGATATCACTCAAGAGAGCCAGGCCTTTTTTCAAACGTGAGAGCGAGAAATGTTCGAGAGCCACCATCGCCTTTTGTACGGTAAAGGGTGGGAGTTTGGTCGCCGAGACAATATCTGCTGGGCGACGTATACCACGGTCAAAGGCATCACGCACCAGAAGCAACCGCCGGACCTGCCAAGCACACATAGAAAGTACCGAGAATACACCATCCCCTTTGTCCGACTCCTTACGGAAAAGGAGCGTCGCCTGTTTACGATCACCTCGCCCCAGAGCATCGAGGGCATTGAAAATGTTATTCTCTTCTGGTACGGAAAGCAGCGTCTCGACATCTTCTTTGGTAATCATGCCCTCGCTTTTGAAGGTAGCAAGCTTCTCGAGCTCAGTCATCATCCGGGCCGTGTCAGCCTCTGTCAGAGCAAGAAAGAGCCGGAGCGCCTCCCCATCGAACTGCACGTTCGTATTGAAGACTGCCAGTTCTTTGGTCACCAGATTCCGAAGCGCTGCCCCCTCAAGGGCATCGTACACTTCTTCCTTGTCCATCTTGGAGAGGAGCGTTTTGAAAATCGGCTGGGTCTTCTTTATCTTCCCCGTGTGAACAAACAAAAGAATCGTGTGTTCTGGAAGTTCTGTGGCGTGTTCTTTCAAAAATCCTGTCATGAGTTTTTCTGTCGTATCTCCCAATGCCCCGGGATGGAGAAACACTACCATCTTTTCAGTTGCAAACAGCCCTCCTTCACAGGCATCAAGGGCACGCTTCACATCTGGTAGCATCCCCTGATCTTCGAAGTCAAACACGAAGACCTCAGCGTCCGCATACTTTTTTTTGAATGCTTGCATGAGCGTCCGCTTGCGGCGCCCAACCAAAAATTCGTCTTCACCGTGGAGGAAAATAATCATAGCAGTCGGTGATTAACAGGGCGATTAGGAAAAGTATTTACAGTATAGCAAAAACAGCCATTTCTGGCTGTTTTACTGAGCACTAAACGCTTTTCGCTACTACTGAGCAGGTGTCCACTCAAAGGCCTGGCCAGGTACCATTACCTCTACCCAAATCTGCCCAGGAACAAACTTCACTTCGTTGTTGGCCTCATCGAAGAAAGCCAGTTTGTTCTCGGCGCTCGACTTATCCTTCTTCCACATACCGCGGATCTGCTCGCCATTCAGATAGTAGTAGGCGCTGCCGCTATCCTTGGTATCAAACCATGGGTCACCAAGCTGCAGGTTGTTGTAACGGCCAGAGATATTGCGTGGGCCAACCTTCTCCCAGTCTTCCAGTCCTTCCCATGGATCCTGCACGCCACGACTCTTGTAGTCGACATCGGCCAGTATCTGCTCGTTCTCGGCGATCACCACCACGATATTCTTCGGAGCGATGCGTTCCTTGGTGGTACGGTCGGTATCTGGTACACCGCCCCAGGTGCGCTTGTAGCTGTTGCTCTCACGGTCATAGTCGTACTCAGCTTCCATAATGCCCGGATAGCCGATACGCAGGTGTCCACCATTCGGGCGAGCATCAAGCGCTTTATCTTCCTGGTGTGGATAGCCGGCGAATTTGCTCTCCGTGCGATAGCCAAAGTCCTTGGCGGCTTCGAGAATCTTGGCAAACTTGATATAGCCTGTGTCCTCGATACGCATCAGCCCCGAGCGTTCTTTGCGGAAACAATATTTGCTGGCGCTCTTGCCACCCTGGTCGTTACAGTCCAGGTTGTCGATAGTTCCATCATCAAGCTTCTTGATAGCAAAGGCCGATCCTCCCCAACCGACGAAGATAGCATCAAGTCCCTTGGCAATATTGATGTAGTCATGACGAGCACTACGGATAGACCCCACTTCTTCTGGTGTCTCACACTGGTACACCCCCAAAAGACGTGTGGTAAATATTCCGGCAGCCGGGTTTGGCATCTCAAACACCATATCGGCATCGGAAAATCCTGCCACTGGCCGCGCCTGAGCATCCACTGGCTGCATCACCGCCACTGGGCGACGGTTCCAGTTTTCACACGACACGCCAGAGATGGCTCCCACTGGTCCGGTATTGGCCGGCTCCTTCGAAACGGACTGATTCTTGTTATTGAGCTCGATCGGCTTGCGAGCTTCCTTCTTGCCAATGACGAAGTACCCAATAATACCTGAGAGTACTACGACGACCAAAAAGATAACTAGTTTCTGCTTTGTACTCATACTCGATATTCAAAGAAATTATACTAGAACTGACAGTGGGGGCAGAAAAAAATGCTCCGACTGCCGATTTTTTTTCGCTCTATTATTGTACCACATTTCTTGCACGGTTCACCGGTGCGACCATAGACATACAGCACCCGCCTGAAGCGTCCCTGGAGGCCATCCGTATCACGAAAGTCACCATCGCTCGTACCGCGAAGCCTCACCGCATGACGTAAGACTTTTTTGATCGCCGGCAACAGTTTCGACCACTCACTCTTCTTGAGAGTTTCGATCTTTCGAGTTGGCAGAATGCCCGCCAAAAAAAGCGCCTCGCTCCGATAAATATTGCCAATGCCAGCAATCAAATTCTGTTCGAGGAGCACCTCTCCAACCGTCCGGTGCTTCCGCGTCAGAAGAAGCTCCCGGAAGAGCGTCAGGGTCAGTTTCCGAGACAGGGCGTCAATACCAAGTTCGGCAATGCTTTTCAGCTCCTCCACCTCTTGGGTTTTCAGAAGACGCAGCCATCCAAATTTTCGCATATCAGAAAACTCAAGCGTCGTCCCGTCGGCACAGGTGATGATGTGATGAATATAGCCATTGATCCGATCTTTCGTAAAAGCATCCGAGTTTCTGTTACTCGCATCCTTCACCAGGAAGTGCCCCGTCATCTTGAGATGCGCGACGACGGAGTAGTCATTGTCGAGATCAATTACGATATGTTTCCCGAGACGTCGTGCACCAAGCACTGCTGCTCCCTTGGTCTTTTTTACAAATTCATCAAAGGGCGTGAGTATCTTCTTCTGCCAATCACTCCATACCGAAACAATCTGCTTGCCGGAAATTTTCCGATCAAGCTGTGACACGACGGTTTGAACCTCTGGTAACTCAGGCATAGTTTATACATTTTAGTAAGCGCTAAAGTTAGAATCTTTCAAAGTTTATTTCATTCTAAACTGTTTTTCCTCCTCAAGCGAGTTGACTTGGAGCCATTTTTCTGCTATACTGGGAGAGTAAAAGAAGCAAAAAAACCGGGTGCACCCCGGTTTTTTCTTTTTTATACGTAATTCGTAAAAACAAACGTATGTCAGAAATGCTGAAAGAGATGGGCCAGTGGGAAGGAGCAAAATTAAGGCCGAATCCGGATCTTCATCTTGATCCAAAAAAGGAGGCCTACGCTGATCCGAAAGCCGAGGCGGAACACCGGGATATCCTTGATCAAATCGCAGACGCTACACCAGAACAACTCGGTATCATACAGAGAAATATTGCTACGGCCTTAGAAGGGAAGGACTTCGAAACCCTTAATAAACTCACGAAAGAAAAAGTTATCGCGGTCTTCAAAAGATCCCGAGAACTGCTCGGGGTAACAGAAATACCCGACACACTTCACTAAGAAATTCAAAACCGGCCGAGAGGCCGGTTTTTTCTTGTCTTCTTTTTTCTCTTCACTAAAAAGCTACAAACTACCACCTACAAGCTTCATCTAAATTTCTCCCCAATTCTTCCCGATCATCGTCTCGGCGATGAGCGGGACACGAAGCGGATAGGCCTCGGCCATAATTTTTTTGACTGCCACCGCAAAAGCTTCTGCCCGCTCTTCTTTTACTTCGAAAATAAGTTCGTCATGTACTTGAAGCACCATGACCACGCTTTCTTTGAAATCTTTTTCGATAAGCTCCGCCACAGCAAGCATGGCGAGCTTCATGATATCGGCGGCTAGACCCTGCACCGGCATGTTTATCGCCATCCGTTCGGCAGCATGGGCTACCTGAAAGTTCTGACTCTCAATTTCTGGGACATAGCGCCTGCGCCCCAGCTCTGTCTCCACATAATGATTTTTTCTGGCCCCCTCTTTCATTTCTTCGATAAACTTCTTCACGCCAGAAAACTTTTTGAAGTACTCGACAATAAATTCGGCGGCGGTCTTCTGATCAATCTCGGCCGCCTGTGATAGTCCATACGCTCCCATACCATAGAGGATACCAAAGTTGAACACCTTGGCCTGGCGACGCATATCAGACGTTACCTCCTCCGGCTTCACTTTGAAGACTACCGAGGCTGTCGTTCTGTGGACGTCTTCCCCATTCTTGAAGGCGGCGGTAAGCTCTCTATCTTGGCTTAGATGAGCCATCACTCGCAATTCAATCTGGGAATAGTCCGCCCCGACAAACACGTATCCCGGCTCCGGTTCAAACGCCCCCCGTACCCGCTCGCTCCACTCTCCTCGGGCGGGAATATTCTGCAGGTTTGGATCAGAAGATGACAGTCGCCCAGTCGCCGCCACCGCTTGATAGTACGTGGTATGCAGTCGTGAGTGTTGATCGACCAGCGTCGGCAGCGCATCGAGGTAGGTTGTTTTCAATTTGAACAATTCACGGTAGTGCTCAATCTTCTGAATGATCGGGTACTCCTGCAGCTTCTGCAGTTCCAAAGAAGCGGTCGAGATACCGGTCTTGGTCTTCTTGATATTGGTCGTCGGAATATGGAGATCCGTGAAAAGGATTTCCGAAAGTTGCTTCGGTGAGTTGATATTGAACTCGCGACCCGACAGCGCGTAAATATCTTTTTCCAATATCTGCAGCTCTTCTCCGAGTTCATCGGACAGTGTTTTGAATTTTTTGGTATTGAGGATCACTCCCCGCTCTTCCATGGCAAACAATATCGGAAGAAGTGGCATCTCTAGTTGCTCCAGTACCGTACGCACGGTCTTACCCGCTGTCTGCGTCTTACTCATTTCATCAAGCTTCTCCTCGAAACGCTCTGCCAGTTTCAAAATATACGGAGCCTGAAAATATGGTGGTTCTTCACTGTATTCCACCAGTACCAGATAGTCGAGCTCGATGTTGCTCCCGGAATTCAAGAGATAGGCTGAGAGAAGAATATCAAACGTCACCCCGCGGAGCACCACGCCCTCTTTCTGAAACAGATGCATGAGTGCCTTCCCGTCGTACACCACCTTGGCTTGCTTGGCATCTTCCAAAAATGCTTGGAGTGTCTTTTTGTTCTCCTTGGTCCAGGCCACAAAAAAACTTTCTTCCTGAGAACAAGTGAA
>JBAQNF010000050.1:0-1720 GCA_049303555.1 Candidatus Moraniibacteriota bacterium | reverse complement strand
GCCGTCCCGTTCAGCCCCATCTTTTCAAGCGTCAGACCCTTCGACGATTCATCGAGCAAACGCATGACGATCTTCTCACCATCAAACACCGGCAAGATACTGACACGGAAAGAAATCTTGTAGTCATCTTTCTCGATCTTAAACCGACCATCCTGTGGCAGGCGGTGCTCATCGAGCTTCAGATTCGACAACACCTTGATACGCGCTACAATGCCGAGCGCGATGTCCTTGGGCAACGTCATAGCATCATGGAGCACTCCATCAATGCGGTAGCGCACGTGCACTTCTTTTTCCTCCGGCTCAATATGGATATCACTGGCCGACTGGAGAATAGCGTGCTTGAGAAGCGTATCCACCACGCGGATGACCGGCAGTCCCGCTGCTACTTGCTCGAGGTTTTGTCCATCAGCACCATCACCCTCCGGCTTCACATCGGCAGTCAAAATATCACCAAACTCTGCCTCCAGACTCCGGCCGTACTGACGAAGCACGCTCTGAATACTTTCTCGACTGGTAAGACATGGGACAATCTTCAGTCCGGTCTTTTTCTTGATGAAATCAATTGTCTGCAAATCATCCGGATTGAGCATGGCCACCTTCAGATTGGTGCCGCTTTTCTCAAACGAAACAATATTATATTTCTTGGCAATCAATTCCGGAACAATCTGCAAAATTTCTATAGCCACCGTCTCCTTGGAAAGATCGACAAACGGAAAACCAAGAATATAGGCATAGGTTTTCTGGAGCTCTACCTCCTGAATCAGTTTTTTCTCCAGAAGAAGCGTCCCCAAATCCTTGCCGTCCTTCTTGGCTTCGACGATAGCTGCCTCCAGCTGATCCTTGGGAACCAGATTGGAATCGAGCAAAAACTGCTCCAGTTGTTTCAATTCAATGCGCATAGAACCTGTGTATTTTTGTTTGTTTCTTCTTTGTTTGCTTCTAGTATATCACAAAAATCCCCCTGAAAAAGAAAAAATCCCAGAATCCACGCTGGGATCTGGGGTTGCGGTAGGCACCTAACCAATCGAGAGAAATACCTGACCTGGAGGACAAAGTTCTTCTGTCGGGGAAAAGGTATCGAACTGCCAAATAGGATGACGGAAGCCCTTGTCCAAGACAAACGAGACTGGGCTCTGCGCAGCGGCTTTTCCACGCATCAGGAATAGTGCTCCATGATCACTAGGAATGAAAGAGGTCACGTCACCAGACGCCTGCCACTCGGCCACCGCAGGTGGCAAGTGCCATGGCAGCGGCTCTTTCATAGCAGTGAAGTCTTTCGCTGCTTCTCGCCAACGAGCAGCCACCTTCAGCGTCCAAACAAACAACCACCCACTTCCCAAAAACGCGGCCGGGCGCGGCTCAAGCTGCGGTAAAAGTTCATTCTTGAAAGTGACGGTCATAAAAAGACCATACTTCGTAGTAAAGAATGCCTTCTTTGGATCTTCCGGGATTGATGTCCCTCGACGTGACTGAAATTCAGCCAAAAGCGCGAGCGGGACACGCTTACACTCAAGGATTCTTGTTCCAGGCAGATCTTCAATAACATCACTCATGTCAACCTCCTGTCTTCGTATTGTTTTTCCTTTTTCGCGGGAAACAGAGCGGTCTGAGGAGTCATCCTCAAAACTCTTCTACTATAATCCTTGTGGTCACTTTTGCCAAGAGATAAAAAATAGAGGCTTATATAAGCCTCTATTTTTTATCTCTTGGCAAAAGTGAC
>JBAQNF010000049.1:0-32980 GCA_049303555.1 Candidatus Moraniibacteriota bacterium | reverse complement strand
TTGTCCGCCTTGATCACGACATTGCCAATATCTTTCTTTTTACCAAAAAGCTTCACACCCTTTGGCAGTGTGATATTTTCCTTGTACGTTCCTTTGGAAATATGCACGTCGGTGCCTTCCTTGGCATTTTTGAGCGCCTTCCCAATACTGTGGTACGGATGATTGGCAGTACCTTCTTCCGAACCAGTGGCACTTTTATCGACAAAAACCTGCTTGCTTCCACCAAAAACAATCACTGGAACAGCGATCAATACAGTAAAGGTAATCCCCAAAATAACCTCGCGAGAGAGCCAAGAAGTACGGATTTGCATACCATTTATACGTGAATTTTTAGACCTTGTATACTATCAAATATTACGATTTTTGTCAAGAGTGCGGTTTTCGGGTAAAATAGCTGTATTACAGTCCCATCCCAGCCTTCCAGCCAGGGTATCAGGTGAAAATCACGCCCCACAGAAACCACAAAATAAACAAAAAAATAGTATGCACCTAGAATCCCTCTTTTCACCTCGTTCCATCGCGGTCATTGGCGCCTCCACCAAAGAAGGGAGCGTGGGAAACAGTCTGACCCGGAACCTGCTTGACTACGGCTATACCGGAAAAGTCTATCCCATCAATCCAAAAACTGATACGCTGTTCAATCTCCCCTGTTTCAAAAACATCACCGATATTGATGGCGAGATTGATTTGGCTATCATCATCATCCCTGCCACTGCTGTACCGCAGGCACTCCGCGAAGCCGGCGAGAAAGAAGTACGAGCGGCTATCATTATTTCTTCTGGTTTCAAAGAAACTGGCGAGGATGGAAAAGCGCTCGAAGAAGAAGTGCGTGACATCGCCCTGGAATACAATATTGCTCTTCTAGGACCAAACTGCCTCGGCTTTCTTCATCCGAAGATCGGACTCAACGCCTCTTTTGCCAAAGGCATGCCAGCCGTCGGAAATATCGCCTTTTTTTCACAGAGTGGTGCGCTCTGTACTGCTCTCCTTGATCTCTCTGCTAACCGCCTCGGCTTTTCTTCTTTTGTCAGCGTCGGCAACAAGGCCGTCATCGAAGAAAATGAACTCCTGCGCTCCTTCGCCCAAGATGAAGAGACGAAAGTGATCAGTTTCTACAGCGAAGGCCTGACTGATGCGGGGAAGATCATCGAAACCGGTCGAGCTATTCTCTCACGCCCGGAACCAAAACCGATCATCGCCCTCAAGTCCGGTACCACCGCGGCTGGGACACAAGCATCAAGCTCCCACACCGGAGCATTGGCCGGTAGCGACGCCGCTTACCAGGCGCTCTTCAAACAAGCACGTATCATCCGAGCCGACTCCCTCGAAGCCCTCTCCGACCTCTTGGTTGTTTTTTCTCAAAATTCACTGCCCCAAGGAAAAAATATCGGTATCATCACCAACGCCGGTGGCTTAGGCGTTCTCGCTACCGATGCAGCAGTCAAACACGGCCTCAAGCTCGCCACCCTCTCGGAAGAAACCACTGAAAAACTCTCTGCCCTCCCGCCCGCTGCTTCACGAAACAACCCCGTCGATGTCTTGGGAGATGCTCTGGCTGATCGTTATCGCTTGGCACTCGAAGCCGTCTCTGCTGATGATCACGTCGATATGCTCCTCGTCATCGTCACACCCCAAACCATGACCGAGGCCAAGGAAACTGCCGAGGCCATCGCTGATATCAAACACCATTCTGACAAACCGATCGTCGCTGTTTTTTCCGGCAAGGCTGCCCTCGAAGAAGGATTGGCTGTGCTAGAGAAAAATAATGTTGCTACGGTCACCTATCCGGAGTCCGGAGCCAAGGCACTGGCCGCACTGGCCCAAGTAGAAAGCTGGCGCAAAGAACAACTCTCAAACCAGTTTGCTTTTCACGATATCGACAAAAGTACCGCCCAAAAAATCATCAAAAAAGTGCGAGAAGAACGCCGTGCCACCCTCTACGAAACCGAAGTTTGGGAAATACTCTGTGCCTATGGCTTCCGATTTTTGAAGAGTGAGGTAGCAAAGAGCAAGGAAGAAGCAGCGGCGCTGGCCAAAAATTTCTCCGGGAATGTTGCTCTCAAAATCATCTCGCCCGACATCACCCACAAATCCGATGTCGGCGGTGTCATCCTCAATATTACCCCAGCCGAAGCCGGAGAGCACTACGAGACGCTTATGAACCAGGTGCGAACACATGTTCCCGAGGCGCACCTCGAAGGCGCGCTCATGGTAGAGATGGCGCAGACTGGTGGTCGAGAAATCATCCTCGGTATGAAACGCGAGCCGGGTCTGGGCGCGCTCCTCATGGTTGGGCTCGGTGGTATTTTTGTCGAAACCTTCAAAGATGTTGCCTTCCGCTTCGCGCCCCTCTACGAAGAAGACGCCAAGGAAATGATCGGGGAACTACAGAGCCTGCCGCTCCTCGAGGGTACTCGAGGACAAGACGGTATCGATATGGACACGCTCATTGCTGCCATCGGTCGCCTCTCGCTGCTCATCACCGACTTCCCAGAAATTGAAGAACTTGATATCAATCCCCTTCTTACTTTCAAAGACGCTGCCGATTTCCGCGTCCTCGACGCCCGAATTCGTCTCAGCGAAAAGATTTAGAGCGGACAGACCAAAAAAGAAAAAAGCCACCGAAATTTTCCGGTGGCAGCTGCTAGCGTAAACACGACACGCGTCAGGTCATCTTGATCACAGAAACCTGCTTGAGTTGCTTTTGGTGCATCTCCAGAAAACGACCCAGAATTTCGATGGTCTTTTCGACCGTTATCGGAAGCTGGGCATTCCCGAGAGAGATCACATCATCCGGCCACATTGGGAAAGAAAAACACGTAACGTCAAGAACGATAGGAACTGTTTCGCTACTGCCTTTTACCTCGACGACGACCGCTTCAACGATGACCAAGCAACTTCCCAAATAGTTACGCTGCTGATCATCCGCACGCTTGGGGCGCAAATTTTGTTCACCCAGCCTTGCAACCAAATCCTTCACCAAGGGGGACTTCTCGACAATCTCCCGGTTGTCACCAGGGAGAACAAGTGTCACCGGCACATGTTCTCGACCCTGATTGGGCACAAGAACGATCTCCGACGACATCTCAGTTGTTTGCTGATCGCTCTTCATCGGCTCCGCCCGGACGAGTGACACCAGGCCCACTGTCATTACGACAGTCAAAAAGATATTTGGTATTTTCACGGCTATCTCCTCGTGGTAGTTGGAAAAACAACAATTCCCCTGGAAGATTCAACTTTCCAGGGGGACGGGCGACTCAGGGTTTTAAATCCTGTTCCATCTTATAAACTTTGCCAGATGCATGTCAAGCCAGGATGTATGCACCACTGGTTCGTGCACATACTTCTCTTTGATGAAGGCATAGGTCTTTTCCAGACCAACTTCAAGACTAGTAATTGGGTAAAAGCCGAATTCCTCACTGGCACGACTGATATCGAGGACGATTTTCTGCACGTCAAACGGACGCTTCTCCAGGCGTCTCATCTTGGGCATCGACTGCGTCGTCTTGGCCAGCATGAGCACCAGTTCGAAGAGTGCTACCCCGCGACCGCTCCCCACATTGTAGGTCGAGTTTTTGTGCTGCTCCGCAAAGTTCTCGGCGATGAAACCAGTCACATCTTTGACATAGACATAGTCACGTACCGTATTACCAAAAATACGGAGCGTCTCGCCGGTCATCATTTGCTTCATAAAAATCGGGATAGCTCCTTGGACACCGTTCGGGTTTTGCCGTTCACCATAGGGATTGGCGATACGATAGATGACAAACTGGAGCCCATACTGCTGACGATAGAAATGGAGATACTCTTCGATGGTCAGTTTGGTCATGGCGTACGGTGACATCGGCCGAGCCTGTGTCGTTTCGTTGGCCACTTCGTCAAGCGTATTGCCATAGACAGCACCACCGGAAGACGGAAACACAATTTTTTTGATACCATGTTTCACACACAAATCCAAAAGCTGCAGCGTCCCCTTCATGTTGAGCCGAATCTCCTCCTGCGGATTGTCGGCCGTCGACGCCGGTGTACTGAGCGAAACAAAGTGAAAGACATAGTCCATATTTTTCATCGCCCGTGACAAGTGACGCTTGTTCAGAAAATCGCCTCGGTGAAACTGCACCTTGCCTTTCAGATGACTCAGGTTCTTGATTTGTCGTTTATGAAAACGGTCAAACACACGCACTTCATAGCCGCATGCCAAAAGGTCGTCTGCCAGATGACTTCCCAGGAAGCCATCGCCGCCCAATATCAAACATTTCTTTCCCATACGGAAAATGACCCATTTACGATTAACGGGTCATCATACACTATTTCTTCTGTTTTGTCAATACTGCTTTTTGGCTTGAATAAGGGAAGAATATAGACTTGTAACGGCCTCCAGATAGGTTTTTTGATCCAAAGACAACACACTCTTTCTAGCATTGTCTTGCAACATCGGCAGCGAAACAGTGTCCAGTTTCCGTATCTTTTCTGCCAGATCATGGGCATCACCCGGGGTGAAAAGAAATCCATTGTAGCCATCCTGCACCCGCTCTGGCAGACTGCCGACACGCGCTGCGATAACCGGCGTCCCAGAGGCGAGTGTCTCGAGCAGAGCATACGGCGTATTTTCATACCATTCCGACGGTACCACCACGGCTTTTGCTGGAAGCAATATCTTCTGCAAATCATCACCATACACCGGCCCGAGAAATTTCACCTTCGCCTCCAATGATAACTCTGTCGTGAGTTTTTTCAGACGCTCTTCCTCCGGACCAAATCCCACGATAGACAGTGTCTCGCCATCATGGAGTTCCGCAAAAGCCCTGATGAGCGTGGCAATCCCCTTCTCGGCCGACAAGCGGCCAAAGTAGAGAAAGTTTTTCCCCGTTTTTTCTGGCAGTGGTTGCGACAGATCTGGCAGCGGCACAAGTGGCTGCGGCAAGAGCTGCACAGCATGCGGAAACCCAAGCCGCTGATAGGTATCGATCAAGAACTGACTCAGTCCGATGTAGGCATCCACTTTTCCATATGTACCAATCATGTCATGCAACCATTTTTCAACAGCACACACCAGACTCTTCCCAAAAGAATCTTTGACGCAACGATCCGCGAGACAGCGCCACCCAGAAGCATGCTCCCATATCTGCCCCCGCACAAAGAGACTGTAGTTGGGCGAAATGATCTTGTAGTCACACAGTGTCATCACCATCGGCACGTTCTTGTTTTTCAGCGCCCAGATAATTGAGGGCGATAGCTGGTGGTAGGTCACAAACAGATGCGCCACATCCGGCTTGAATTCATCGATCAATGCTTCAAGATTCTGTTTGGCCTGGGGGTTCCAGATAATATTGCGTGCCACTTTCAACTTTTGCCAAAGAGAAAGATGATTCGCTTCCTCATAGTCCACCTCATCGACAAAATACCGACTCCATTCAGTCGGTTCATTCTTGGGATGCTGCATGGCAAAAAAAGCCACCTCGTGCCCCGCCGCCCGCAAGAGCCGAGCCGTGTCAAAATACAAGCGCTGCGGACCAGCGTATTGACGATGATATTTGTCGATCAGGAGGATGCGCATTCTTTGACTTTTTGGCTTACTCATGGCATTATACAATAAAGTATCACCCTTCGCAATATGGCATCATTGGTCGAAAAAATCGCCTACACCATCTCGGCCAAGAGCCGTCAGAGGAAATTTTTACAATTCCTCACTTTGCTCTCTCCCAAGCCGGATGAAACTATTCTCGACGTCGGTATCAACACGACCGAATATTCTGCCACCGACAACTATCTCGAAAAATTCTATCCCCATCCGGAAAATATCACCGCCGTAGGCCAGGGTGATATCACAGCATTTCAGGAACAATACAGAGCGGTCACCTCCCTGTCTGGCGATGGTCGTCACCTCGATTTCCCAGACAACGCGTTTGACATTGCCTATTCCAATGCCGTCATCGAGCACGTGGGTACGTTCGATGACCAGCGTCGCTTTCTCTCTGAACTCTTCCGAGTCGCAAAGCGTGGCTACCTCACCACCCCCAATCGCCTCTTCCCTATCGAGCTCCACACTCGTATCCCCCTCTTACATCTCCTGCTTTCCAAGAAAAACTTCGACACTTTTGTGATAAAAATCGGCAAGCCCTGGGCGGCCGGTAGCTACATGTCTCTTCTTTCAGAACAGGATCTCCGCACACTTTTTTCCGAAGTTGGCATCACGCACTACACACTCATCAAAAACCGCTTCTGTGGCTTTCCGATGACTTTCACCATTATCTGGGACAAGAATTTCAAACCAATAGCATGAGCCAAAAAAACACCGACAATCCATCCGACATCTTGCGACAACCCACCCTCTGGATGTTTCTTGGTGCCCTCATGACACTCGGCCTGGCTGCCGCTACGATACTTCAGTTCTCACCCTTCCTCCCGCTCCTTCTCGTGGGAGGCATCCTCTCATGCATCCTTCTCTTCCGTGCCCCGATACTCCTCCTCTTCGGACTCATCATCATCCGCATGTCACTTGATTATTCTTCACAGTATTTCAGCCTCTCCGTCTACCACATCACCCTCACGCTCTCACAGCTCCTCGGTGTGAGCATCGCCCTCCTTGGACTGATGCTCCTCATCCTCAAGCACCGCCTCCTTCCACGTTTCCCACTCAATCTCCCGTTCTTGATCATCTTCCTCTGGGGCGGCATGACACTCTTCTATTCACTCTCTCCGAGGGTCACCCTCCAAGAACTCCTCCGCATCTTTGATCTCTTCATCTTAGGCTTCCTGGCCTACGCCACCATCCGAGAAACCAGAGACTTCAAATATCTTCTCCAAGCCTTTTTCATCTCAAGTGTCTTGCCAGTCTTGTTCAGCCTCTACCAATACGCCTTTCATATCGGCCTCCAGGACGAAAACGTTTCCGTTCTCCGTATCTTTGGTACTTTCAGCCATCCCAATGTCTTCTCGCTCTATCTCTTCGCCATGATTGTCTTCGGCAGTCTTTATCTCGCGTTCTTCGCTGAGGGCGGCCTGAAACGCATCATCATCGCTGGTCTGGTTGCTATTTTCTCAACCGTCCTCATCCTCACTTTCGCCCGGGTGGCTTGGGTAGCTCTGTTTCTCTTCGTCTTCCTGATCGCGCTCCTCCGCTACCGCCTCCTCCTCTTTCCACTCTTTCTCCTCCCCTTTATCCTCTTTGTCTTTTCACCCAGTTTCCAAGAACGCGTTTCCGAAAGTTTCAATCTCGATCCTGATAGCTCCATCGTCTGGCGTCAAACCCTTTGGAAAGACGTCACACGATATTCCATCCAAGAAGAACGCCTGCTCCTCGGCTCCGGTATGGATACCTTTCCGCTCGTTTCAGAAAGTGTCCGTGGCACCACCAATGGCCCCAACGACCCACACAATGACTTCGTCAAATTTTTCATCGAAGGTGGCCTGGTCGGGCTCGGCGTCTTTGCCCTCTACCTCCTCACTCTCGGAACGCTCATTATAAAAAAATACCGAGCCAGTCGCGAAAGCAGTGCCCTTCGTCTCGCATTCGGTATTATGTTCATCTTCTTTCTCACCCTGGAGCTCTCCGCCCTCACCGACAATATCTTCAAAAACACACCCATCCAATGGCTCTTCTTCAGCGCTCTCGGCGCCCTCCTCGCCCTCTCTGAACAAAAGAAAAAGTAATCATAGGTACAAAAAAATCCCTTTCGGGTAAAAAAGAAGGGCTTCGAAACGTTGCGGTTATGCATTGTTTCAAAGCCCTATTTGGTTGCGCTCATTGAGCGCGCAGCGGCTACTGGAAGTTGCCGGCGAAGTACTGCTTGGCAGCCTTCGTCGGCAGCTTGACCAACGTGGCCTTGTTGTCGACGCCGCGATCGACTTCAAGCAACGTGATGGTCTGGCCAACCTTGTCCTTGCCGCGCGAATCGCCGAAGGGGTGAGAACCCCAGGCGCGGGTACCATCCTTGAACTCGATCACCGGGATAACGCCCAAGACGTTGTAGTCACCGGTCACGTCGACCACGTAGATGGCGCTGGCGACCGTTATGGGTGCGCAGGCAACACGCGCGTCGTCGAGCTTGAGACTCTTCAGATCGGCTGTCCCGGGCCAGTCAGCACCACGCTTGAGGATGCACTGACGTGCACCCACGAACGCCGCCGGATTGTTCGAGTACGAGAGCACCCAGTCTTTGACGCCCTTGGCACCATCCTCGCTTTGCAGCGCGATGGCACCGTAGGCGGCACCGGGATCCTTCTTCCAGACAGCTGCAATGCCGCTGATGATCAGGTCAACTTTGTCGTTTGCGACCGCGCCGATCTGAAGCGTCGTTGCCCCAGCACCGACAGTGCCGTTGACCTTATAGGTCTTGGCACCATCGGCAGCGAAAGCGACGCTAGAAAGCGCCAGAACCGCCAAAGCGGCGAAGGTTTTTTTCATGATGTGCTCCTTGCACGTTGGGTTGAGTTGATTGCGTCTGGAAAATCAACTCAACTGAGTTGAATTTTACAGACGCGAGGAACTGACATGTCCATTGTACACCTCTTTCGAGACGGACACTGAACAAACCAGTATACATCTTTTCGCCATTCCTGTCAATAGCATAAAAGTGCTTTTTCTAAGCCTTTAATATGGTATAAAAAGGTTAAAGGCGGGTTGTTCGGATGAACTTCCCGCCTTCAATTGTGCGACGTTGTCGCGGACCGACTCTCTCTTTTCCTTTATCACTTTTCGCCTGCAGATCAATGTCTGCACTATTTATAGGACGTGAGTCAATCTTGCGATTTTCTCGACGCTGAGCACCCCAAGGGGATGCTCACTTTCTTACTCATTCTAAAGGAATCAAGTGTCTATCAGTCGTCGGATGGCGCAGTCTTAAACTGCTTCTGAGGAGTTTTCGTCCCCTTTGGCAGAATGATCATGCCATCCTTGTCGAGTCGGCCACCAGCCTTTTCGATCGCCGCAACGAATTGTGCCCGACGAGTTTCCTCGCGATGCACATAGACCGTCTTCCGGATATCCCAGCTCCAGCCATAGCCGAAAAGGGAACCACCGTTTAACAAATCATAGTTCCGACCGATGCCGAGAAACAAGCGTTCATGCTTGTCACTCAGTTGGATCCGCCAGTTGGCTGTTTCTGCAAGGCTTGGAGCCTCTTTGAACCAGCCAGCTGCAAACCACAACTTGGCGCCGATCTTGTCATCCTCTTTCGAGAAATCGTAGAGACCGACGCGTCCACCGACATTGAGAACGTAATCAAGTTTCGTATTCGCATCGGGGAGTGGCTGATTGAACACAGAATGTTCAGCCTCACCCCCTGTCGGCTTGAATGCCGACACGAACAGCTGGTGTTTGAAAAGGAACTTCTCCTCCATCATTTCCCGCCGCCCGTTGTTGTACGAAAGCGTGATGCCATTCAGGTCGAAGTGCCGACGACTCTTGTAGTACTCTGCTTGCTCACCATTTTCGGTAAGACTCGCCCACGGGAGGAGCTTCAGACCGAAGTCGTAGCCACCCTCATAGGCGCTGTACTTATAGGCGGGACCGACACCACTGAGTTGACCATTGAAGCCAAATCCTGTGTCAGTCTTGCCATGCCAGCCGCTGTACGTGCCACCGATACCAAACGCGTGTTCAGCACCAGGTGTATTGACAAAGAGTCCATAGATTGCTCCGGACGCAAATGTCGAATGTGCAGTACGGTCGTGCTCCTGACCAACCACGAGTTCCCAGTCCCACCGACGTACCGCCTCTTCAGGTGATATTTCCTGTTGTTCAGGTTGCGTGGGATTTATTTGTGGGAGCGTCATTTTCGGCTGTGATTGAGGCTCAGGGAGCACGATAGCCAACGGTGTTTCGCGCCGCAAAGGCCTAACGAAGACTGAGGGATTGCCACAACGACGTGGGTCGGAGAGAAATACCCCGCCACCCAGGTCGTACGTGTTCATGACTTCTGGCTGACCACCTTGCTCCGAAGAGCAGATAGGCTTGCCATAGACATGTTTGACTTCCTTCTTGGCCTTCGTGCTCTGGTACAGCATTTCCTTGAAGATCTGCTGTCCCACGAGTTCATCCTTCGTCGCCGTATCGCCAAGGGCAACCTTCTGCTTCGCCAACTCCTTTTGATCAGGCGTCAGCGTGGTCAGAAGGTCAATACCCTCAAACGCCCGCTTCAGATTGTGCTCCGGGTTGAAGGGAGCAGCACCGAGTGTGATGCACGCAAGCTCGACTGGCTTAACGACACTCTTGTTCGTCACAGCCTTCCCACCGACATTTTCCGGTGTTTTGAGCCACTGCCCCGCTTTGATACGGTTGCAGTCATTGATAATCCCAAGCTCCTTGTTGAGCTTGCAGACCTGCGTTCCCATACGGAAACCGAAACGCCCGAAGACTGTTTCACCAGACTTCATCTGGTAAGCTCCCTCAGCGTGTACGGCACTGGCCCATCCGAGGATGAGCATCAGGATGCCGAGACTCCATTTTTTCATGGTGTACTCCTTGAAGTTGATGAGCTGCTCGGGTGAGGCAGCTCGGGTTGAGTTGCTTCACTTTTCACAGCAGTTCCTTTCTTCCTGCATCCGTTTGCTGCCACGGACAGGTTGTGCGGCAATGACAATACCGCACCGACGAGCGTACCCGTCACACTGGGCGTTGCCGAAGCACTGCCGCAGGTGACGAGATTATCGAGCACATGGTCACCCTTTGTCAGAGCGCCCACATCCACAATTTCTCGTTGTGCAGAAAACACTCCTCCATCCGACATTTGAAGCCGAACAGGAAAGCGTTTCTCCAAACTCTCGAGGAATGTCCGTCCCTCAGGCTCGGTGCGCTGAAACGTCGCATACCGCGGAAAAGGTGATGGGTTCGTTGCAAAGAACTGATTGCTCAGCTCAAGCACATTCCCCGTAACCTCAACCACAGCACCGCGCGTCGTCGCAATGGTCTTGCCATCAGAAAACCAAACCAACAAGCTTCCTCGTTTGAACTCTTCCACCCTTCCGGGCGGGAGAAGCACAAAGAGTGCTGTCTGGCTGGGATTCAACACGGCGTCAAAGACCTGCGGCTTGCCATCAGACCCGTACAAAGCAGTACGCCACACCGAACGCCGAAGCGCTGTAGTAGCTGTCCCAACCTTATAGGATCGCCCGACATCCAGAATCTCGTTTTTCCAAGCCTCTGGAAGAGGCTTAGGCAACTCAATCATGGCCACGGTGTATCCAGAAACCGTCGACACATCACCGCGCAAAGCGATGCTGTGCCAAGGGACTTCCACACCACCACTGTCAGCCTTTTTGGTTTCGATCTCATAGCCAGCATCTTTTTGCAAAGACGCACAGCCAGAGATGATCACCAAAACGATACTCCAAAGGAGCATAATTCTTTTGTACACTTATCTCTCCGGTTGTTAAGGGGCTAGCTAGAATCGAAATAATCCTAGGAAGAAAGCGGGACAGACGATAACGCCCTACCGCTCTCTTCCCAGGATACTTGGAGGTCAAACCTCCAAGTACGCTGGATCCCGCATCGAGTGCGGGACGACACAAAGCGTTACACTCTTGTATCGTTCAAAGGGACATCGTTGTTTCTTGAGGGAACTTTGTAGGCCGACTCATATTTCACCAGAATCAGGAAAGCCGTGACAAAGAAACCGGCGAGGAAAGCAGTCAGCACGACTTTGATCATTTTCGTCATACTGGGACTCTGCTCCAGAATTGGACCAGAGAGGATGCGGATCTCGACGCTCTTCTCATCACCACCACGAAACAGCATATTCTTCTCGGTCAACACCTGAGAGACACCCTCAATAATACGGGTCACATCACGCTCGCGCTCACCCTTGACCGTCACGCTCAAGATACCGAGTTCGAGATTTTTCTCAACCGTCACCATCTTGTTCCAGGCTACCAGGCGTTTCTGTTTATCAAATGGGAGGAATTCTTTGTTGACCTTTCCCGTCTCAACCAGTGCTTCGATGAAACGCTCACTAAAGACCGCCTCACTCAAAACTTTCCCCAGATATTCAGAAGACTTGAACTGGGTATAGAAATCCTGATTGGTCGCGGTTACTTGCACCACCAAAAAATCCATCTTGGTCTGGAATGGTTTCTCGGTCATAATCAGACCAAAGAATCCGATAGCACCGAAAAGGAGCCCCCAGATGAACAGGGTGCCGAGTTTGGAGCGGAGCAATGCGAGCAAATGCTGATTTCCCATAGAATATGTACACAATTTATAGACCTTATATACTACCAAAAAATAGGCGAAATGTCAAGCCTCAGCATCATATCAGAAAAACCCCTTATTACAGGGGTTTTTAGAGCTTTATAATCGGGTGCAGGAAATATCTAAAAGATTCTGGTGATTTTCCCCAAGATATCGAATTGAGCGAAATCCCGTACTGTGACGAAGAGCATCAAGAGGAGAAGGAGAATGAAGCCGACTTGGTGAATCATTCCTTCAACTTTCCGACTGACCGGGCTCCCCTTCAGCTTCTCAATCAGGATAAAGAGGATGCGACCACCATCAAGTGCTGGAATCGGGAGAATATTGATAATGCCGAGATTGATAGAGAGGAGTGCTGCAAACTGCAAGAGATATGGCAACCCGAGATCACTCATCTGCTTGGTGAGGTACACGATACCGACTGGACCCGTGACATCGAGCGCTGTCTTCTCCGCTCCAAAGAGCGAAGCAATCATCTTGCCGAAAGCGTCGAGAATGGCAACTGTGATGCTGTAGGTCGTGGTGGCACCACGATAGATCGCCTCATACCACGGGTACGACACGACAGCGGTCTCAGAAAAAGATATTCCGAGCGCGCCCTCGCTTACCGGGTAGTCTGTCCGCGGCGTTCCGGTCAGCGTGACTTCTTTTCCAAAACGATCTACCAAGACCGTAATGACTTGCCCTTTATGCGAGACAATCTCGTCAGAAACCTGTTCCAAAGTTGTTACCTTTTTTCCATTCAAAGTCACTAGGGCATCCCCCATCTTAAGTCCCATCGTCTCTGCCGGAGTTCCTTTGCCGATACTCAATATTTGAATCTTGGCATTCGGATACTTGCCATGCTCGCTTGGCTCAATCGGCTGCGGCAGCCCAAGCATGAGGACAATTGAAAAAAGAAACCAGGCGAAAAGAAAGTTCATGACTACACCAGCGGCCAAGACCTTGACTCGTATCCAAGCAGACTTCCCAGCAAAACTTGTCGGGTCACTGGTATCATGACCATCTTCTCCAGCAATTTTCACAAACCCGCCCAAGGGAATCCAGTTGAGCGAGTACACAGTCTTGCCCTCTCCCATATCCTTTCCTCCCCACACTACTCTGTACTTGCCGGTACTTTCATCCTGTACCACACCACAGATTCGTGGCGGGAATCCAAAACCGAACTCGTCCACACGGATGCCGTTGCGCCGAGCCACGATGAAGTGCCCCAACTCATGTACAAAGACGAGCAGTCCGAGAATGATGACAAAGATGAGAATAGTAAGCATAGTAAAACAGCTTTTAGTTATTAGTCTTTAGTCCTTAGCAAAACCCTCTCTGACATCAATTTCTTCCTAACAACTAATCCCTAATAACTAAAGACTAGACAGTTAATATTTCTTCTTCTTTTTTCTTACGAACCACTTCCAGACTCTGGTTGCGTTCATCGACGACCTTCTGAAGCTCTTCTTTTCCAAAAAATTTATCGTCTTCCGAAATATCGCCTGACTTTTCCAAATCCTGAATGTCTTTCCAAATTTCCTCACGGATATTGCGGACAGCGATGCGCGCCTCTTCTGCACGCTGATTGAGTGCCTTCACAAAATCCTTACGCGTCTCTTCGGTCAGCGACGGGAGCGTAATACGAAGCGCGATCCCATCATTGCCAGGATTCAACCCCAAGTCAGACTCTCTGATAGCCGCCTCGATCAGTACCAGGCTGCCCTTGTCCCATGGCTGGATCAGTATCTGACGTGCTTCGGGAATGTTGATACTGGCAATCTGACGAAGCGGTGTCCGAGTCCCATAGTAGTCCACCATCAGATTCTCCACCAAGCCAGGGTGTGCCCGCCCAGTGCGAATCTTGGCCGCTTCTTCCGAAAAATGATCGAGTGCACTCTCGAAACTCTGTTTCTTTTTTTCAATCAATTCTTTTACCATATTCTTTTCGTTACAATTTGTTACTAGTATTTGCGGAGAGTCATGTAAATCTCCTGTGGGTCTTCCGGATCATACGCCAGGACAGACACGCCACGATTGATATAGAGATCGACTACCGACCAGGTACTGCCTCCGTTCTTTGATTTGTAGAAAGCCGCTCCGGCAGCAAACACCATTTCTTCTGAATCACGTGGATTGATGGCCAAAGCCCGTACAGGGAAAGTCTCGGCGCTCTCGATGATATTAATCTTCTCCCAGCGCTTGCCGAAGTCATTGCTCCGATACAGGCCTCCATTCTTGCTGCCATAGATTCTACCAGAAACATTTGGATCGGCTGTGATCGACAACAGTGCATCTGGCATATTGCCCCCTGTCTCCGCGCCTGCTGCAGACCGCCGGTCACTCCAGGTCAAGCCGCCATCGGCAGAGTAGTACACATTTTTACTAAAACTGAGAGCCGAGAGAGACAGTGGCTGCACAGCATCGAATACGATATCGGTGATAGGACCATCGAGTGTTGCACCGATATTCTTCCAGGTCTCCCCACTATCGGTACTCTTCACCACTGTCCCAGCACTCGTCCCAGCAAACAAGACGTTCATATCACGTGGGTGCTGCGCCAAGATAGTGATAACCACTTTGTCGCCCGGTTCGGTGTACACAGCCTGCCAAGTTTCTCCGCCATCATCGGTACGAAAGATTTTTCCCAGACCATTGAGCGATCCGGAAGCAAACATCCGTTCATCGGGCCGGTTCTTGTCGAGGATAAAGCTATAAATCTTTTTTGGTGGAAACACAATCTGTGACCAATACTCGCCACCATCCGTTGTCTTGAAAATGCCGTTGTCCACAGTACCGATATAGATGGTCCGATGATCGGCCGGATGAAAGGCCAGTGCCAAAATATCTGCCTTGGTAATAGACTGTTTTTCGTCCACGCGTGACTTCACCTCAAATACCTGCCCACCATCCATGCTCTTCCAGATGCTCCCCGCCTGTATCTTTTTGCCGAAAGTGTCTGTCGGGTCATTCTGCCCTGCCGGAAGTGGCGTACCAAAAGGCAACGTCACCGTACACCCAGAAAGAAACATCGCCAGTCCCACTACGACCAATGATTTTTTTATCATATTTTGATGTATTTATGCTTTCAGTATAGCAGAAAACTCCCTACGGGAAAAACTGACAGAGAATTGACGAAATACCATAAATTCATTAGACTAAACACTGTTACGTGAAATTATGGGTGCGTAGCTCAGTCGGTAGAGCAGTGGCCTTTTAAGCCAACGGTCGAGGGTTCGATTCCCCCCGCACCCACAAAACGAAAAGTCCCCGCTAGGGGGATTTTTGTTTTTGGGCAGAAGGAAGCCAACTGCTTGGCTTCCGAGGGGATGAGAAAGGCGGAGTGATGTTTCGCGAGCGCGCGAAACCACGAGCCGGGGTCGCGGAAATCTGGCCACGTCGGTGGACAGATTATCTGTGACCGATTCCCCCCGCACCCACCATAAACAAAAGACCCCGTTTGGGGTCTTTTTTTGATGTAAAATTCTACGCCCCACTCTTTGGCATAATCACTTCTTTTCCAACAAACGGCCGGAGTACTTCCGGGACAACTACGCTCCCGTCAGCCTGTTGGTAGTTCTCAAGAATAGCGATGAAAATTCGTGGGCTGGGAAGAGCGGTATTGTTGAGCATATAGACATGTTTCTTCTCACCAGTCTTCCCGTCTTTGTACTTCACGTTCAAACGACGTGACTGCCAATCGAGAAAGTTTGAGGCCGAGCCAGTTTCACCATAGCGATTCATCCCTGGCATCCAGGCCTCGAGGTCAAACGCTCGGTACTTGCCGGCGCTCATGTCGCCACTACAGATCTGGAGTTTGCGATACGGCAGACCCAGCTCACGATGCATCTCTTCCGAAATGGCGAGCATCTCGTCTTGAATCTTGTCGGCAGCCGCCATATCAGCAGCGGCGATCACTACCTGCTCCACCTTCATAAACTCATGCACCCGGTACATGCCCTTGGTGTCCTTGCCATAGCTGCCGATCTCACTGCGATAGCACTGACTATACCCAGCCAGACGAAGCGGCAGATTCTTTTCCTCGAGCACTTCATCAGCATGATAAGAGAGGAGTGATGGTTCAGCTGTTCCTACGAGAAATTTCGCTTCTTTGGAAACACTACCATCGATTTCTCTATCAGACGTCGCTACCTGATAGATTTCATCGATCTCGCCATCATACTCGAGACCCTTGAAGTAGCCACTGCCAAAGAGTGGAAAGCTTTTCACAAGTGTCGGTGGAATCATCGGCGTATAACCCTTTTGTATCAATTTCTGGAGCGCATAGAACATCAGCCCCATAACCAGAAGTGTCCCCTCGTTTTTCAGATAGTAGCCCCGATAGCCCGAGACCTTTGTCCCGCGCTCAAGGTCGAGAATATCAAGCATCTTCCCAAGCTCGATATGCGTACGCGGGGTAAAATCAAACGGCTTGATCTCGCCATATTTCCCAATCTCCACATTCTCAGCATCACTCTTACCGCGTGGGGTATCTGGAGAAATGATATTTGGTACCTGCGCCAGAAGCGCGTAGTACTCATCCTTTACTTTGGCAAACAAGGGTTCTTTTTGATCGATTTTCAATTTGATCTCTTTGCCTTTGGCAATAATCTCTGCCCGCTCCTCATCCGTCTTGGCCTGCTGAATCAGATCGTTGATATCATTTTTGAGAGATTTCAACTCCTCCATCTCCTGAAGTAAAGCAATACGCTCACCATCCTTCGCCAAAAGAGCATCGACATCAAGCGTGAGGTTCTTGGCGGAAACCGCCTCCTTTACGGCAGCTGTATTGTTTCGGATGAATGAAATATCGAGCATAGGAGAATAACTTTAGTATTTTTGTGTGGACGACACTGGATTCCCCTCCCAAGGCGGGCAGGGAACCAGTGAAAATTCCTAGTGGTCGCACCTGGACTCGAACCAGGGACCTCTGCAATGTGAATGCAGCGCTCTAACCAACTGAGCTATGCGACCGAGTTTTTAATGCTGTGCTCACCGCTGATTATTCTTTCCCTTTCATCGGCGGGAAAATAACCGTCTCGCGTATGGAGCGATTCATGAGAATGGCAAACAACCGCTCACTCATCCCGAATCCACAGGCTGGCGGCATACCGTACTCAAGAGCCTGAATGAAGTCTTCATCGAGCATCATACCCTCCTTGTCCCCGGCATCACGAAGCTTCATCTGCTCCTCAAAACGCGCCCGCTGATCGATAGGATCATTGAGTTCTGCAAAGCCATTGCCAAGCTCACTCTTACCGGCAATCGGTTGAAAACGAAGCGTTCGGCGAGGATTCTTTGGATCAGTCTTGGCAAGCGGTGACACCTCAAGCGGGTGCCCGACCAAGAAACATGGCTGAATCAATTTCTGTCGCACCGTCTTCTTGTAGAGCGTATCGATCATGCGACCCTTACCATAGCTTTGTTCATATTTGATATGAAGCTCATCGGCTTTTTTCTTCAGGTCATCGAGACTGATATCATCTGACAGATCCAAGCCTGTTTCTTTTTTGAATTCGGTAAAATAGTCGACTCGTGGGAAAGCGACATTCCAATTGATCGTCTCACCCTCATGTTCGGTCATCATAGACTCACCAACGACAGCGCGCACGATATCCTTGTACAGCTGCTCTACCAGCACCATGCCCTGCTCCATGTTCATGTAAGCAGCGTAAAACTCCATGTGATCAAATTCCTGAAGGTGCTCACGGTCAATTCCTTCATTGCGAAACACCCGCCCGATTTCGAACACGCGTTCATAACCACCAACCAAGAGACGTTTCAATGCCAGTTCGAGCGAGATACGCAGATAAAAATCAGCATCGAGCGCATTGTGATGCGTCACAAACGGCTCGGCCTCCGCGCCGCCAGGAATATGTTCAAGGACCGGCGTCTGCACCTCAAGAAAATCTTTCTCAGAAAGAACCCGACGCACTGTTTGCCAGAAAGCATTTTTCTTCACGAACAACTCGCGTGTTTCAGTATTCATGAGAAGATCCAGATAGCGTCGGCGCAGGAGTTCCTCCTCATCTTTCAAACCATAAAATTCCGTCGGGATCGGCCGGAGTGATTTGGTGAGCATCTGCCAACTTTCTACCCGGACACTTTTCTCATTCTGCTTGGTCAGAAAAACAGCACCAGTGACCGCAATAAAATCACCGAGATCCACTGTCTCCTTGAACAGTTTGAAAGTCTCCTCACCGAGGGTTTCCAATGCAAAAAAACTCTGAAGCTTTCCCGTGCCATCTTCAATGTGACAGAAAGCAATCTTGCCCATCACACGGAGCGATTTCACCCGACCAGCTACGGATACCTGGTCACTCCCTGCTGCCAAAGCATCAAATTGAGCCAGCACCTCCTGGTTGGTATGAGTACGCTTGACCGTGTCAGGATAAGCCGTCCCGAAGGCAGTCGTCAGCTTGTGGAGCTTCTCCAATTTGGTTGTCAGAATATCTTCACGCATATGGTCGTATTGTAGCCTCTCCTAAAGCAAAAAGCAAGACACGCTGGCCGCAGCCAACGTGTCTAGATTCCTCAATATATCACAACTATGACGAAACTTAGTTGACTGAGAGGATTTCGTACTTCACGGTAGCGGTCGGAGTAGTCACTTCTACCTTGTCACCCTTGCCCTTGCCGAGAAAAGCCTGGCCGAGTGGAGATTCGTTGGAAATCTTGCCAGAGGTCGGATCAACTTCATTGGAACCAACAATTTCAAAATTGAATTCTTTGCCATGCACTTTCACGGTCAGCCGAGAACCCATACCAATCGTCGATGAATTCTTGTGCTTGGCCGCTACCACTGAGTCCTTGAGCATAGCTTCCAGCTCCGCGATGCGAGATTCATTTTCGTTCTGATGATTCTTGGCTTCGCTGTACTCGGCGTTCTCAGAAAGATCCCCCTGTTCTTTGGCTTCTTTGATAGCATCAGCAATCTCGTGGCGCAATTTTGTCTTGCGCTCTTCCAGTTCCGTATTCAATTTTTTGAGTCCCTCCTCGGTAAAAATCTTGGCCATGACGATATATTACTAAAAGAAAACTTCTATCCCAAAGGAAAGAAGAAAATTGGTTTAAGCTCTTATAGAGTTCCTCAATACTACCAAAATCGAACAAATTGTCAATGCCCTATTAAACAGCGCTACAAAGCCATAAAAATACTATCGTTCCTGAGTAACTGTCTCAAATCTCATGTCTTCAGAAAATATTCAAATTTCGAGGGGAAAACCTTGAAGAAGTGAGAAGGGCTATCATGATAACCCGACGAGCTTTGAGAGGTTTTACACCGAAATCTGGATATTTTATGAGACAAGCAGAGTTTTTTGTTTTAAACAGGCGTTGAGATTTGAGACAGTTACTGAGAAAAATACCACTGATAAACCTCTTTGGTCACAGGCACTGCATTGTAGCCCTCTTCTCCTTGCCCCTCCACCAAAATGATCATGGCCAATTTGGGGTCTTCAAACGGTGCAAAGGAGACAAACCAGCCATGCGTCTTATCATTACTCCCAAACTGGGCTGTTCCCGTCTTGCCAGCTACCGCAACCGGCAGATCTTTCAGTGGCTGAGCCGTACCCTCAGTCACTGTTTCCCGCATGCCCTCTCGCACAATCTGGAGGATACCAGGATCAACGAAATGCTCACGAATCACCTCAGACGGTACTGCTGTAATCTTGCCATCAGCAGAACGAATCTGCGAAACGATACGTGGTGCATAGAGCGTCCCACCATTTGCAATAGCCACGATAGAATTGAGTATTTGAAGTGGCGTAGCCGTGAGAAATCCCTGGCCGATAGCCGCGTGATAATCATCGCCGATATACCAGCGCTCGCCTATCTTATCCTCTTTCCAAGCCGGATCAGGAATGAGTCCATCCGCCTCACCTGAGAGGTCGATACCCGTCTTCTTGTTGTACCCAAAGAGCTCCTCATATTTCTTCATCCGATTCATACCCAGCCCCTCTATCCCACCATACCCACCACCAATAGAATAGAAGAAGACGTCGCTTGAGACAGCAATGGCTCGTCTGATATCAGTAAAGCCGTGTGCCTTCCAATCGCCAAAAAAGAAACGACCGATACTGATACCACCACGACTCTCTATCTGCGTTGTTTCATTTACCACTCCCTCAGAAAGAGCTGCTGCTGCCAGTACCGGCTTGATAGTAGAACCAGGAGGATAGGCGCCAGCTACCACGCGATTGAACAGCGGTTCCGAAGGATCGCTCGTCAATTTCTCGTATTCTTCACTCGAAATCCCACCAGAAAAAAGATTGTTATCAAAACTCGGTAAACTAACGAGTGCCCGCACCGCACCGCTTCGTGGATCGATGGCTACTGCTGCTGCCCGCTTCAGTTCATTTTTTTCGAGAATACCCTGCAGACTATCAAACAGTTTCTTCTGCAAATCAGCATCAATATTGAGGATGAGATCTTGCCCGGGAGTTGGCTGTACTACGCCAAGTTCCTTCTTGACCTTTCCAAAGGCATCTACCTCCACTCGCTCCAGGCCATGCTTGCCCCGCAGAACAGACTCGTAACTTTTTTCAATCCCCTGTTTCCCGATCGAGTCCGTCAGGAGGTACTCCGGATGCGCTTCCCGCTCCTCTTTGCGAATCTTCCCTTCGTAGCCGAGAATATGGGAAAAAATCAGGCCATCGATATAGCTCCGCTGGGTTGCCTTGTACAAACTCACGCCTGGCAAACTATGACTCCGGCTCAGAAAGAGCAGTGTCTCTTCCTGGCTGATACGCTCTTTCAGAAGGAGCGGCAGCGTTGAACGCCGATCGAGCTTACTCAAGACGTCAGTCAACATCGCCTCATCGAGTGAAAAGGTTGTCATCAAGGTATCCCGCATTGACGCCAGGCTCGCCTCATCAAGGGGCACATCTACCGGAATCAGCACCACATCCATACTGGGTACATTTTGCACCAATGGCTTCCCGAAAATATCGTATATAATCCCGCGAGGAGCCGGTATGATGAGGGCTCGCAAACTGTTGCGTAAAGCAATAGCACTGTACTCTTCTCCTTTGATAACACCGAGATAAAAAACCCGACCACCCAGTACCAAGAGAGACAGCAACATGAAAAAGAGGAGTCCCAGTGAAACAGCGCGATTGAGCGGCCATTCCATCTTCACCGCGTCTTTTTCGGTCACCGTCAAAACAGCGTCATCAATTTCTATGCCGCCCTTCTTGTGAAGAAATATTCCTTTACGAATGAAAACTCCCATGATGGTTATCTTACATTGCGAAACTGTTTTTGACTCAAGAGAGCGAGATATTCTTCAAAACGCTTCACAAAAAAATATGTCCCCTGAAAAATGGGAAGGAAAAAGAACAATGAAAACGCCAGCCTCTCGATAGATGGCACCGACTGCAGAACCAGTGCGACATCAAGAGCACTTTCGCGATAGACCACAAAAGAAAAAATAACCTGATAAAAAAGAGCAGCTCCAAACACTACCACAGCATAGAGCCAAAAACCAAAGCCTCGGTGCTCCAAGAGCAGACGCCGCAAAAGAAAGCTCGTCACATAGGCGAAAAAAACGGCATAGAAAGAAAACCACGTCACCGCACCAGAAGAAACTCCATCAAAGAGAAGCGTCATCGGCACCGTCATAAAGAGCACTCCCGGGAAAGGGCGCACCAGCGCAAAGGCCGCTATACCACCAAGCAGAAAGAGTGGAGCACGGAACCAAGGGAAAAAAATATTGAAAAAAGAAAGCTGGAGAAACACCAGAAGGAGAAGAAAGGCGGCGCGAAAAAGAAATATTTTCATGGGTTCAGTGAATCTTTTATAACAAAAACGTATCGGAGTAATTCAAATTCTACTGGCGACACGACTGAGGCTCGTTGGTACAGATGATCAGCGGAAGGATGAGCATTCTGAAGTGTCCCGATAAGAAGATTCTTGGGGAACTCCCCGCCCAGTCCAGAAGTCACCAATCGATCAGATGACTGCAGTGCCGCATCCTGCAGCACCATATCAAACAAAATACCCAGTCCGTACTCCCCCTTCACGATACCCTGTGCCGCACCTTCGACCGTCACCCCACTCACCACGCTTTCCGGATTGGTCAGGAGCATCACACGTGAGCTTTCCGGAAATACCTCTGTTACTCTTCCGATCAGTACTCCATTGTACACAATCACCGGCATACCACGCTCTATCCCCTGAAGCGACCCCTGATCAACCGTCAACCAATTCCCGAGACCAGCAGCATCACGCCCAATGACTTCGGCCGACTCAAGACGAAAATTTTCTCTTGGAAGCAACTCAAGCTCTTTCCGCAACTCATCATTCTCCTTTGAGACTGACTGCCATCTGACGTTGTCCGTCATGAGGCGGATATTTTCCTCGGTCAGACGATCGTTTTCCTGTTTCAACGTACCGATAGAAGTAAAGAAGTGAAAGGTATCCCGCAGCTCAAACGCCATCGCAGAAAACACCCCCTGAATCGGCCAGGCCACCGTCGCGAGGGCGAACCGGAGTGGCTCCATGATAAAACGTGGCTGAAAAAAAATGAAAAAAAGCACTACCAGAGCCGCGATGAGCGCCCGAAAAAATTTTGTATGAGTGAGTTTTCTCCGGAGAGCCATATTTCAAAAAATGTCCAAAAGCCAAAACACAAAAACCAAACAAGGGGAAACAAAAAAATCTCAAAACGGCTAGCCGAGGGGCTTGTTGGTTTCTTCTTCGATCAACACTTCCTTCAGATTCTCCATGTCATCGAGCACGATACCCGTCCCGCGCACCACCGCTGTAAGCGGGTCTTCCATCATCCGCACCGGGATACCCGTCTGATTGGCGATGAGCTTGTCCATACCACGGATGAGACTGCCTCCGCCTGCCAGAATAATACCGCGCTGCATGATATCTGCCAAAAGTTCCGGCGGTGTTTCCTCGACAATCGTCTTGATATTATTCACGATGATACGAATAGAACGCGAGAGTGCTTCCCGGATATGCTCGTCAGTCGCAAAGACCTCTTTCGGGAGTCCCGACACCAGGTCACGACCACGGAGTGGAAAGGTCAGTCGTTCGCGCTGAGGATAAGCACTGCCGATAGCAATCTTGGCTTCTTCTGCTGTCCGCTCACCGATCAAGATATTAAACTCATCCCGACTATAGCGTACGATATCTTCGTTCATCTCATCACCCGCAATACGGAGACTCCGTGAAATGACGACACCACCAAGCGAGATAACTGCAATCTCTGTTGTACCACCTCCGATGTCTACTACCATATTCCCTGCTGCGTCCGTCACAGGCAATCGGGCGCCGATAGCTGCTGCCATCGGCTCATCGATGAGAAAGGCCTGACGGGCACCAGCGTTCATCGCAGCTTCAATCACGGCACGCTTCTCCACTTCAGTCACCCCAGAAGGAATACCAATGAGCACTCGTGGTCGACGCAAAAACGAAAAGTTATCCTGGTTCACTTTGTTGATAAAATACCGGAGCATCTGTTCGGTTACTTCGAAGTCGCTGATAACACCATCGACGAGTGGCCGAGTGGCTACGATATGCCCCGGAGTCTTCCCGACCATCTTCTTGGCCTCTTTGCCGATAGCAAGAATCTGCCCCGTACGCTGGTTCACCGCCACCACCGAGGGTTCATTGATCACAATACCCTTACCCCGTACATAGACCAGGGTATTGGCTGTCCCCAGGTCAATCCCAATATCTTGGGACAAATGGCTAAAAAACCTATCAATAAGGCCTTTTTGGAAGTTTTTTATGAATCGCTCCAAACTCGACATATGGTAAAAATAGGTCAGAAATACTGAAAAGGCGCCCAAAAACAGGACATCCCCCATTCTATCCCATTTCAAGAAAATATTCCAGCAGATCACAAAAAATTACAATTTATGCCGCAAGGATGTCTAACAATTGACTTCATGGTCAAAATAATGTTACATTGAAGCGATTTCAGGAAACTGAAATCATGTTAGTTGTTTCACAATCCCATCAACCTTTGAGCTACACAACCGGCTATCAGCCGGCCAGTACTCAACAAAGGAGAGTAACCATGGATACATCCAATGTAACAATCCGCGATGCACAAGCAGGCGACCTTGAATGGGTTGCTAACCTCATGCATCAAACCCTTGATTCATACTACGACGGAGACCATCACGCCCACGCGAAACGCATCTTCGATGCACACATCGACGGTGGGCACGATCGTGTCGGGTTCTTCTCATTCGAACAGCATATGTCCGTCCTCGAGGTGAGTGGTGCCCGAGCAGGATTGCTCCATGTGGTTGGAAAACGTCAGTCGACGTACAAAATCAGCCCACTTATCCTTGCGCCTGAATACCAAGGCGTGGGCGGTCTTGGTAGCATGCTTCTTGACTACGCTGAAAACCATGCGCGTAACCACCAGGCTCGTCAGCTCTACTGCACAGTCGCCGAAAAGAATGTCTCTGCAATGCAGTTCTTTCTTCGAAGGGGGTTCATCCGCGCAGGAAGCTCCGACAGCCACTACAAAAGCGGCGTCACTGAAACGATGCTCTACAAGCCCCTTCATGGAACCAGCAAGCTCAAATCATTGGATCAGCTCCACGTTTCAGTCTTACCGCTCGACGAAGTCGACACGGAACTGAAGACCGAGGTGGCGCGACTACTCCTTGAGAAGTTACCGAGCTCGTTTGAAGGCATCACTGACGAATGGGTTACAGCGTTGTTTGATGGCCATGCGAGACGAAACATGGCCGATATCAATGCCAAGTACAAATTGATCTTCGTTGCCTTCGATAGCACAGGGCGAGTCATCGGTGTGGCTGGTGCAACCCCTAAGAAAGGCAGTCCCATCAAGATCATGCCTTTCATTGCGACAAACCCTGTCGCGTTTGAAGCACTCCTGATCGACATCCCACATCAGCTCGTACCGTATGGTCATAAACTGTACGTTCACATCAATCCAACCGCCGATGAGGTGGTTTCGCTCCAGCGCCTCGGATGGAAGCTTGACGCGGCACTCCCAAATGCCTACTATCCAGGTGTCGTTACCCAACAATGGAGCCTCAACATTGGAGAAACACTCATGAGAACTATGCGAATCAAACAAAGATTTTTTGACCTGATCAATTCAGGCAAGAAACCCCTCGAAGTCCGTGTCGGCTACGACGCCATCAACCGTATCCGAGCCGGTGAACGAATTAGCCTGGTCACCCACACGTCAAGCCTGAACGTTCGTGTTGATGCCATCCGTCGGTACAGCAGCTTTGAAGCGATGCTCGCGAATGAACCATTCCGAAAAATTGCTCCGGATGTTTCATCGGAAGCGGAGCTGCTCACCCTGCTCAAAAACATCTACCCCCCTCACAAAGAAAAGCTTGGTGTGGTAGTACTCGAACTCAAGCTCGGGAAATAAACCCCGCTAAGCAACAAATCAAAAGCCCAGACAGTATTTTCTGTCTGGGCCTCTTTTTTTCTTTACTTCTCCAACTCAATCTTTATTCCCACTACTCCATATTTCACCTGTTCTTCTTTTGGGTAGAATTGATTTATTTCTTCTATCAAAAATTCCCTTGACGCTCCACCAAAATATTCTGGCGGGAAATCCGCAAACAGATGGTCAAACGAATCATAACGATACAAGGCTTTCACTTTTGTTTTTACTGTCTTCGTCGAATCGTCATTCTGAGAAAACTCTATTTCATCGCCGATATTGATAACCTGACGCTTTTCATCAAAAAGACGCGACTCAATCACTTTTTGCTCATTAGCGATTTTATCAAAAGGTTCTTTCGCGAGTTTCATTTGATGTACAACCATAGGGTATTTTTTATTTCTTAAGAGCAATACCCAATTCGCGGAGCTGTTCCGGTGAGACTTCTGAAGGCGACTCCATCATTGGATCCCTGCCCTCGCCCGTTTTGGCAAAGGCGATCACTTCCCGGATATTGGGTTCATTTTGAAGAATCATCATCAGACGATCGAAGCCAAAAGCCAGTCCACCGTGTGGTGGCGTCCCGGAACCAAGTGCCTCGAGCATGTGTCCAAAATTCTTTTCGATCCGTTCGGCCGAATACCCCATGATTTCAAATACTTTTTTGAGTGCCGCTGGCTGATGATTGCGAATACCGCCACCACCGATCTCATAACCATTGAGTACCATATCGTACTGTGCCGCTACGATGCCCTCAATATTTTTTTCTGCCATCAGGTCAGCCATATACTCCGGCTTTGGAGCCGAGAAAGGATTGTGAGTAAACGTCCACGCGCCAGTATCCGTCTTTTCAAAAAACGGAAAGTCCACTACCCAACAAAACGCCAAAAGATTCGGATCATTCTTGTCTTCGCGAATATCCGGCTTGTCGGAATTGTATTTTTCCATCGCTTCGGCGTAGGAGAGACGAGGAAACGGCACTGTCTGGATTCTTTTTTCCGGATACAGTTCAGTCACCAGATCGATGATCATCTTCTCATTGATCGCCATCACGTCTTCTTGTGTCACAAAACTCATCTCAAGGTCAACCTGAGTAAACTCGGGCTGCCTATCACCACGGGTATCTTCATCACGAAAACAGCGGGCAATCTGAAAGTATTTTTCAAAACCAGCTGCCATGAGGAGCTGCTTGTACTGCTGCGGAGACTGCGGCAAGGCGTAGAATTTCCCCTGGTCGAGTCGTGAAGGCACGATATAGTCACGCGACCCTTCTGGCGTCGATTTGGTCATGTTCGGTGTCTCTATCTCGACAAAGCCTTCTTGCGTATAGAATCCTCTCACGAAATGAGTGACCAAATGACGATTGCGGATATTGTTTTGCATCCGCTCCCGACGCAAGTCAAGATAGCGATACTTGAGACGGATCTCTTCGTTTACTTCTTTGCCATCAGTGGATAAATCAAAAGTCGGTGTCGTCGCTTCATTGAGAACGGTAAGCGTCAGCACCTCTATCTCGATAGCGCCATTTGGTTGCTCGGCATTGACCAGCTTTTCTGGTCGGGCATTGACCATGCCCGTCACCTCTACCACCCATTCGGGACGAAGCGTCTCAGCGACCGCCTTGGCCTCTGGATGATTGGGCAGAACTACCATCTGAATCTTGCCACTCTGATCACGCAAATCGAGAAATATCAGCTTCCCATGATCACGCCGAATATGTATCCAGCCTTTGAGTTGTATTTCCTCTCCGATATGCTGCCCTGCCTCGCCAATCAGTATTCGTTCCATATCATTCATAGCATTAATCGTTACATTCATTTCACTTCTTTCTTCTTCGCATCCGCCGACTCGAGATAGTCGTTCACAGAATAGGTCAATTCGCTCGGGGTAATTTCAGTTTTGAGAAAGGCTTTGGTCACAATACCGGCGTCTGTCAAAACCCTGACGCTCTCATCCTCAATCGATACCGAGGCTGAAAGAAGAAAAATGGGGACATTTTTTCCTTGCTCCTCATCCCTTAACTTCCTGATAAACTCCCGCCCATCCATGTTGGGCATCATGATGTCGGTAATGATAAGATCAAATGTTTCGTTCAGCGCCGCCTCCAGCCCAAGAGCGCCATCTTGTTTGGTCACCACTTCATACCCTTCGCTCCGCAAACGCTTCCCAAACATTTCAACAAATACCGGCTCATCTTCAATAAAGAGAATCTTCTTCCCGAGACTGACTTTTTCCTCTGGTGTCTTCAATTCATTGGCAGAATTTTGCTTCTGCTCTTTGAACTGACGCAAGAAACGTTCGATCTCTCCCACCACTTCGGAAGGAGAAAACTCCGTCTTGGAAATAAAACCGTTGGCGCCGAGCTTCAGTACCTGCTCCCGATCTTCACTGCTGCTTAAGTTGCTAAACACCACAATTTTCAGATTCTGATCATATTCTTTGTTGTGGCGCAGCTCTCGCAATACTTCTGTCCCACTCATTTCCGGCAACACCAGGTCGAGCAAGATAAGATCAAATGCCTGCTCGCTCACTTCCTTCAACACAGCCTTACCGGAAACAACATTCATCACCTCAAAACCAGATGTTTCAAGCTTCTTCTTGTAGATTTCAGCAATAAATGGGTCGTCCTCAACGAGAAGAATCTTGACCATAACGATTTTACAAGCAGTTACTCATCAACGTCACAATACCAGACAATTGGCTTAAAATCAAAGGTTTTACCCTTTTGACTGCGAAACAAATTTGAGTGGGAGCCTGATGACAAACGTCGCGCCCTTCCCCTTGCCCTCTGACTCTATCGAGAGCAGTCCACCGTGTGCCTCGACAAAGTTTTTCCCCACATAGAGACCAAGACCCGTGCCCGAGACATCGAGCTTCATCGTTTCCGAACTGCGCGTAAATTTCTCAAACAAGCGTTTTGCATCCCCTGGATCTACTCCGATGCCTGTATCCGCCACTCTGACAACGACAGCGTTTTCCTCTCCCTCGACACTCACCGTCACGCCGCCCTCTCTGGTATACTTGAGCGCATTGTCGATCAAATTGGAGATAACCTCGCGAATCTTGTTCACATCAAGAGACAACTTTGGCAAAGATTTCTTTGGCAACTTCATCTTCAGTGCCAGTTTCTTTTCCTTGGCCATAAGCGCGAACATATCGACGACATCAGCAACAATCGGCTCAATCGAAGCCTCGGCAAAGTTATACTGCACCCGACCAGACTCGATACGTGAAATATTGAGGAGATCTTCTACCAGTTGTCCCATGCGATTATTGACCGTGTAGACTTTATTCAAGACGTCTTGTACCGACGGGATGACTTTGCCGTAGGAGCCCTCCAGCACGAGCGAGATATAGCCCTTGATAGCGGTCAGTGGCGTGCGGAGCTGATGCGAAGCGATCGAAATAAACTCGCTCTTAGCCGCATCCAACCGCTTGAGCTCCTGATTAGCCTGAGCCAGCTCCTGTGTCAATACTTGAAGCTCTTCCTTACGGTTGATTTCTTGTTTCACAGAACGAATGAGCATAGCACCGAACCCAATAGCCAAAAGAAGTGTGACGCTGATAAGAATGAGGTTGATGAGTTCCTTAGTAAAGAAATATTGGGAACCTATAAGCAAGATAAGACCAATCACCAACGCCTGAGCGCCAATCAACTTTACGTTGAATGCCTGATAACGAACAACCAAGACTGTCAACAACACTAGAAAAAAAATCATCCCAAAAAGACCGTACTGCTCGTACTCCCACGTATCCATGATATTAGCCACAAATGTTCCTCCGAAAAAAAGCGCCAGGAAAAGAAGGGAGCCCAGGGAAAGATAGAGCACTTGCATTCTCTTTACAGCCGAAGTCCTGAAGTATTTCTGAATAAAATAGACTGCTGTCCAAACTAAAAAGAGAATCTGGAGAAAATAAAAATACTTATCAAGCAGTCCTTGTTCCGCTTCACAAAGAGCCAGGTCAAAGATAGAAATATTGAGAGCAGTCGGAAGCAGCCACAGATACGGCAAGAGGAAAATCGCTACAATAAGTTTTACCCTCCACGAAACATCCTTTTTTTCAAGAAAAACATAAGAGAAATACAAGGTAACAACTGCTATAAGCAGAGCCACAAAGTTCATAACGGACCAGGTCAGCATGATTCTTCGACTATCTACGTTTGTCCAGTTAACAAGGTCGATAAGATTCCAGAGTGAGAACAACACGGCTATGGCTAATAAAAGCCTCGCCTCCAAACTCTTGTTTCTCGAGTAAATCAGTAAACCAACCAGTACTGCTGCAAAAACAGCGGGTAGATGGGAATAATAGAGGAGTTGCGGTGTGGAATCAGAAAAGATCAGGGCAACGGGGCTTGGTATGTCAGTACAAAACATAGTTGTTGTAACATAATTGATTTAATTCTAGCACATTTTATAACACTCAACTCATCAGAAGTATACCAACAGCAATCGTTGCTGTCGCTATGATTTTCTGTAATAGACCTAGGGTTTGTCCGCTATAGAGTGCGTCATGCTCCTGGGTAAACTTCTCTTTCATCAGAAACCGACCAAAAAATATGATGAGTATACTGAAGGCCATGACAAATACCGGACTTAGACTCTCAATCGTAGCAACAAGAGAAGCGGAAGGACTCAAATCAACAGCTCGTTGCGAGGCTATTGTCCCCACAAGAGCCAGAAGTTCAGCAAAAAAGAAAACAACGAAGTATTTCCCAGTCAGTTTGGCAACTTGAGCAAAACGATCATGAAAACCACCCTTGCTGACCAGACTAATAATAAGAGCGCCGGTCACCATGCCGAGCGCAAATACCAAGTAGCCATCGAAAAAACCAGCGCTAGACTCTCGATACGCATATTCTGCCAAAACAAGGCTCAAAGCCAGAAACACCGCTGCTGGAACCATGTTTTTCAAAACCTCTTTCGGTTTCCATTTCCCACTCTTTTTCTGAAGAGAGAGGTAAATGACACCAACGATCACAATTCCCATACCAACATACTGCCTGAGTTCCAAGCTTTCTTTGAGAAAAATCCACGAAATCATAATCGTAAGCGGAACTGTTAGGTTCCAAAAGATCTGCACAAGGGCTGCATCGTTGTTACTAAAAAGACTTTTGAAGTAGAAAAAATTTGCAAAAAGAAAAAGCATTCCACTTATCAGAAATAACCACCACTGATGCTCCGGAAAATCAAAGACGACCATTCCAAACGGTACGAGCACCCACGGAAGAAGTGGAAAGAGACCAGAGATGATCGTTCCGTCATATTCATCACGGTAAACATCATTAACAAAATAGACGTCGATTAAGTTCACCAAAGCCCAAAGAGCCGGCGCTACAAATGCAATAATCAGCCAATTTTCAAACATAGAGGCAGCATTAAATTAAATCCACCCCCATTTTTTTAGCAAGCCCCAACCCCTCTCCTTAAAGTCTACTCCAATATCATGTCTGTAGAACATTTTTGGTATATGCACCTTACTAATCCGCTCATAGACGGCCTCCCGAGCTACTACAATATCCAGACCGACAGCCCCTACATGCATCACGCATCCTCGGGCACCTGCTACCGCGAAACCAAGCCCATTATGATGGGTTATTTCTTCAAAATAATAGTGTCGCATATTCTCTGGTTCGCAGGAAAAAATGACCGGAAAACCAACGGAACTCTCTGAAGATGACTCCATAAAATAGTATGGGAAGGGGGGTACTGCCAACGTCACTACAATTCCTACCCCCCTTTTGTAATCCAAGTCGTATGACTTACCATCCGCCACCGCAGAAAGGAATTCTATCCACGGAGAGTTATGTAGCTCTATCTGAAGAGCAGTCGCTGGGTTGCCAAAACGAGATGTAAATTCGAGTGGCCAAACGTGCTGATCTGATACAAAACAGCTCAAATCGATATCCCCACGGAAATCAATGCTCTTAAGATACTCTTTCAGTTTCGCAAGCGTACTCTGAAATAAACGATTCTGTTCATCATCTTCATACCAAATAAGCGTGCCCATCTCTGGAGTTTTTGGACCTATATCTCCAGGAAATAATCCTTTGTGTTCAATATTCAGTTCAATAGGACCGACCCAATCGGTACCGTTAAAGTATCTTCCTATACCAATCTCCACTCCTTCAGCCTTCTTTTGAATATTGATGTATTCAATTCCGAGAGCCGCGTACCGCTCAAGCAGCCCAATAGTATCACGATTCTCGCTTTCTGAATCAGGCACATAGCAGTAGTGACTAATATGCCCGCCATTTTTCTTTACCACCCAAAGATTTTCCGGGTGAGACTTCACAAACTCAAGCGCTTCAGCAGCCGTTGGAAAGTTGTGACAGGGTAGAGTTTCAATCCCACATTCTCGAAGGATACGCTGACCGTACTCCCGATCCTCCTCTATTCTATCTCCCATTTCACTTCCACCAACGACCCGATATCCCTCCTGACGAAGAACATCCTGATCCTTCCCATAGCCAACATCGTCAAAAACAATGAGTCCTTCTTTTCCAACCCAGTCTAACTCTTGTTTCCAGTCACTTGTTTTTTCAATCAGCCCTTCAAAACAGTCTTGCAAGTCGGGCTGATGGATGAAAAGTCTTACTTCATTACCCTCGCTTTTCAAAGTCAGTGCCAACTCAGCCGCTCCAAGCTCTTCAGAAATAAACAATATCCTCATAGTCTCTATTCAATAATTTCATCCGAATCAGAATCCTCTTCCGTTTCAGGTGACTCACTCGAGACTTCTGGCGCCTCATCTACACTCTCCTCCAACAAATCTGCCGTTAAAAAATCCTCTGGATTACTGCAACTCTCTTCATCAGGAACATTCTCCTCACTACAATACTCCTCAAAACAAGAAGCTACAGAGGAACAATCTATCTCAGGGCATTCCTGCCAGTGCGGGTCACAGAGCGACACATCGCTCGCCTGTACCATTTGAATCTTATAGTATTCTGGCAAAGCATCCTGCTCACACTCCTCCATACAGAGACGTTCGAAACAGATTTCCGTCTGCGGATCACACTCCACCTCCGCTTTCAAAGTGTAATCACGTAATATATAAAATTTCGCAAAAAGCAGTGTAATGACGAATGCAAGTGAAACGAAGAAAATCCAAAATATCAGTTTTGATTTTCTATCCATACAAGCAAAAAAAACAAATTACTTTTCACGAACAGTAAAATTCTACCACGAAAACACTGATTGGAAAAGAATAACTCTCGACTTGAGAGTTATTCTGAATCAAAACGAGGTATTTTTTAGTACCCTCGATGCTTGCGAATCAGGGCGTATATGAGAAACAAAAATGCTCCAACACCCATGATGATCAGGATAGTCTTCCATATCCATGACAGGCCGACAATAAAGCCAAGTACTTGCGAGAAAAAGGAAGGCGCTACGGGTGCCTTTTTC
>JBAQNF010000048.1:0-12871 GCA_049303555.1 Candidatus Moraniibacteriota bacterium | reverse complement strand
TACCTATCCAGTCAATGTCTCGGGTACCAAATCCGTCTACTATATAACCGCTTCATGGGTAGAGCGACTCTTTTCTGATGAAAGTATTTTTACTCGCATGTTTCTGGCTCGCTTCCTCGCTTCTCTCTTTGGCCTCGGTATCGTTATCCTTGCCTACCTGACCACGAGAAAAATTGGCTTCTCAGAGAATCTCTCGCTTCTCTTCACAGCACTCGTTGCTTTTCAACCGATGCTTTCCATCACCGGAGCACAAGTCAATATCGACATCGCTCTCATCTTTGCTTTTTCTCTTTTCCTCTATGCCGGTATTTCACTCATGAAAGACACGAATTGGAAATATACCGTCCTAGCCATATTTTCAGCCATACTTGGCCTCTTTTCCAAGGGTCCTGGCATCGTCCTCGTCGCCCTCCTCTACCCTCTCTTTGCCTGGTGTACCTATCAAAAACTTCAAATCTCTACAAAACGTTTCGCTACTCTCCTCACCATCACTACTCTTTTGCTTATTACTACCATTTTCCTCATTGTTCCCAAGAGTTATCTGGTGAATATTACCAACTTCAGTACCCAATCACAATTCAACTCCCCTCTAGAATCCATCGGGAAATACATCGATGAGACTCTAAATATTGGCGAACTCCGCGACACGACCCTCTCGTACTGGGGACACTTCGGCTGGCTCGACAGTTCTATCCCAGGATGGTCACTCGATGTAATTATCCTGGTCACTTTCGCTGGCTTTATCGGCACCATCTGGTATCTCTTTTCTCAGAACAAAATTCCCTACCTCCCAGAGCGTAGATACCTCATTCTCTCCCTCGGGATGATCATTGCTCTCCAGGCAGCTATCCGCTTCTACGACTGGCGAGTGTATGACTACACAGGACAAATCCTCATCGGCCAACCGGGTCGCTATTTCCTCCCCAATATCATCGCCCATCTCCTCGTCATCATTACCGGGATTGGATTTCTCCTTCGTCAAGAAACTAGGTTCGTTCTGGCTATGAAGATCCTCGCTCTGGCCATGATCCTCCTCCAACTCCACGCCATCGTGAATGTCATCATTCCCCGTTACTATCTCTAGAGTGGTATAACGTATTTTGTATACTGTATAAAGTATGAAAAAAATCACAGAATTCACTAAGAAATACGAAAAGGGAATTCTTTTCACGGTTTTTCTGTTTGGAATAGTCAGTATTTTCTGGACGTTTCTCGCAAGCTTTGGTCTCGGCGAATCTGGCTACAACTTCCTCGGCAAAACAAAAAAGGTAACCCTTGCGCCGGGCGCTCCCGTCACGCAGACATTTACCGCGCATGAAAACAACCTCTCTCAAGTGCGCTTCGTTATGGGCAACGTCGTCCTACAAAACAATGATTTTCTGGAATTCCGTCTCCTGGATGAAGCATGCAGTGGCACTATCGCGGTAAAGAAATTCGACACTAAACCAAACGAGCAAGGAGCTTACACCATCTTTGCATTTACCCCCGTCGTCAATTCAAAAGAGAGAACCTACTGCTTCTCCGCCACCTATTTTTCGGACGAAGACCGCAAAGGTGATAAACCATACCTCTCAGCGACAACTGTTCCAGAACTAATTTTTTCTGATCGCACCCTGACTGACACAAATAAAAACAAGGTCTATCCAAGTCAGACCCTGTTTCTCCGTCCTGCCTACACCAGTGGATCCCTATTGGGCGACCTCTCAAATCTTGTCAATCGTCTTTCGCAATACAAACCCGAGTTTCTCAAAGGCTGGTCTATTGCAGTCCTCTTCATGATACTTGTTATCGGAAGTATTGCCCTCGGTTACCACCTCATGTTCACACGAGAAAAAGAATAGCTACTATTTCCGTATCACTACAGTAAATCCATTGCCGACTTTGTCATCGACATCCCGAGCTTCAACAAGATTCCACCCCAGATACTTCACTATTTCTACCATGTCCGCTGTGATCCACACTGAGTAGTGATCGTCAGGATTTGGTTTTCTCTCGATGCGCCCTTCATAGCAATCGATAAGTTCCTGTAACGTCGTCCGCTCCCGTCCTTTATCAAACGTGCGTTCTTTGTGTGGAACAATCATGAAGATATATCCCCCTGGTCGGATGAGTCGGTACCATTCTTTCAGTGCCTTAATCGGATCGGGAAAATGCTCGATGACGTGAGCGCTCACTACAAAATCCTGGCTCCCATCTGGGAGAGGGATATTGTCACCGGGTGCCACAATATCCACTAGCAGTGCCCGGCCAACGAACTTTTCCTCAAGTTTTTTGTACCGATTGGTTTCGGCCGTGTAGTCGACGTTCTTGGTGTGGAGTCCAAAGGGATTATGCGCCGATCCACCAATCTCTAACCCCTGCATACCATCAAGGTAGCGATGGGCGAGGGCACTCTCCGGGAACTTGATATGGAATCGCTCCTTAAAGCTGTTATACGCCAAAAATACGCTCTTGGGAACGTATTTTTTGACCTGCGTAATATAAAACTGACGTAACATCATAGACTCCTGTTAATCGTCACTTTTAGCACTGGCGTTGAGCGTCCAGTGAGAAATGGAGCTGATGACAGACAGGACGAGAGCACCGAGCACAGCCACCCAGAAGCCATGAACTTCGAAGCCCTTGATCATTCCCCCAAGCATCCAGAGTAGGAACCCGTTAAGGATAAAGGTGAAGATACCAAAGGTCAGGAGGTTGAGCGGCAGCGTCAGCAGCAAGAGAATCGGCTTGACCGTAATGCCCACAATCCCCCACAAAAGAGCCAGGAGGAGCGCCGTCCCAAAGCCTTTCACAGATATCCCCGGGATCAGGTATGGCAAAGCAAGGAATCCCAGCGCACTTACCAACCAACGAAGAAGAATCATAGCCTTGAAAGTTAGACGACTTACACTGATAAGTATAGCACTTTAAGCACTCAAAAAGAAAAGCCACCTATGAAGGTGACTCTCCCATTTAGATCCCGAGTCCCTCCGAAGGCGGGCAGGCACGCCCGGGATGACACGGTTGTACCGTGTCACTTCGTATTCTTGCGGCGGCGGAGGAGTGCTCCGGCGGTTTTGAGGCAAATGATAATGTCGAGCCAGAGCGACCAGTTCTCGATATAGAAAACATCGAGCAAATACTCGTCTTCAAAAGCGAGGTCGGAACGTCCGGACACCTGAGCCATACCAGTCACCCCGGGGCGGATAGTAAGGAGGCGGCGATGATATTCCGAATAGCGCTCTACCTCACGCTCCTGATGCGGCCGAGGACCGACGAGACTCATCGTCCCCTGCAAGACATTGAAAAATTGCGGTAACTCATCAAATGAGAAGCGCTCAATCCACGCCCCAATCTTCATCTTCCGAGGATCGTCCTTGATCTTGTACAGGACCCCGCCCTTACGGACATTGCGCTCCGCAATGAGTTCTTTCTCATAGGCCATCGCCTCTTTCATGTGCGGGTTTTCCTCCGTCACACAGTACTTCCACAGCATATAGCGGAATTTGTAAACAAAGAATTTCTTGCCGTTTTCACCAATACGCTCGTTCTTGTAGATAATTGGGCCGTCTGGATCCTCAATCTTGATGAGAAGCGCCACCAAGAGCATGATCGGGCCAAACAGAATGGTCAGGAAAAAACCAGCCACGATATCATAGGCGCGCTTGAGCACTCGCCCCCAACCATCAAGCGGCGTGTGTTGAAACTCGATAATCGGTTCGCCATTAAAAATTTTCATCGAGAACTTCTGTGTCTGCAGGGTCGTCGGAAAATATTTATACGTGATGTTGTTGATCTGGCAGTAGTCAAACAGCTTCTCCTGTTCGTCATCGGTCAGCGACGGATCGCCGATGATAATCTCATCAACACCCTTCTTGGCGCGGATATCCTTGACCTGGGTGACACTGGCCGTATCGATATGGTCTACCACTCTGTAGCCCATCTGCTTGTTACGCGTCAACAGCTTGCGCAGAGCATACATCTTCTGATTGGTACCAATGAGGAGAATTCGGTGCATACCCATACCACGATGGACAAGAAACCAGCGCTGGATCTCACGGATGAGGTAACGAGCAGAAACAACATACACTACCGCCAGCGCCCAACTGACCAGGATAACGAAACGAGAAGAGAACCATTCCCGATTCAAAAACACAGCCAACACCAAAATGATGAGTCCATAGGTAATGGCACGCAAGACACTGGAAACTTCCTTGGGGAAACTGCGCGTCGCCCGCATGGTATACAAACCTTCAAGGGCAATGATGAGGAGAAAAAAAGGTACTACCTCAAGAGTGAAGATGAGATAGTTCTCAAAAGTAATATTGAAAACTCGGGACACGTAGCCCTGAAACAGTGGCATGCCACGCAGATAGTACGCCGAAGAAGCCGCGAGGACGATCATGAGAAGATCCACTGGTACGAGAATAGCACTGAAAAATATTTCTGAACGTTTCATTGTATGACAGACTTTAGTAATTAGTCGTTAGTCATTAGCAGTTCTTTTCCACAACAGATCGATAAGCCGGATTCTGTCCCCTTTTCCGCCATCCGCCAACTGGCGGAGGCGGATCAAGGTGATCATCATTTATCTTGTCTCTATGTTACCATACAGATCTTTGCAGTTCTTCGCCTTGCGGCGACACGACCTTGCACTGAGGTAAGGATTTAGCCGTTTCACTCTTCACATTACTATGAAGACTTATCCATTGCTGGATACCCACTCCTTTCGGAGGAAGGCGTCTCTGCTCGCACCTCGCGCCTCACGGCGTATGGGGGTTACCCATTACCCTTGCCACCCTTGCGGATGGCGCAGTGTCCGGACTTTCCTCGCTCCAGCCTCTTACGAGGCCGGCCGCGCGATGATCTGATCTGTTGTAGAAAAGAACAACTAAGATCCTGTCTCAAATCTCAACGCTGATATACCAGAGAACCAAGCACTTGTCTTATAAAATATCCAGATTTCGGTGTAAAACCTCTCAAAGCTCGTCGGGTTATCATGATAGCCCTCCTCACTTTTCAAGATTTTCCCCTCGAAATCTGAATATTTTCTAGAGACATGAGATTTGAGACAGGCTCTAACGCTCCACTGTAGCACAAAATAGAGTTTTTGTCAATCCAGCTCCGAAAAAAAAGACTCTATCCAATCCGTCTGTATTCTACAAGAAAATCCTCTTTTCTGATAGCAAAAACTTGACGACAGTGAGTATTTATTGTTATATTGCAGAGCTGTAAATTTGCAGCACCCTGAGGAGACAACGTGAAGAAAACCCAAATCATGAACGCCCCACCATCCGGGGAGGCGTTGACGCAAATCATGGCCGCCCTTATCGGCGTCGAAGTGCCCATCCGAGCCCCGGATCGTCCAGTAGCCGTACCACTCCCGCGTGGTATCCACACCGATGACCATTGGTGCGTGGACAACATTGCGCTACGTGATGCTCTCACCCACAAGATTGGGGTTGACCAGGCATCGCGTCTCTTTGGCCACCTCCCCCTTGGCCAGGTGAAAGCAATCCCGAAGAACTGCTGCAGTGAACCCATCGAGGTCTGAGCGGCGTGGACAAACACAAGAGGCAGCCAATCGACTGCCTCTTTTTTCTTTTCTTACAAAGACCAGACTATATTTTGTAGTACTCCCGATACCAGTCGACGAAGTTCTTGATCCCCTGGTCGATTCTGGTCGTCGGCTTCCAGCCGAGCTTGCGCAGCTTGCGGATGTCAGCGACAGTCGCCACGACATCGCCAGCTGGTAACGGCATCATTTTCTTCTTAGCAATCTTCCCGACATTCTTTTCGATTTCTTCAATAAACTGGAGAAGAGTGTTCTCTTTGTCGCCCCCGATGTTCATCACACCATAGGAGAGGTTGGCATCAAGCGTCGTTAAGACACCGGAAACAATGTCATCGACATAGGTGAAGTTGCGTGACATCTTGCCATGATTGTTGACCGCGATAGTCTTGCCAGCAAAAATACTGTCCGTAAAAAGAAACAACGCCATATCAGGACGACCCCATGGACCATAGACCGTAAAGAACCGCAGTCCCGTCGTCGGCAACTTGTAAACATGGCTGTAGACATGCGCCAACAGTTCATCGGCCTTCTTCGATGCGGCATAGGGCGAAATCGGAGTATCGACATTGTCGCTTTCAGAAAAAGGCAGCTTTTTGTTGTTGCCATACACTGATGACGAGGAAGCATACAGAAAGTTCTTGATCTTGTACTCCACAGCCAGATCAAGCAGCCGCACCGTGCCCATGACATTGACATCGATATAGAGCGCTGGGTTTTCGAGTGAGTTGCGCACGCCAGCCATAGCGGCCAGATGGATTACCTTTTCTGGCTTTTCTTTTTTGAACACTTTGTCCAAAAATTTCTCATCACGAATATCGCCACGATACAATGTAAATTTCCCTTTATAGGCCTTGAGAAACTTCTTGATACGATCCTCTTTCAGTTTTGGATCATAATAGTCATTGAAATTATCAATGAGAATTGGCGTGTCGCCACGCTCCATGAGCGCCTTGGCTGTGGCTGACCCAATAAACCCCGCCCCACCCGTGATCAATACTTTCATAACCTTAAATAAAATTTTGAATTATTCCGTTTACTCTAGATCCCGTATCCCTCCAGCGGCGGGCAAGCATGTACGGGATGACATCTTCGATCTCAGATATTCATAATATTCCCTGTTGTCCGCTACTACCGTAGTATAGCGTGAGCGTACGGTTTGTCGAGCTTGCTCCCCCATCTGACGTCGTGCCTCTGGGTCGGTAATCAGCTTTTCCAGCTTCTCCTGCCACTCTGCTTCTGTAGCCGCGACATATCCATCAACTCCATCAGCAATAGCCTGTCGGAACGGCTCAGTCGCTGCCGCTACTGTCGGCACTCCGACGATGCCAGCCTCGAACCACTTCAATTCCGACTTGGACTCACAAAATGGATTGCCAATTTCAAGCGGTGCCAGATTGATATCAAGTGATGCTATCACACCGAAGAGCTCACTTCGTGGCACAAAAGCCACTCGCTCGATACGATCGGCATACCGCTGAAGCACACTCTCCGTGTCGAGTGGACCAGCGAGCACCAGCCGCACTTCGGGATAGTGTTCAAATATTTCTACAAACACCTGCGTGATAGTGGCAAAGTCTTTGTTGTGACTGGGCGTGCCAGAAAGGTAACCAATACGAATAAGCTGCGTAGCCGGTAGCTGGTAGCTGGTAGATTTTTTTTCTACAACTTGCTCCGCCCAGAGGACATCCTGCTTCGAGAGTTTGTTCTTTACCACAAAAACCTGCTTTCCCCGCCCTCGTAGTTTCTCCGCAAGAAAAGAAGTGGTCGTGGTCGCTACGCACACATAAGGATCCGCGAGAATTTCGCCACCGACACCATGTTCATACAATTTCTTCTCCCAAGTATTCATCTTGGTAAAATAATCCATGTGTTTCAGAAACTCTGGATCATAGACCAGATCATCGGTTTCAAAAATGATCTCTTTGTCCTGATCTTTGATCCGAGTAATCAACTTCGCTACGGATGGAGTGTAGAGTACGCGATGAAAAACAAAGACAGAAAACTTGTCAGCATACGAAGCAAGAAATGGATTATCCTGCACGGTAATAGATACAGAGAACCCTTGCAATCTGAGTTCTTCGGTAACATGTTCGGTTCGATAACGAGCACTATCACCCACTCCACCTGTAATAAACAATATTTCTCCCTGGTGCACCCGATGAAACAACGCTATAAAAGCATCATATATTCGACGACCTCCTCGTCTAAAACCATCGCGCCGAAGAACACTCCACGCTTTGCCGATTTTTATAAGAAACAAATTCATATTTTTTCATTCAAAAGAGCGGTGTATATCTCCTCCGCTTTCTCTGCGTTTTTCTCCCAACTAAATTGCACCGCTCGCTCTCGGTTAATCTGACCCTTTTTGGAACGCACAGTCTCATCAGTCGTAAGAGACAGGATGGCCTGCGCCAAAGAAGCAGCTGTCATCTCACCAGCATACGACCCGCCTTCATCCAGATACTCCCGATTATTTTCCGTCCCAAAGCACGCTACCGGCAACCCAGCTCCCATATACTGAAGCGTCTTGCCGCTGGCTTCCCGAGTGGCTTCGCCTTTTGGATCCACACCGATATCACTCATGCGCAAAATTTTCGGCAGATCGAAATACGGCGACGGACTAATGGTAGTCACTCGTTCCCGAAGTTCCACCGGAATATCCCCCGCAATCATATCAAGTGGAAATCCGGCCAAAACAAAATGAGCCCGAGGACACGCCTGCACTATGGCCGGCAGCGCCTCGAGAAAATACTGAATACCCTTGTTCTTGATAAAGGCTCCCGTGTAGGTGATTACTACTGCATCTTCAGAAATGCCGTATTGCTTCCGGATCTCTTGCTTTGAAGGCAGTCCATCAAACATAGAGAGGCGTGTCCCATCGAGCAGTACCTCCACCCCGCCTGGCCGCACCTTGCGGATATCAGCTGCATTGTTCCACGAGCTCGCCACCGCTGCATCGCCCATGTTGTCGATCCGATGCTCGATCCATTGAAACACTCTCTGCAAAAGAGAAACCCCCAGATACTGGTGTGACACCATTTCTTTGGTCAGGCTGCCATGAAAGTCCGCTACCACCTTGATATCTCGCCAAAAGAGCATCTTCTGGACTATCCACGCGATGAGTGCTCCCTCATGCAGATGCCCATGGATGATGTCCGGCCGTTTGGTCCGCGCCAGAAAAAACACCTTCTTGATCAGGAGGAGATCGAGAATAATCTTCTGCCAATCTGGACCCGCTTCGAGTTTCTTGTACCAAAACAAAAGCCGCCTGATGCGACGGACATCGATATGACTACCGAGGCTGTCTGGCAAATCCTGACCAATATGGTAGGTAGCAATGGTCACCTCATGCCCACGCTTCTCCAATGCCAAAGCCTCCTCGAGGATGCGGATATGCGTCCCTCGGTCAGAAAAAAACGGCGTCGGTGCTACAACTAATACTTTCATTGCAAAATATACTATATGGAGAGATGCTTCTATTGTAGCTTCACTCCATATCATTGGCAAACTGAGTAAAAACCAAGAAACAATTGAAAAAAAGAGCCTTTCTGAGGTATACTGTAGGTAATATGAAATTTCTCCCACACATCGAAAAGACCTCCAGCCTCTCCGTGCTTTTTGGCCTAGCTTTTGTCGTCTTCGGATGGTTCGCCCTCTCACTGACACTTGGGAGCGTCTTTCTCTTTCCGCTCATCGCTTTCGGCTTTGTCCTCCTCATGACGCTCGCGCTCGTCATCGCCTGGAAGTTCCTCCGTCTATCGCCTACCGATCTCCGCGTAGTCTTTGTCATTGCTGCCCTCTACGCCATTAGCATCGGGGTTGTTTCTGAGCCAACTATCTTCTCCGGGCGTGATCAGGGCTCCATTGCCGAGGCCGCCTATCGGCTGGCCAAGAATACCGAACTTGCTTTCTCTACTCCTGGCAGTGACAGCTTTTTTCAGATCTATGGCGCCGGAACCGCGCTCAACTTCCCTGGGTTTGCCTACACGAGTGATAGTTCACTCCTCACTCAGTTTCCCCTTGGCTACACCGCCTGGCTCAGCAGCTTCGTTTCGCTTTTTGATATGTCGGGCTTTGCCATCGGCAATGCTCTTCTCCTGTTTCTCTTTCTCTTCTTTTTCTACCAGTTGCTCCGGCTCTTCGTCCGACCCTACTACGCTTTTGCCGGTCTAGCGCTTGCTCTGACCTCATTTCTCCCGAGTTGGTTTGCCAAGCTCACCCTCACAGAAAACCTGGCCGTTTTTCTTTTTACGTTCCTCGTCTACAATCTGATCCTCTTTTTTCGTGAAGGAAAGTTTCTTTTCTACACCGGTATTCTTCTTTCGGGCGGGCTCCTCGCCTTCACTCGCATCGAAGGCTTTGCCATACTCTTTCTTGCGCTGGCGCTCGTCATCTTTCATCCACATACGCGTGCCCTCATCCGCACCTATCCCTCCAAAGTGCTCGTCATCCCTGGGCTCCTCTTTTTCTTTGTCCTCCTGCGTGATTTCTTCATGAATCTGCCCTACTACAAAATGATCGGCAAAGCGCTCCTCAAAACATACGAGCGTTTCGGCACGGTAGCCGGAAACCTTGGAGAATCAGCCTCTGTCAGTCTCGGCTCTATTTTCTTCCTCTATGGGTTTCTCTTGATTGCGCTCCTCGGTCTGTTTGGCGTACTCTTCTTCCTCAAGAAAAAACAATACGCCCTCCTTATTCCTGCTTTCATCGCACTTCCGACCTTTCTCTATCTCTTCCAGCCCAGCATCACTCCAGATCACCCCTGGATGCTCCGCCGCTATCTCTTCACACTTTTCCCGGTCCTCGTCTTTTCTGCCGTCATGTGTCTAGCCCTTCTCTTTGCCAAGAAGGAAGCCACTCCACTCTTTCCGGTCAAACAGCCAGAGGGCAAGCGACTCTTCCTAGTCACGCTGATTTTTCTCGGTCTCATCCTGCTCCAGTACCCAGCCTGGAGCGGACAACTTTGGTTTGCCGAGCATCGCGGCCTGACCGAACAGATAGCTACTTTCAGTCAGGAATTTTCTGATCAGGATCTCATTCTCGTCGACCGCAATGCTACGGGCGATGGCTTTGCCATGCTCACCGGCCCAGCCCAGTTTCTCTTCGGAAAAAATACTGTCTACTTTTTCAACCCCTACGATCTCACAGCCCTCGATACCTCACGCTTCGAACACGTCTACCTCCTGACACCAGAAGAAAGTCAGAGTCGCTACGCCGCCGTCTTTGGTGACCGGCTGGTCTTCAAGAAATCCGTCACCTTCACCCTCGAACAGTATGAGGTTTTGTCACTCGCCCAAAATTCCCTCCGTCTCCCAGAAAAGCAAACTATCACAACCAGAAATATTCTCTTTCAAATTTACTAAAGCTATGTTTCTTGATTCCCCTATTGCCATTCCCACCGCCTGGCAGTCCCGCTACCGAGTCTTGCGAGTGCTTCTTTACTGCGTCATTGCCAGCGTCACCATTTTTTTCGCTCTCCGCGTCCTCTTCCCCACCCTGATCCAAAGTTTTGACTTTCGCGCCCCGGGCTCAAGCAAAAATGCCATTCTCTTTCCACGTTCAACCGAAAACCTGCCCCGCACCAACGGAAAAATTGAACAAAACGGCATCATGAAAGCCGACACCGCGGTCATCGGCGACTTTTCACTAATACAAGCCACTGCTGTCCTCGAAAAAGATTCCGCCCTTCCTGAGACGCTCCCCTTTACCCTCCGGCGTTCCTACCAGAGCTTTTTCTATCCTACCGGTGACCCAGTCACTGATTTCCCGAAAGAGTCACTCTATCGTGTCGCCGACACCTACTATGCCCTCCGCAATGGCACGCTCTACCCCTTTGTCAGTGACGCCGCCTATCTTTCTCGCTTCGAAGAAAAGCACGCTCTTGCTGCTGATGCCTCCCTCCTTTCAAACTATCCCATCTCCGAAGAATGGCTGGGCTTCCGTGTCGGATCACTCCTCTCCAATGCTACCGGCGTCTTTGTGGTCACGAGTGAAGGAGAAATGCGCCCCGTCGGGAGCGCTGAAATATTCCTAGCCCTCGGCTATGACTTTGCCGATGTCATACCGGTCAGCGAAGAAGAGCTTGGCGCCTACAAGCGTGGCCGTATTTTCCTCCTCGGTGCCGCCCATCCTGATGGCACGCTCCTTTTCGACCAAGATACCGCAACCTACTACATCATCGGCCGAGAACAGAAACACCCGCTCTTGCCAGGCGCCTATCGTGATTTCCTCATCCGAGACAAACACCCTATCTTGGTCTCAACCAAAGCAAGTGAACGCTCTGTATCCTGCGCTCTTGTGCCCAACCTTTTTGGCACCAATCTTTCCTGTGCGACGATGATCACCACTCTCGCACCAGGCCTGGGCAATGACTTTGAACTGACATTGACCAGTCCCGAAACAGATATCGATATCAATAGCCTGACCATTTCATTTGAAACGGCCAAGAATAGACAAAATATGATGACACTCCTCTCCCAGATCAAGCAACGCCTCCTCTCCCGTTTCGGTGGAGTCCAGTAACTATTCAAATTCTCACCGCTAATTTATAAAAAAACAAATGCTTGTCTTATAAAATATCCAGATTTCGGCTGCAAGCCCCTCAAAGCTCGTTGGATTATCATGATAGTCCGCCTCACTTTTCAAGGCTTTCGCACGAAATCTGAATATTTTCTCAAGACATGAAAATTTGAATAGTTACTAAATACTCTATGAATTTCCTTCAGAAAAAATTGGTTGATCTTCTTGGGCAGTGGCGTACCACTGGCACACTCCAGGTCGTCTATGCCTTGGCGGTCGAAGCACTCTTGATTGGTTATATATATTTTATCGGGCTCTTCACTGTCGAGACGCTTCTCCCGACATTCATCACTGTTCGGCTCAGTCTGACCAAGTTTTTCTTCCTGCTCACGCTTGCCACCTTTCTCCTCTCGCTCCTCGGACGGTTTCTCAATCTGTCATTTCCGTGGAACATCACCAAAAAGAGCCCTCTACTCTGGCTTGGTATCATCTGGAGCATCGGTATCCTGACAGTATCACTCATCAAGTTCCCTCTCCCGATTATTCCCCTCCTTATCGCCGGCTTTCTTCTCTCTGGCTATCTCTTCTGGAGTATCTTCTTTGAAGAAAAATAGTCACAAAAAAAACACCCATCATATCGACAAAGTGCTTTTGAGTCTAGACAGATGGGAGGAGGATTTTCTTTTTTTTGTATCCCGGGTGACGTCGGTAACATTTGTCATGAACGTGTCGGTAACAGTCGAGCGTAGAGGGACGGTCTCGACCTGTTAGCTCCCTGTTCGACGAAGTGAGTGAGAA
>JBAQNF010000047.1:0-11329 GCA_049303555.1 Candidatus Moraniibacteriota bacterium | reverse complement strand
CCTTCACATCTTTGTCGTCAATAGTATCGGCTGCCTGCTCGAGCACTGCGGCACGAGCCTTGCTCGCAGCAATCTCCTGCTCGATATCACTGAGATCATTCTCGCTGGCTCCAAAGAGCGTCTGGAGCACTGGATTGCGCTTGTCAACGTTTTTGACTCCCTCCCCTACCTTCTTGGCCGAAGCTTTGTGATCATCAGAAATACCACGAATGACGCGTCCGACACTATCGTCCTCTATATCTGCCACATCATTCAGATGTTCTGCCACATCATCAGACTCGTCTTCGATGTCATCATCCAGCTCACTATCGGTTCCTCCGAGCGCATAGATGACATTTTCGATACCACTCTTAAGACGCTTAACTTTGCGCTCCAAAGCCTCAAGCGCATCGCTCATGGTCTCAGGACTGTAATTGCCAGTAGCGATCGTCGCCTTCAGTACTGCCAGATCAGCTTCGTAGCCTGCTAGGTTCTTTTTGAACGTCGAGCTGTCTCCACCTACTGCTTCGAGCAGAGCAATCTTGCCAGAGGCCTGCGTAATACGCTTTGCAACCTTGGCAACGTCTTCGGCTACTTCCTTGGCGTCATGCAAATCCTCTTCGCTGGCAAAATGAGCCAGCTTCTTCACTTCTTTGCTCAGCTCCTTGGCTGATTCAAGATTGTTGCTATCAAAAGCACCTGTGACCGAGCCTACCCCTGCCTTGGCCTGTGCCAAACGCACCAGAGCGGCCGTCACGTCAACCCCTTCAGCCTGCTTCTCGAGAATTTCTTTCTCGGCCTTGGCTATTTCTTCTTCAAGTTTAGAAATGGTCTTGGCACGATCCTTGTACATGCCGTTGTTGTCACCGTCTTCGTCTTCTACTCCGTCGTCATCATTGTCGCCATCATCATCGACTTCATCTCCATCCTCATCCTGATCCTCGGCTTCATTTTCATCATCTCCATCATCATCTGATGACTTTCCTGACTGTTCGTTTGCCTTTTTGGTAGCTTCGCGCTCACGCTCAGCTTTCTTTTTGGATTCTTCTTTGGCCTTCTTGTCAGACTCAGACTGCTTATCATCGTCCTTGTCTTCGTCGTCATCTTTGTCTTCATCACTGTCGTCATCCCCATCATCCTCGCCATCACTGGCAAAAGAAACTGGCGTCAGATTCCCCTGAGTCGCCAAAGTGACCGCGCCAACAAATCCCCCGAAGGAGAGCACTGCTACCAACAGGGTTGGAAAGAGCCCGAGCCTCTTCTTGTCCATACTCATAGTATTTTTATTTTTACCAGCCACGAATTAGATGAGTAACTGTTCAATATCTCAACGCCTCTTTTTTAATGAGATTTTGAACAGTTACTCCGGCTAGCTTCTACTGTATAGTACGCATTATACTACAAAAAGATTTCATTTCGAAGCAGCCTTGTCAACAGCCGCCTTGAAAGCCTCTAGACTAGCAGGATTGTCAAGCTTCTTGCCATTCAGAAAAAAAGATGGGGTACCGGTCAACTTCAAGGTATTGCCGGTTTCGCGATCACGGTTGATCTTGTCATCAAGCGATGTATCGGCCATATCCTGGCGAAATTTCTCCATATCCAAACCTATCCGGCCAGCATAGGCAGGAAAAATACTTATCATCGGATCGCCAGCTGCCGACCACTCGGCCTGATTGGTATAGAGGAGATCATACATGCCCCAGAACTTCCCCTGCCGTCCTGCCGCTTCAGCCGCCCGAGACCCTGCCAAAGCATTCTTGTGAATCTGGATCAACGGATAGTGTCTGATGACAATTTTCAATTTTCCATCGAGATCTTTGGAAAGCTGCTCAAGAATCGGGTAGTACGCTCCACAAGCCGGACACTGAAAATCCGTGTACTCGACCAATGTCACCGGCGCATCAGCCGCACCTTTCACCCAGTCTTTGTCGGTGATACTGAGTAAGTCATTACCAGAACCGGATTCCTCCGGAGCGGAGGCATACTTCCAGATACCAAACACACCCAGCGCCAATACCACTCCTACCAACAATTTCATGATACCTCCCATAGTATATTTCTCTCAAAGAATGATTACGTATAGCTCTACCCTATCAGTATACCGTTCCCTCACCCTCCGGGCAAATACCACCGAAACTACTGGGCAGTTCTCTTGTCCAAAAGTAAAGCGAGTGTCAGATCAGCTGTTTTCCCCCAAGAAAACTGCTTGGCCTGAGCAATACCGCGCTGAGTGAGGGCAAAAGAGAGGGTCTGATCATTCAGCACTGACTGGAGTGCCTGGTAGAGTTCGTCCGGCTGATACGGGTCAATCATCATGCCCGCTGCCCCCACCACCTCGGGCAGTGCCGAGGAATGAGAAGTAATGACTGGCACACCACAGGCCATAGCTTCAAGTGGCGGAAAGCCAAAGCCTTCATAAAGCGATGGATAGACAAAGACACTGGCCAAATTGTAGAGAGCCACTTTGTCTTCGTCAGCGATAAACCCCGAAAGTCGTATCCTCTCTTTGTGTGGGGACTGCTCTTGTGCTTGAAAAACATCGTCACACTTCCAGCCACGTGTTCCCGCTAGTACCAAATCATACTTCTCAAGCACCGGATTTCCCGAAGCGAGGAGCGCTTCATAGCCTCGGATCAGTGCCGCAATATTTTTGCGTGGTTCAAATGTCCCGAGGTACAGAATGAATTTATACGGCAGTTGGTATTTTTCTTTGATTCGGACCAGCTCTGCGTCATTGCGATCCATCTGTCGGAAACGCGCATCAATACCGCTTGGCACTACGGAAATTTTTCCCTCCGGCACCTGATACTCCGCCACCAGATCATCCTTGGTCGACTGTGAGACCGCCATGATGTGGTCAGCTCGTCGTAGCAGGTGACGGAAATTGACCAGATAGTGCCACACACGCTGCTTCCAAGAAAACGTCTCAGGAAAAAGCTCAAAAGAAAGGTCGTGGGCTGTCACCACCAGTCTAGTCTTCTTTGAAACAGCCGCAAAATTGAGATTGGGCAGAAAAAAAACATCCGCGCCACCAAGCAGTAGATCGAGCCGAGGGAGACCCAGATACCAAAGTGAGAGGTTGAGCAGTTTGTTGGGAAAGCGAAAGGTTTTCAGAGTGACATTGTGATACGACGCCAACCATGAAAAATCAGGCAGTGATTTCTTCCAGGCATTGAAAAACAGTATATACTCATTCTCCTGGTCGCGTTCAAAAAGCTCTTTCAATAAAGCGAGTGTGTATTCTTCCACCCCGGTACGCTTTCCTTCTGCCAGACACCGTATATCTATCCCTATGCGCATACTCAGACAATCAACAGTAATCAATCAGCAACAAACACCAATAGCTTTATTCCCTTGCCAAATAGTGCCGAAGAAGCACAACCCAAAGTCCAAAAAACACACCCAGTGCCAATCCAACCAAAAGTGACAGACTGAGGCCGGCTCGTCCATCACGAATCACCGGGTCATTTCCAAGCACTACGAACCAACTTTTTTCCCGTTCTTTGGTATTCAGTGTCTCCGTATAGCGATTGAGTACCGTCACGGCAGCCGTCGCCAATCGTTCAAGCGTCCGTGCGTTTTGGCCACTGTATTTCACCGTAATAATTTGCGAAGAGAGTCTCCCCGCTACAAAGACCGACTCCAGGTTCTTCAATCCCAACGTTTCCGGATTCAGCCCTGCCTCACGATAGATGTCTTCGACAACGCGCGGTGAAGAAAACCAGCGCACCACCGTATCCGCAAACCGCTCATCAGCCTGGAGACGATAGAAGCTATCATAGGTATACTCCGTCGTCGCACTCACTCCAGCCCGACCAATATTGACGAGCAGTGTCGCCTGATACTTCTCTGTCTGCGATGTCTGCCAGATCCAGGCAGCCAAGACACCTGCAAAAACAAAACCTGCGTAAAAAATCCGTTGCTTCTGAAAAATAGCGATAAGCTCTCGAAGTTCCATATCATCTAATGAATTATGAATCAAGAATCATGAGTTATGAATTTCGTACTTCATACGTCATACTTCATGATTCACCGTCTTCAAGTGCTCCTTCAGAGCACTCTCAATGTAGTCCTTCATTGTAGCCTTAAACTGCTCTTTGTCAAAACGAAGCGCCCGCTCCCTGATATACGCCGTATCATAACGATTTTCATCAAAGAGAGCCATCGCCTGCACGATTGCCTCCGGGGTCTGCTCGTCGAAATACACTCCCATTTTGCCCTCCTCCATGTGTTCGACGATATCACCACCTCGATAAGCGATAAGTGGTCGCCCCGATGCCATGGCTTCGATCGCCACGATACCAAAATCTTCTTCCTGTGGAAACACAAATCCTCGGCACTCGGCGTAATACTTCGGCAGCTCCTCTTCCGACACCCGGCCCAAGAATTCTATTGTCGGACCAGCCATCTTTTGCAGGCGTTTCATTTCTGGGCCACGCCCGATGATCTTGAGTGGCAGACCGAGACGATTGAAGGCCTCAATAGCAATGTCGTGGCGCTTGTAGGCGATGAGACGCCCTACCATGAGAAAATAACCCTTTCTTTCTTCCGGTTTGGCAATATAAAACTGATCGACATTGACCGGCGGGTGGATTACCGTCGCCTCCTTACGATAATATTTCTTGATACGCTTGGCCACAAACTGCGAATTGGCCAGGTAGCGGTCGACTCGATCAGCACTCCCCTTGTCCCACAGGCGGATTGGACTCATAAAAAATGGCACCAGTTTCTTCACGAAATTGGGAAAGCCGAAGTCCTGGGTGTACTTCTGACAGTCATCCCAGGCATAGCGCATCGGTGTGTGCATATAGCAGATATGAAGCGTCTCCGGCCGGGTGATGATGCCTTTGGCATAACTCGACGAATCCGAGAGCACGATGTCGTACTTGGTAAAATCAAACTCTTCAATAGCCAGTGGCATAAGTGGTGGGAAAAAACGGTGACGCTTGCGCGAAAAGGGTAAATTTTGGAGAAACGAAGTATAAATGCGCTTGTCAGCGAACTGCCCCCGCATGGCCTCGTCATCATGAATCAGAGTATAAATCGGCGCATACGGAAAAAGCTCAGTAAAAGCCTGAAGCACCCGCTCCGCTCCCCCGTACTGCACCAAATAGTCATGTACCAGTGCGATTTTCATCCCGCTAGAGCTATTGAATATACTTTCACTCTACCCCAAAACAGTCGTTTCTGCATCCTTTCAAACGCCTTTCTCGGTCAATACTCGCCCCTTGAGGATGCCCACCCGTTCCCAGATAATATCCCAGACGGTTTGGCTACACTGAGTCTCGAGCATGCTTTTGTCTTCTTCAGTCAGGGTCAAAGGGCTGAGGGATTGCTCCTTCATAAGATGATACATGATCGATTGTGGGTTGGTGCCATGTATCAGCCCAAGCGCATGGCCGAACTCATGAGCCAGCACGGCCTGCAAGTGTGGCAGATCATCGTACTGGTAGATATTGATCTCGCTCCCCACATAGTCGCCCTGATCAAACTCGCCGGGCTCTCCATAGCGGCGCACATATCCTTCTACCTGATCGTTGTATTTCTCGACCACCACTATCTGCTGTTTGGAAAAAGCATTCACCTGCGTCGCCAAACCATTTACTTCCTGACGTTTCGTTTCCAAAGCTTTCCCTTCTTTTTCAAGGGCTTTCCTCACTTTCTCGAGATTCTCGTACTCATCTGCCGGCGCTCCGCCCTCCCGATTCCACTTGGCCACCTCAGCATTGTACGCATCCAAACGTTTTTTGAAAGACGAGAGCATCCGCTCATACTCCACACTCGTCTTTTCATACAGAGTGAGCGTCTTCTTCTGCTTCTGTTCCAGTGTTTCCTGCGTACTCTGTGTTTTCTCAAGTGATGATTCCAGTTTCTGTCCTTCGATGGTCTGTTCCTGACGCTCATCAAAAATAAGGTTCACTTTGAATGCTGCTCCTGGCACATACCGGAACAGTTCCCGGCCAAGTACCCGCTCCCACGCGCTCTCAGCCGCTGTCGCCTCTTTCAAAAAATCCTCCTGACTAATACCAAAGCGACTGTCAAAATTCCCGAGAGCATACTCAATCGGTGTAGCACACGGCAGTGGCACCGACCGCCACACCAAAACCGTACCCAAAACCAGAGCTACAAAAAAGCCGTACTGAAGAATCTTTTTCATGAGCATAAAAAAGAATAGCTACGCCCGTAGGCGGCCACCAAAAGTTGCGGCCAGGGCGACGATGCGGTCGAAAGCGGCGTCCATTTCTTCGCCCGAAAGCGTCCGATCTGGTGCGCCAAAAGACAAATGGAAAGCAAAACTTTTCTCCTCATCTTTCTCGTAAATATCGAAGATTTCATGCGTCATGAGAAGCGGCGTGCCTGCTTCATACAGTAACCGTTCGACTTCGCTCACGGTCGTCTTCTTTGGGAAGACGAGAGAGATATCGCGCAACGCATACGGAAATTTCTGAAGTGGTGTAAAAATTGTTTCCGTATTTTGAAGCTTCAGAAGTTCTGAAGCGACAAATCCTCCGATCGTCACTCGTGGCTCAAGACCGAAGGCCTTCAGCACCTGTGGATGTGCTTCACCGATGATACCGATGACCTGGCCGTTTGCCACATAGCAGGCGCTGCGCGTCGGATGGAGCATGGCCAGGACTGGAACCGCTGGATATTTCTCTGACGATTCAAGAGAAATCTGTGCCGTGTCAATATGAAGAGCCGAGAGCATAGCCTCAATTTTTCCTTTCATGGCATAAAAATCTTTACCCGCCTGTGGCGAGGCAGAGCCCTGCTCGCTCTTCTTGGCCGATACAGACAGGAGTGAGAGCGCTGCCACTTCGACCGGCTTCTTGGTCTTCCCATCTTTGGCAAACAATTTGCCCCATTCAAAACAATCGAAGCTGTCAAAGTTCCGGATATTTTCTGCTGCTTTGCGCAAATGAAGCGGTACCAGCGTCATACGCAGATACTTCTGATCAGGGCTGAGAGGATTCTCCAATTCCAAATGATGCTCCACCGGCAAACGCGTGGCCGCTATTTCTTTCTCACCGTAGAACGAGTAAGTCAAAAGCTCGTCGAAGCCGGCCGACGCCAAATATTCCTTGGCCGCACGCTCGAGAAGCTTCTCCGGATTCTTTGGGCTGGCAGAGAGCGGCAAAAGTGGTGCTACAGCAGCGATACCATCGTAGCCATGCATCCGTCCGATTTCTTCGATCAAGTCCCATTCATCACGCAGGTCAGGGCGACGAGTCGGCACAGTCACTGATACTGCATTCTCATTGGCCACCTTCTTCACCTGGAGACCAAGGAGCGCCAAATGTTGCACCACCTGGAAGAGGGGCAGCCTCACTCCGAGCACATGCTCCACCCGATCAAGTGAGAGGGCGATTTTCCAAGACTTCACTTCCTTCGAATAGACATCGCGCATACCCATAATCTTGCCCCCAGACAGGCCTGGCAGAAGAGCAGCTGCTTCCCGCAGGGCCTCACCTACCAGATTCGGATCAAGATTGCGCTCAAATCGGTAGCTGGCATCGGTTGGCAGGTTGTGACGATTCTTGGTACGGCGAATAGACGAGCCATCAAAGTTGGCCACTTCCAAAAAAACATTCTTGGTCTCCGCAGTCACCGCCGAAGACTGACCGCCCATCACGCCAGCCAATGCCAGCGCTTTTTTGCTATCAGCGATTACCAGATCATCCACGGAGAGCTTCTTGGTGTCCCCATTCAGCAGCGCGAGCTTTTCGTTTTTCTTGGCTCGCCGCACTGTCACGGCACCCGCAATCTTGTCCGCATCGAAAGCATGCATCGGCTGTCCTGTGAGGAGCAAGAGGTAGTTGGTGACATCGACAATATTGTTGATCGGTCGCAGTCCGGAAACCAGCAGGCGCACTTTCAGCCACAGCGGTGACTCACCGACTGTTACGTTCTGCAGATAGAGTCCGCCATAGCGCGCGCAGTGCTCCTTATCGGCAATCACCACCTTTGGCGCCCGATTGTATGATGGAATCCGAACTGACTTCAGTGATTTCTCACCAAAATGCGGAGCGTAGCCGTCGAGTGCGGCGATTTCCCGAGCCAAACCTTGATAGGCCAATGCGTCAGAACCACGATCCGGCAAAATCTTCACTTCAATGATGTTATCATCAAGACCAACAAATTTCACAAACGAAGCGCCAACTGGAGCATCTTCATCCAAAACGAGAATACCCGTATGGTCGTCGCCCAAGCCCAGCTCTTTGGCTGAACAAATCATGCCGTTTGATTCCACGCCGCGCAGTTTCGCTACTTTGATCTCGATACCTCCAGGCAGTTTCACACCAGGCAATGCCACCACTACTTTCTGTCCATCGGCGATATTTGGGGCACCACAGACGATCGTACGAATATCTTTCTTTCCTACTTCCACCTGGGCTACCCGTAGCTTGTCGGCATCCGGATGCTGCGCCAGCGCTACCACTTTTCCGATGACGACATCTTCTATCCCATGAGCGAATTTCTCGATGCCCTCCACCTCAAAGGCATGCACCATCAAAAGCTTGGCCAATTGCTCGGCACTTTTTTTGGTTCCAGAAAGTTCTTTCAACAAACGGTAGGAATATTTCATAAACGAGCTGGTAGCTGGTAGCTTTTTAGCTTCTTAGTAAAAAACTTCAAAATTGACGAACGAAACGAAGGTCACCGCTCATAAGCAAACGAATATCGGTAATTTTGTATTTCATCATAGCGAGACGGGTGATACCAAATCCCCAGGCAAACCCCTGGTACACACCACGCTTGTATCCAGCTGCCTCAAAAACTCTTTGGTTGACCATGCCAGCACCACCGATCTCGAGCCAGCCACTCTGCTTACAGGTCGGACAACCCTTGCCGCCACAGAGAATACAGCTGATATCAAATTCAAAGGATGGCTCTGTAAAAGGGAAGAAGCTTGGCCGCAAACGCAGCGTCACTTTCTCACCAAAAAACTTGCTGAAGAATTCTTCCGCGACATATTTGAATGTGGTCACCGCTACCTGCCCTTCGACATCCACCATGAGACACTCGAACTGATTGAAGGTGTGCTCATGTGAGGCATCGGTTGCTTCATTGCGAAACACCCGACCCGGCACCACCACACGAAACGGCGGCTTGTGAGCTTCCAAATACCGCACCTGGACTCCAGACGTATGGGTACGCGGCAGATACCGATCGCTCACTTTCTTTTCTTCTTTGATCCAGAAAGTATCCTGCATATCACGGGATGGATGATCCTTGGGAAAATTGAGTGCGTCAAAGTTGTAGTGCTCCATCTCTACCTCAGGACCATCAGCAACTGCAAAGCCCATCGAAGAAAAAATATCTTCAATCTCGTGCTCAATACGGGTAATCGGATGCAAGTGTCCAGCTCGTGCCGGTACACCAGGCGCTGTAATGTCAATCCCTTCGGCCTGCCAGTCAATACTGCTCTCAAGCAGTTCCTTCTTTTTGGCATCAAACAAAGCAATCAGTCGCTGCTTGGTACTGTTCCCGAGTGGCCCAACCACTTTCTTGTCTTCCGGAGAGAGATCACGCAGCCCCTTGAGGAGCGTGTTGAGTTCGCTCTTGCGACCAAGATATTCTATTTCCCAAGCCTCAAGAAGAACCATCGTTTTGATGGCTGCGAGCGATACTTCCCCTGCCTGACCTATTTTTTCAATCTGTTCTTTCATGATTTCATTCTACCCAATTTTTCTTCTTTTGCCTAAAACTAATCTTTGAAAACAATTTTCACAAAATCTTTCTTGCCGACTTTCAATACTTTTCTATCATGCAGTTCTTTATTCAATACTGTATCCTCGCTTAACTTTTCCCCATCAATCGAGACACCTCCTTGTTCAGCTTTGCGCCGAGCGTCAGACTTGCTTTCAGCCAATCCGGCTCCGAGCATCATATCAAGCAACTTGGTATTCTCTGTCACAGTCACTTCCCGTACTTCGTCCGGCACATGGCCTTTCGAGAAAGTATCGATGAAGTACTGTTCGGCTTTTTCCGCTTCAACATCACCGTGATACAAACGCACGATTTCTTTGGCCAGACGCACTTTGGCATCACGAGGATTGCCACCAGTCACCATCTCTTCTGCCATCTTGGCGATATCGGTCATGGGTACCCGAGTACAATGCACAAAATAATCAGTAATCAAATTGTCAGGAACACTCATCACCTTTCCAAACATTTCATTGGGAACATCCAAAAGGTTGATAGTATTGCCCCAGCTTGAGCTCATCTTGCGACCATCCGTCCCGAGAATCAAGTTGATCATGAGAATATCTTGTGCCGGCTGACCGTGCGCTTCTTGAAGCTTGCGTCCTGCCAAAAGATTGAAACGTTGGTCTGTCCCGCCAAGCTCCAAGTCAGCATTGACTGCCACGCTATCAAAGCCCTGCATGAGTGGGTAGAGTACTTCGCGAAGCGATACCCGCTTCCCCTCATCCAGACGTTTTCTGATATTGTCGCGCGAGATAAATTCTGCCAAAGAAAAAGCATTGGCCTGTTGCCCGATATCTTCATAGCGCAACTCTCCGAGCCAAGTGGAATTATAGTGTACTTCTGCCTGATCCAGATCAATGAGCTTTGCCATCTGCTCGGTATACGTTTTCATGTTCTGTTCAATAGCATCCTTCTCAAGCATCGGACGCTCACTCTCCTTGTCTGATGCATCCCCAATCACGCCCGTGAAGTCACCTACGATCAAAACGATCTTGTGTCCTAATTGCTGCAAATCACGCATCTTCAAGAGTGTCACCGCTCGGCCAATATGAATATTGGGGCTGGTTGGATCAATACCAAGCTTGATGCGAAGCGGTTTACCTTCGAGCAAGCGCTTCTTTAAATGTTCCCGATCAATGACCTCGGCCACCCCACGAGAAAGTATTTCTTCAATCAATTGTTCTTTGTTTTCCATAAGATTCTTAATTTCTAGATCCCGAATCTCGTTCGGGATGATTCCGTCTTCGCGGAATCATTTCAATCCAAAACGTGCCTTGGCGAGACGATATTGGTCGTCGGACATCTGGCCGGCTTTGCGCATAGCTTCGAGCGAGGCCTTGATTTCGTCTTTGTGCTTCTCAATGTTCTTGGGCGTCATGGCTTTACGAAGAGTCTTCTCTCGTTCGGCTGGGCTCATGTTCATGAGACGCTTCATAGCAAAACGCTGGAGCATGTTCATGTCCTTCGTCTCAGGCATGCCAGGAATATTTGGCAGGTCTTTCTTTTCCTCTCGATCATCTTTCTTAAAAGGATTCCATTTCATAGGCTATTTCTTCATTTTCATATTATACCGAGTCACGAGCAGAGCAGAAGCAATATAGATAGACGAATATGTACCAAAGACCACACCGGCCAAGAG
>JBAQNF010000046.1:0-2389 GCA_049303555.1 Candidatus Moraniibacteriota bacterium | reverse complement strand
TGATGCCTCCAAACTGCGCTTCGGTAAGTACACAGCCAAACTCCTTCTCATCTATGATGATGGCAAGCGTGACATCCCGATCGAGGGAGAGGTTTCTTTTTGGGTGATTCCTTGGAGGTTGGTGCTGGCTCTTTCGGTAGTCGCCATCTTCTTCTTTATCGGTTTCCGTTCCACAGTACGAAATGCTTGGAATAAGATATTCAAGCGAGCAAAAAAGTAAACTGATTCAAATCTCAATGAAGGTACTTTTGTTTTTTCTTTTTGCTATTGGAATCCTCTCACCGGGAGGATTGCTGTATGCCGAGGATGCTCCGCGTGGTATTACGGTCAGTCCGGTATTTCAGGACATCACCCTGGATCCACAAAGCGCGCAAAAAGATTTTTTTGTATCTGTGACCAATACCATGGAGGAGGCAGTGACGCTCCGTATCACTGTTTTTGATTTTGGGAGCTTGGATGAGTCTGGTGGCGTGGCCTTTCTGGGGGCTTCCAATGATTTGGAAAAGAAATACGCACTGGCTTCGTGGATACGACCGGAAAAAGATGTGTTCATGATAGAGCCAAATGAAACCAAACAGATTCTGGTGACGATTGAAAATCGTGAAGCACTTTCTCCTGGTGGGCACTACGGGGCGCTGACCTTCAAGACGGAATACTCTGTCGTTGGGGATCGTCAGGGAGGGAACACACTTTCGGTCAATCAATTATTTTCTACGTTGGTGTTTGTGAAAAAAGTGGGGGGTGAAATATATGACCTGAAGTTGAGCGGACAAGAATACAAGGGTGGTCTCATGAAATTTCAGGATACGGTGCGACTGCGCTTTCGCAACAATGGCAATACGCACGTTGTACCACGAGGAATGGCCGTAGTAAGCGATTCTTTTGGGAGAAAAGTGGCCAAGGGCATCATCAATCAGGAGTCCGGACTTATTCTGCCGGAGACATTTCGGGTCTATCCAGTACACCTGAACCCTCTCGCCATGAGTTTTATTCCGGGGCGCTACACGATGGATATCGCCTATCGCTATGACGGCAAAGATGATTTCACTACCACGACGTTTTCTTTCTATCATATCCCCTGGCCAGCATGGCTCGCGAGTATTCTGCTCATAGCGCTTCTTTGGGCAGCTCATCGGGTATATAGAAATACATATGGAACAAGAAACGCATAGCGACTCCTCTCGGAAAGGTGGATGGAAGATCAGCCTGTTCCTTTTTGGAGCAGTTCTTTTTTCTGGCGCGTTGTATGCCGTATGGCTTTTTCTGCAAAGGCCGGCGGTTGGTGTGATACGCACCGGTACGCTGCCCGTGAAAGACGAAGGCTTTGACCAGGGAAATGAACAGAAGTATTTTCGAGGAGCACACTTCAGTTTTTCGTATCCGGGAACGTATGCCGAAAAAAGTCACTCTCTTCCCGCGAGTGGACCAATCAAGGAAACTCTCTTTTTGTTAGCGACTGATTTGGAAGGGAGAAAAATAGCGGTCACGGTAGAAGAACGGGTGGGGGGCGGTCTTGAGGCGTCGCCATCATTTCAGATGCGCGCCAGTGACCCCCAGACCTATGAAAGAACATCCATGAAAAAATCAGGACTTGACACGGTGCTTTTTACAAAAAATTCCCCCGTCTTCGAGCAGACAGCCTTTTTTCAGAAAAACGATTTGGTAGTGAGTATTGCTGTCACCTCTTCATTTAGTCCAGATGCTCTTTTGGGAGACTTGGACGATATTTTTCAGGATTTTGAATGGAAGTAAAACACAAGACGTTTTCTTAAAAAATGCCATTTCTAAGCCAAAAGAAAAAGCACTGACTTTTTCTTTTTCTTTTTGAGACCACATCTCTCTTGCTCGGGCGTCAAGTATTTTTAGAGTGTTTTTCCGCTTGACAAAGCCATTTTTTTGGTGTATAATGGATTTGTTGAGTTATATGAGAAACGGGTGCCCAGATCATTTCTGGAGCCCGTTTTCGTTTCTGCAAAAACAAAAAAAGAGTATGTCGGAGGGGTACAAACAAACACGTATTACGAAGTACATCCTGGTCGTAGCGATACTAGCCATAAGCGGTGTTTTTTCGTTTTCTCTTCCGGTAGAGGCGGCGGCTGGTGTGAACAAACAGATCAACTTTCAGGGGAAAGTCACCAACACTGATGGGACCAATGTCACGACCGCCAGTTACACGTTTTTGTTTTGTCTCTACACTGCCGCCAGTCCTGCTACTCCTTGTACCTCCGGTGCGGACAATGACGCCGTGTGGCGAGAGTCAAAGAGTATCACCGTGACAGACGGCATCTTCCAGACCAATCTTGGTGACACGACTACTCTTCCAGGATCGGTGGATTTCAATACCGACAACATCTACCTTGGCATCAACTTCAATGCCAATGGTCAGATG
>JBAQNF010000045.1:0-30940 GCA_049303555.1 Candidatus Moraniibacteriota bacterium | reverse complement strand
AGTACCAAAAAATATCGGCGGCCAGTGTGCCGCAGAGCGTCATGAGGAAGGTGAGAGGAAAGAGGCTCGGGTGTGTGGCGGTGAAGACGAAGGCGGCAATGATGACATTTTCTCCCAAGAGAAAGGTACCGAGAAAAATCACGCCATACCAGTATTCTGGCGGGATGTTTGTGATGAATTGGATGAGACTCGTATCCATTATTTGTATCGGAGAGCATCGAGAGTATCGATATGCGAGGCTTTGCGAGCCGGAAAGACGCCAGTCATGAAGCCGACGAAGGCACCGAAGGCGATAACTGTCATGATAAACCAGAGTGGACTGTAGAAGAGGTCGACAGACTCACCGCCGAAACGGGTTGCGACGAGATTGATGAAAAAGTTGAGGATCTCACCTTCAAGGATGCCGAGGAGGATGCCTCCTAAGGCACCGAGGAGACCCATGAGCGTCGACTCCATCACGAACATGAGTGAGATGCTGCCGCGGGAAGCACCGATGGACTTCATGATACCGATTTCTTCAGTTCGTTCGAGGAGGGCGATAGTCATGGTATTGAACATACCGATAGCCGAGACGATGAGAGCAATCATACCAAAGACCATGAGGACGATTTGGATAGCGCCGAAGACTTTGTTGGCCTGGTCGATAGTTTCTGAAATTGAGGAGGCAGTAAATCCTTGGGCTTCGATATCTTGGCGTACCTGATTGAGGACTTGGGTGGAGGCGCACTTTACTTTCAGTTTGGTATAACTCGAGAGAGGGAAGCCATCGAGCGAATCGAGTGAGAGGTAGACAATATTTTCATCACCATCCGAGATGCCGGCGATCATGTAGGTATCTTGTGGGGCGAAGGAATCTTTGCGGCTGATTTGGCCAGAGGCGTCATTCTGAAAAAGGGTGAGCGAGACGGTTTTCCCGAGCATTTCTTCTGGTGCCGTACCAAACACTTGGGCGACGGCCTTGGTGATCACGACTTTGTTGGTCTCATCTTTGGTGAAGAGACGCCCATGAGTGACTTTGACCCCCTCTGATTTGAGGAAGGAAGCGGAAGAGCTGACGGTATTGATGTCGAGAGTAATAGCATCGAACTTCCCCTGGCCGGAGAGCTCAAGAACCGGGATGACATCGACGACGTCACGCACCGTGCGCAGAGTTTCGACCACACTATTATCGAGGGTGGTCGCCTCTTGTTTCCCGAGCGTCACATCGAGTGTGACCAGGGCATCGGAGGTGGTGATCTTCTGGAGGAGGGTGCGCTGGAGTCCGTAGCCGAGTGACACGAGAAAGATGATAGCTGCGATGCCGACCGACATACCGAGAATAGTCAAAAGGGTTCGCATGGTGCGAGCCTTGAACATACGCATGGACAATTTGAGGATATCGAAAAATCGCATAGGCTAGCTGTATTTGAGGAGCATAATAATTTCAATTTCTCGGACAACCTTTTCAGCGGTATTTTTGTGGAGGCCAACGCCGCCTGAAGATACTCGTGCATCGAAGCGTTTCTGCATTTCAATCTGGCCGAGTTTGCTTTCGAGCCGGAGCTTGAGCGTCGCCTGGAGGCGGAGTCTTTGTTCATCGCTCAGTTTCAGATGAAACAAGTCTGATAGGTATTTTTCGAGCGTGATGGAGCCGGTTTCGGGAGAGGCCTTGAGTTTCTGTGACTGCTCGAGGATGATATGGGTACGAGCGGCGAAGGACTCGGCACGCATACGATTCCAGCCGGCGCCACCATCATCGAGATCGAGATCCAGACGATCTTCAAATACCTGGGTATCAATATTTTTGAAGAGAAGCTCCTTGAGGAAGGCCTCTGCCATACTGACTTGTTCCTCGGAAAGTTCTGAGAGGAGATGGGCCAGGAGTTGTTTGGCCTTAAATGGTACCAAGAGCACATCGATCTGCTGTGGGAGCAGGCTCTTGAAGGAAGCCATGAGCATTTTGAGTTCGCTTGATTCCGGACTGTCTTCGAGGAGTTTTTTCTTGGCCTCAACCGGGCGTTTTTCTTTGAAGACTTCTTCTTTGATGACCCGGCCATCTTTCATGTGGATGACACGATCGGCGTAGATGAGGTGTTCCGGGTTGTGCGTTACCATGATGATGGTTTTTTTGTCGACGGTGTTGAGTTCTTTGAGGATTTTGAGCACGTTTTCGGCGCTTTCGCTATCGAGGTTACCGACCGGTTCATCGGCCAGGATAATCTCTGGATTATTGACGAGGGATCGAGCAATAGCCACGCGTTGTTTCTGCCCGCCGGAGAGCTGATTGGGGAATTTGTCGGATTGTTCGGCGATGCCGAAGCGGCGCAAGAGCTGGATACCAGCCAATTTCCGTTCTTTTGGGGTGATGCCACGGAAGACTTTCGGAAGACAGACGTTATCGAGAATATCAAGAGAGGAAATGAGGTAGAAGGCCTGAAACACCATGCCAATCTTTGTTTGGTGGAGCTCGAGCTCTTCAGCTCGAGTCATTTTGGCAATAGATGTGCCCTGAATCAGGACGTCGCCATAGGTCGGCGATTGGAGTCCGGAAATAGAATAGAGGAGCGTCGACTTGCCACAGCCGGAAGGGCCATAGATGATGACGTACTCCTCTGGATAGATAGTGAGGTTCGTTTCTTCGAGTGCGCGCGTCTCGTTACTTTTTCCTTGGTTGTAGATGATGCGCAACTTATCAACGACGATAATGGGATCGCTCATGTTTTTGTTTCAGATTTGCTTCTAGCATAGCATATTTTCGAATTTCTTTCTCGGGATATGAAGTTCCTCTTTTTCCCTTTTTTGTCTATAATTGGGGATGGAGTATTATCGTGTGTAAAATATTTTTTATGAAGATTGTTCTGGGGTGGGCTTTTTGGTGGCACGATTGGGCCAGCACTTTTCTTGCTAAGCATCTTTTTGGCGTGAAGCGTTGCATATTAATAGTGGCTCATCTTTCATTGTTTGGTTTCTTTTTCCCGGAAATGAGGAAGGATTTTGGTGAGTTGGCTGGAAATTTGCTGATTGTGATCTTGTTTCTCAGCCCAATCTCGAAAATTTTGCGCATGCGACTGCTGCTTCAGGCGATGAGTCTGCGACGGGAGCTGGGAATCACGATGGCCTATCTGGCGACTGTTCATGGTGTGGGTTTTTTGCTTGATCCAGAGTGGTTCGCTCTTTTTATCGCGCCGTACTGGCGGGATGATTTTTTGGCCATTGATCCGGCCTATCTCTTTGGTATGGGAGCCTATGTGCTGACACTGCCACTTCTTCTGACATCAAATAGCCTGGCCCAGCGGTTCTTGGGCAGCAAATGGAAACTGCTGCATCGTTTGGTCTATGCACTTTTTGTACTGGCAATTTTCCATCGGTTCCTAGTTCGTGGTGGAGCCGATATCGGTGAGGTATTTCAGGTGACATTCCTTCTTGCTTCCTATGCGCTTGCGAAAATTTTGGCGTGGAAGAATTTCCTCCCGACCCTTCAAAAGAGTATCGATTGGGTGGCACTGCAATATAAGGAGTACACAATCGCCCGAAAAGAAGCTGCTCCACCAGTTGTTTGAGAAGATACCGATTTTTATGCTAAACTGAGGAAGTTAAATCGTTATTGAAAAGCGTGTATGGAAAATGAAATGATGCCAGAAAAAGAAATGGCTGTAGTGGTAGCCGAGAAGAAAGTTGCCAAGGAAGCCCTGCTCATCGCGGGGACGATTCTCTTGGGCAGTCTCATCATCGCCGGAGCGATTATCTCTTCCGGTTTGAAGAGTGGAGTGGTGGCAGTGGCACCTCAGAATGGGACAGCCGATCAGGTGGCAGCGCCGGCCAAAGTGACCGTGACGATGGATCAGGTGAAGGCTTTGTTCACGAGTAAAAATATTACTTTTGGAAACAAAGACAGCAAGGTGCTCTTTGTGGAATTTAGCGATCCGAGCTGTCCCTTCTGTCATGTGGCGGCTGGGAAGAACCCAGGCCTGAACAAGCAGATGGGAGCGCAGTTTATGATGACAAAAGATGGTGGCTCATATTTGCCACCAGTACCAGAAATGAAAAAATTGGTAGATGCCGGCAAGGCAGGCTTTGTCTGGATGTATGCCAATGGCCATGGCAACGGCGAAATGGGGACGAAGGCACTGTACTGTGCCAAAGAAAAAGGAAAGTTTTGGGAGGCGCATGATCTTCTCATGAGTGAGGCAGGGTACACGCTCATGAATACTGATGTCAAGAATGATAAGGCCAAGGCAGGCGTGGTGGCGGATTTCTTGAAGAGCGCTGTCAATGCCAATGATATGAAGACGTGTCTCGAGAGTGGCAAATATGACACTCGGACGACGGAAGATATGGCCGTAGCACAGCAGTTTGGCTTTGGTGGGACACCAAATTTCTTCGTCAACACAGACAATTTCGTGGGAGCCAAGAGCTTCAGTGACTTGCAGGCGACGGTAGAGAAATACTTGAAGTAACAACAGAGAGTATTCCGAAACAGGGTTCTCCTTCACCAAGCGAGAACTCTGTTTTTTTGGTATACTTGAGAGAGTAAAATTCCAAAGCAAAAAGCACAAAAGCCAAACAAAGCACAACCTTCAAATTCCAAACAGCTTGCCTATTCTTTTTTGTGTTTTAATTCCTGTGTTTTGTTTGGTCTTTGTGATTTGAGAACTGTGTTTTTGAAATTATGCCTGACTACTCCACAACGAAAGCGCGAGTCTTCCAATGGCTCGGTATCATCCTCATTATAGGGGTGTTTGCTGGTGCCTATTGGTACTTCCAGGTCTATGGTTCGACGATCAATCAGTCAAAAAATGACTTGGTGACGAATGGTCTGATTGGTCTGTGGTCATTTGATGGGGGCGATATATCTGGGACGACCGCCTATGATCGTTCTGGAAATGGGTTTGATGGGACGATCGTAGCTGCTCCCGGGAGGATAAAAGGAAAAGTGGGTCAGGCCCTTTCGATTTCTGATACTCAATACGTGACGGTTGCTGATACAGCGACGCTTGATGTTGGTGATACGGCCGATCTGACTCTGTCTGGTTGGGTCGCTTCGCGCAATGCTTCTGTGACCAATACCGTCATTGCCAAGCGCAATGGCGTCACCGCTGCCGATGTTGGGTATATTCTTTACATGGATGTATCGAGCGGCAAACTTGTTTTTGAGGTTTCTGATGGGACGGATGAGTATTCACTTACTTCTACAGAAGTTTTTACTTCCTCTGCAAGGTGGATTCATTTTGTGGTGGTGTGGGATCAAGACTCGGCAGCCAATTCGGAAATATATATAGATGGAGTTTCGAACAGCGCCACGGACAGCGGAACGATCGGTAATATTGGAGATCTCTCGAACGCTCTGACCTTTCGGGTGGGGTCAGAGTCCGATACCAATAATGCGCTCCGTGGTTCTGTCGATGAAGTACGTGCGTACAATCGTGTCTTGTCGGCCGGGGAAATCCAGTCCCTTTATGCTCAGGGTGGCGGGACCAGGGTGGATTCCAGTGTTTCTCAAGCTCAAGGTACGGGACGACTAGACAGTGGGCTGGTAGGGTACTGGGGGCTCGATGATGGCATTGATGATGGCAGTAGTACAAGTGCCACGGACAGCAGTACCAATGGCAATACGGGGACACTGACCAATGGACCAACCTGGACGACAGGGCAGATCGGTGGGGCGGTAAACTTTGATGGAACAGACGATCATATCACGGCGGGGGCGCCCACCGCTCTCAATATGACGGGTACTATGACGGTGAGCGCTTGGATTTATCCAGAGACTTTTGGGGGCGGCGGTGGCAAGGGTCGTATCGTAGACAAGGATAGTAATGCCACGACGGGCTTTATCTTTTCGGTTGACAACGTTACGGTGGCTAGCGGATTTGCTTTCATGGTGAACACCACTGTAGCCCCTCGATTTCTCGGTGCAGCCAATACTATCACGCTTAATACTTGGCAGCATGTCACTGCTACACTCGATGGAAACAAGATAGCGACACTATATAAGAATGGGATGAAGGTGGCTTCGGCATCGGTGAGTGAGCTTCCAACCACTGGTTCAAATAACTTTGTTATTGGTGGGAGAACAAGCGATAATCTACGTAATTTCGATGGGTCTATTGACGAGGTGCGTGTCTACAATCGCGCCCTTTCAGCTGAAGAAGCGGCCAATCTTTATCGCCTGACCGCTCCGACCGGGGTGGATACCAGCCTCAATGGCTACTGGCCTTTCAATGGCCAGGACTTTTCTGGTACAACGGCCTTTGACAGGAGTGGTGGAAATAATAATGGCACTCTCACCGGCGGCCCGACCAAAGTGAAAGGAAAAGTTGGTCAGGCCCTCGATTTTGATGATACCAATGACTATGTCAGCATTGCTGACAATGCTATGCTTGATGCAACTGATACGGCCGACCTGACGCTTTCGGGCTGGTTCTATCGTGATACCGCTACCACCGATGATACTATCATCGCCAAGCGTACCGGCATTCTCTCTACCGACACTGGGTACGTCGCCTATATTGACGATGCGACTGACCAGCTCATCTTCGAAGTTTCTGATGGGACGGATGAATATTCCTTGACGTCTAATTCGACTTTCACAACGACCGGTTGGTATCAGTATGCTATCGTTTGGGATGAGAATTCAGCCGCTGGCAGCGAGATCTATATCAATGGCGTTGCCAATAACGCTACTGATAGTGGGACCATCGGTAACATCGGTAATATTTCCAACGCTGTTGTTTTGGCTGTCGGAGCGGCATCAGACGCTGAGGAGCCTTTTGACGGCAAGCTTGATGAGACACGCATTTATAGTCGGGTATTGTCAGCAGGAGAGATCCAGTCGCTTTATACGCAGGGCGGAGGAGCAAAGGTAACCTCGAGTATCTCTCAGTCTCAGGGCACAGGACGCCTCGACAGTGGTCTGGCCGGGTATTGGAAGCTCGATGATGGGAGCGGGAGCAATGCTACTGATAGCAGTACCAATGGCACTACTTTTGGGCTGACCGGGAGCCCGACCTGGACGACAGGGCAGATCGCTGGTGCGATCGATTTGGATGGCAGTACCCAGTATGCGGCTGTGGCCAGTAATGATATTTTTGAAATGGATGGGACGGAGAACTTTTCTCTGTCGGGCTGGTTCAATCGTGATACGGCTACGACGACTGATACTATTTTTGCCAAAAGATTGGGTACAGCTTCCAATAATGCTGGCTACATAGTTCATTTGCCGGGGAATACGGACCAGCTCACGTTTGAGGTTTCTGATGGCACAGATGAGTACCAGCTAGAGTCAGTCTCGACCTTTACGGCCACGGGCTGGCACCACTTCACGGTGGTGTGGGATGAAAGCGGTGCCAGTCAAACCAATCTCTATATTGATGGTGTCCAAGAAAGCGTGACTAGAACAGGAACGTTCACCAATGTTGGTTCTTTGGCGAATTCGGTGAGTGTGGTGATAGGGATGGACTCGAATAGTTCGTTGCACTTTGATGGGAAACTGGATGAAATTCGTCTGTATAGTCGTGCTCTCTCGGGTGATGAGGCGGCACAGCTGTATCGCCTTGCTACACCAACAGGGGCAGACACCAGTCTCAAGGGCTACTGGTCATTCAATGGTCAGGACGTTTCTGGTACCACGGCTTATGATCGTTCTGGTAGTGGCAATGTTGGTACTCTCACAAGTGGGCCGACAAAGGTTCGTGGAAAGATTGGCCAAGCGCTTTCCTTTGACAATACTGATGATTATGTCGATCTTGGTAGTAATGCTAGCGTGGATGACCTGGCCGTGATTACGGTGACGGCTTGGGTCAAGCCGAATTCAACCGGTGGTGGAACACTCGCAAAAATTCTGAACAAGGCTACCTCTGCCTCTGGTGGCTGGGAATTTGGTGTGTGTGCTCATGCAAGCTGGGGGTGCTCCGGAAGCGATACCAGATTGCGCTTTTATCGATGGTTTTCCGGAGCGGCTGGTGACTGGAACAGCGCAGCCAGTTCGCTTCAGATGGGTGTCTGGCAGCATGTTGCTATTGTGTATGATAGTGGCTCAAGTACTAACGATCCAATTTTCTATATCGATGGGAGTGTTTCTGCCACGACAGAGTTTAGCACCCCTTCGGGGACTGCATCAAGCGATGCAAGCCAAACACTGACAATAGGTAATAGACCGGCTGCCGACAGGGCTTTTGACGGTGTGATTGATGAGGTACGTCTCTACAATCGTGCTCTTTCGGCTGCTGAAATCGCTGCGCTCTACAACCAGTCCCGCTGATCCCTTACGTAAGCCTTTATACAGCGGTTCAACCCCTGTTTTACACATATGTCGTTATTGAGTGAACTGCGGAATTGGCGCAATAATCAGGCGCGGATAGAAGGGGTAGAGGGGTACCGAGTGCTCTCGAATACTGTGTTGGAAGCACTGGTTGGTGCTGTGCCTACAAACAAAGACGAATTGCTTGCTATCAAAGGTATCAAAGAAGCGAAATACGCGAAGTACGGAGCCGTGCTCTTGCGGATGATTGCTGAACAGTCGGGAGTTTTGGATGCGAGGCCTCCAAAAAAATCAGCAAGCCAAATACGAAGCAAGAATGATGATTTTTTTCAGACGTTGGTGGATACTGGATCCCGGGTCGAGCCCGGGACGACTGACGATGGAAGTGTATTGTCTGATGAAGAGTGCTCGGTTACAGCAGACGCCTATCAAGAAGAAGTACTAACCGTTAGTCGGTTTCTTGATGGACTGAATATCGAACTCTCGGGGATGGCGGCCCGTGTCCAGGGGGAAGTATCCAGTGTCGATGTGCGTGATCGCGTGGTGTACTTTACCATCAAAGATGCCAAGGATGAGAGCATGCTCTCATGTCTTATTTTTCGCAATCAGTACGAAATTTCTGGAGTGACCCTGGCCATCGGGGATGAGATTATCGTCGAAGGAGCACCAGACATCTACAAGCCGAGTGGTCGTCTGAGTTTCAAGGCGGGAATGATAGAGCTGTGTGGTGAAGGAGCACTCAAGAAGGCCTACGATGCTCTTAAACTCAAGCTGGAGCAGGAGGGTGTTTTTGCGCCGGAAAAGAAAAGAGTACTCCCAAAATTTCCGACACGCATCGCACTTATCACCTCCGAGCAAGGGGCGGCCATCGGGGACTTCGCCATGAATCTCGGGGCACAAGGGCTGAAAGTAGGTTTCTATCCGACCAGTGTGGAAGGGAAAAAGGCGGTATTCGAGATTATTGAAGCACTCAAATACTTTCATGCCCATGCTGATGAGTATGATGTGCTGGTGATGATCCGTGGCGGTGGCAGTCTCGAGAGTTTACAGGCATTCAATAATGAGGCTCTGGTACGAGAGGTGGCGAACTGTCGGATACCGACGCTCCTCGGGGTGGGGCATGAGAAAGATGTGACACTCGCGGCACTCGCTGCTGATATGATGGTCTCGACGCCGACTGCTACAGCCAGGACGCTGCGTGAGCCCTGGGATGAGGCACGGGGATTGGTACGGCACTTCGAGCAACACCTTCCCATCTTGATGGAGCGGGAGCTTTCAATGGTGAGAACGACACTGGGTACTGCGAGTGAGGAGCTTTTGGACAAGCTAGGAGAGTTTCTTCGGTATGCCGATATCTTGAAGCAGGCACTGACTGAGAGGCTGTTGTCGCTTCAGGCTTTGGTACGACAGAGAGTGGCTGAGGTAGTTCAGGCAGAAAAGAGTATAGCGCATTCTTTTCTCACACGTCTCGAGCATGCCAAAAAAGAGCTTGTGTATGCTGAGGATCTGCTTCGGCAATACGATCCAACCCGGGTTTTGAAGCTGGGCTACAGTCTGGTGAAGAGCGGACACGGAATAGTGAAGGACATCGGGAGTTTGCAGGTGGGTGATATACTGGACATACAGTTGAGTAAGGGGAAAATCGGGGCGCGCGTCGAGAAAATAACAGAGGATTAATGTTACACTTATGCCAAAAATGAACCTCAGTGAGTCGCTCAAAAAGGTACAGGAGATTATTGCCTGGTTTGATAACCAGGAAGAAGTGGATGTGGAGAAGGGCTTGGAGAAGATCAAGGAAGGGACGGTGCTGATTAAAGAGAGTCGTACTCGACTCAAGGAAATTGAGAACGAGTTTGAAGTAGTGAAGAAGGATTTGGAGAAAGAGTAAATCTGGGTGTGCCGTTAAGTCTGTGGCAAAAGTAATTTTTTCTTGACGTGTTTCGGTCTCGCCGTGGCGCTCGCTTATCGAAAAACTTCGACTCCAGTCTATACGGGGTACCGCCTGTTTTTCGAATCGAGAGCCACGTCTCAAACAACGAAACAGTCCAGAAAAAATTCTTTTGCCACAGACTTTCTTTTTTCCATCCTCCCTATCGCTGTTTGTGATATAATAAGGACAAAGAAACACAAACATGAAACGATTTTCTGGGGATATTTCTATAGTCCTAGGTGGTGCTGCCGGGCAGGGGGTGCAGACGGTGGAGACGCTTTTGGTACAGGTACTCAAGCGTGAGGGCTACCATGTCTTTGCCATCAAGGAGTACATGTCGCGTATTCGTGGTGGGAGCAATTCGACCGAGATCCGCGTGACGAGTGCTCGTCGAAACGCCTTCGTCGATCGTATCGATCTGCTCTTTGCTATGGACAAAGGTGTCTTGCCACATTTGGAACACCGGATTACTAAGGATACCATTGTGTTGGGTGAACGGGAGAAGGTTTGCACGCTGACGACCTGTCCGGTGGTGAATATTCCCTTCACTCAGTTTGCCAATGAACTGGGCAACCCTATCTATACCAGTACGGTAGCGGTCGGAGTAGTGCTGGGGATACTGGCTGCTGATGAAAAAGTTTTTGAAGACTATTTGCGAGAGCACTTCACTCGTAAAGGAGAGGAAATAGTGGCGAAAAATATCGAGGCAGCAAAAAAAGGCTACGCTTTTGGCAAACATCTGGCCTATGATTCTGGTATTGAGGTACATATCAAGCGGGATGAAAAAGTGAAACAAGAAATGCTGATGGATGGGATCGAGGCAGTGGGCCTGGGTTCTCTCGCAGCAGGGTGTAACTACATTTCTTCCTATCCGATGTCACCAGGGACGGGACTCCTGACATTTTTGGCGCAGCATGGAAAGGAATTTGGCGTGGTGGTGGATCAGGCGGAAGATGAAATTGCGGCTATCAATCAGGGGCTGGGCGCCTGGTACGCTGGAGCCCGGGCCGTCGTCACGACCTCTGGTGGAGGATTTGACCTCATGACCGAGGGGGTGAGTCTTTCGGGCATCATCGAGACACCGATTGTGGTGCATATTGGTCAGCGCCCGGGGCCAGCCACGGGACTGCCGACTCGTACCGAGCAGGCTGATCTCAACCTGGTTCTCTATGCCGGTCATGGGGAGTTCCCTCGGGCGATTTTTGCGCCTGGGACGCCGGAAGAAGCCTATCTAGTAACACAACAGGCCTTTCAGATAGCAGACAAATACCAGGTACCCGTGTTTATTTTGACTGATCAGTATCTGATCGATGCTCTCGGGAGTTTTCCGAAAGAAAACTTGAAACAACTTGAGGCAGTGAATCATATCGTAGAGACAAAGGCAGATTATAAACGCTACGCACTTTCCAAAGACGGCGTTTCTCCGCGCGGTATTCCGGGCCATGGTGAGGGACTGGTCGGCGTGGATAGCGATGAACATGACGAAGCGGCGCATATTACCGAGAGTGCCACAGTACGCCTGGCTATGCACGAGAAACGACTTTCCAAGATGACCGGTATTCGCGAAGAGGCGCTCATGCCGACAGAAATTGGTGATGTAGCGCATGCCGAGATGGTCGTTGTGACCTGGGGATCAAATCACGGTGTTATCGAAGAGGCTTTGGAAATTCTCGATAGAGAAGGCGTGGCTGCTCTTCACTTTCATCAGGTCTATCCGCTTCCAATGAAAGGGAAAAAGCTCTTCTCCAAGAAGAAGGTTATCGTGATGGAAAATAATGCGACGGGTCAGTTTGGAAATCTCCTCGCTCTCGAATACGGTGTGAAGATTTCAGAAAATATTTTGAAGTATAATGGTGATCCATTTTCTGTGGAAGAAGTGGTCAAAAAGTTGAAAAAATTGAGCGCAGATCTATGATCGACAAAAAACTTTACGACATGCCAAAGGAGACTGACATGGCCTGGTGCCCAGGTTGTGGCAATTTTCCTATCGTCAATATCGTGAAAATGGCTCTCTCGGAGCTTGATATTTTGCCACAGGATGTCGTGATGTGTTCCGGTATCGGACAGGCAGCCAAAACACCGCATTATCTGCGGGTCAATTATTTCAACGGTCTGCATGGTCGGGCGCTGCCGCCGGCCATCGCTATCAAAAATTCCAATCCGCAGCTGACGGTCATTGCGGAGAGCGGCGATGGCGATACTTATGGTGAGGGAGGGAATCACTTCATGCATACCATCAGACGTAATCCTGATATCACCAATATCGTCCACAACAACATGGTATATGGGTTGACCAAGGGTCAGGCGTCGCCGACCTCGGAGAAAGGCATGAAGACCCCGGTACAAGTGGGGGGTGTCGTGATGGAACCGTTTAACCCGCTAGCCACCGCCATTACACTCGGAGCGACGTTTGTGGCGCGGGTTTTTTCGGGGGATATCATGCAGTCAAAGGAAATTATCAAGGCGGCCATACAGCACAAGGGCTACGCGTTGGTGGATGTCTTTCAGCCGTGTGTTGTGTTTAACAAACAAAATACCTACCAGTGGTTCAAAGAGAATACCTACTACTTAGACGAGGCGCACGACAAAGAAGATAAAATGAAGGCGCTTGAGCTGGCCTTCCATACGGATCGAATGCCACTGGGGATTCTCTATCAGACGACCGGACGACCGACCTATGAGACGCTAGTACGTGAGGGAAGTGAACCACTCTATCAAAAAACACCCAACAAACAATTGTTGGATGATCTTCTGCGAAGCTATCAGTAGAGAGAAAACCTTTGAGTAAACCAATAGGAAAGAATTTCCCCCATCGGCTTTTTTTGCATTAGTCGAGGCCAAGTTGGATTTTGGCGTCTTCGGTCATCTTGTCTACTGACCAGGGTGGGTCGAAAGTGAGATCGATTTTTACATCTTCTATCGCTTCGAGTTCCATGACGCGATCCTCAATTTCTTTCTGGATCTGAGCAAAGAGCGGGCAGCCGATGGTGGTGAGCGTCATGGTGATGGTACAGACACCTTCCGGAGAAACCGTCACTTCGTAAATGAGGCCAAGATCGACAATAGAAACACCAAGCTCGGGATCTAACACGAGCTTGAGTTTCTCCAGCACTTCTTGGTTGGTGATTTTTTCGTTGGACATTTATTCAGGGAAGATCACTTTGCCGGTTTCGTCTTTGATGATGATGGCGGCGACAGGACAGGAGCGAGCGGCGTTCAAAATGGTCTCCTGGTCGTCCTGGTCGACAGAGGCGAGAATGCCGGCCTTGCCGGTATCATCGAGGGCAAAGGTGTTGGCTGCCATGGCAGTGCAGGGGGCGGCGCCGATACAAACACCATGATCAACTTCTACGGTCCAGCCATTCTTCAATGCGATGGGACCAGCTACTTTCGTCTCGTCTTTCCATTGCGACATATGCGTATGATTTTAAATTTTTACTTTACGTTTGTTGTAAACTGAACTTCCCTTTTCTTCCCCCATTGTTTCCGCCGAACATCCCTGACTCACTTCGTCGAACAGGGAGCTAACAGCTCGAAACCATCGCTCTACGCTCGACTGTTACCAACACGTTCATCATGGATGTTACCGTCGGAAACGGGAGAAAGAAAATGAAAATTCAGTTTACAACAATGAACCACTGCTGAGGGTTTTCTTGGCTGTCTCGAGCGAGAGGAGGCCGCACTTGATCCGGCTTGGAGAGAGCGTCACTCCGAGGAGGGTGAGGACATCTTTTGGCTCAAGAGCGAGAGCATTCTTTACGGACTTTCCTTTGATGGACTCCGTGAGAAGCGACGCCGAAGCCTGGGAGATGGCACAACCAACTCCGGAAAAATGCACCTCCTCAATAATATCATCTTTGACGATGATGTCCATTTGGAGCTTGTCACCGCAGCTGGCATTCAGCGCCTTGGCCTGGTGTGTCGGGTGCTCGAGCGTGCCATGATTCCGAGGGTTCCGGTAATGATCGAGGATGATTTCCTGGTAGATATCACTCATAAGATTTGACGTACTTCTTTCAGACCGATGATGAGTTTTTCGATATCATTTTCGGTATTGTAGACAGAGAGACTGATGCGCGCTGATGCCGAGAGGTGGAGTGTTTCATGGAGCGGGGCGGCGCACTGGAGACCGGCGCGGACGCAGATATTTCTTTCCCCCAAGAGGTAAGCCGTATCATGCGGATGAATACCTTCGAGGGTAAAGGAAATGATGCCGCTTTTTTTCTCGGCAGGAACATCGCCGATAATCTCAAGTGATGCACCAAATTCTTCCTTGAGTCGTCGACAGGTAAAGTCGATGAGTGTCAGTTCATGCGTGCGGATGACATCGAGGCCGATGCTTTCAATAAATGCTATGGCAGCACCGAGGCCAATTACGCCGGCGATGTTTGGGGTACCGGATTCAAAACGAGCGGGAGTATCTTTGTAGACGGTTTCCTCTGCGCAGGCATCGAGCACCATACCACCACCAAAGGAAACTGGCGGGAGTGTTTCGAGGAGGGTGTATTTTCCGAACAGTACACCTGTTCCGGTTGGACCAAATATCTTGTGTCCAGAAAAAGCGATGAAGTCAGTGTTCCATGCGGTGACATCGACGGGTAGGTGTCCGACGGCCTGCGCAGCATCGACTATAGTGATGACCGCAGGATTGATACTCTTCACCGTCTGTACGATCTCCGCTACCGGATTGATGATGCCGAGGACGTTGGAGACAGCGCTCCAGGCGATAATTTTTGTCCGACTATCGACGAGACTCTGTAACGCTGTGAGGTCAAGCTCGCCACTTTTGGTGATAGGAGCAATTTTGAGAAGAGCTCCTTTTGTTTTTGCTAATTCTTTCCAGAGGAGGAGATTGGAGTGGTGCTCGGTAGCGGTGATGATGATGTTATCTCCTTGGGTAACACGTGAAGCGAGGAGTTGGGCGGCGAGATTCAGCGAAGCGGAGGTACCGGAAGTGAAGATGATTTCTTCAGGACGAGAGGCCCCGATGAATGAGGCAATTTTGGCGCGAGCACCCTCAAAAGCCTCAGTCGCTTTTTCTGCCATCGGATAGATTCCTCTTGCGATGTTGGAAGAGTAGTGTTCGTAATAAGCAACTTCAGCAGCGATAACAGAAGCTGGCTTGAGTGCGGTGGCAGCGGAATCGAGGTACACGAGATCTGGATGATTCGTGAATATCGGAAAAGCCTGCTTGATGTCTGTGAGGTTCATAGATTCTCTTTTAATCGGCAAATCGTCCCATCAAGGCTAGCACTTTTTCTTGTTCCTGAGAAGAAATGAGTGCATTCATAGTATCAAGTGACGACTGGAGAAAGCCATCGACGAGGAGTTTTTTTGCCTGTTTTGGAGCAAGACCACGAGCTTCGAGTGCGAACAGTTGCTCGACATTGAGTGGGCTGGTGGTAGCGGCATGGTGACACTTCACATCACTGGTGAGGATTTCGAGCGCTGGTTCAGAGAAGGCCTTGGCATTCCGGGAGAGAAGGAGATTGCGATTTTCTTGGGAAGCATCGGAGAGGGTGGCATCGTGTGCGATATGGAGTGTCCCACGATAAGAAAATTCTGATGCGTCATGGAGGATACTTTTCACCAAGACACGCGAGGTGGTACGAGGTGCCAGGTGTCTCTGGGAAATGCGTAGCGTTCCCTTGTCTGTATTTTTTCCGACGAAGAAAGCAAAAACGTGGGCGGTCGCCCCAGCACCGAGGAGTTCAAAAGTGATATCACCACTTTTGTTCAACATGAAAAATACCATCTGCTCGTTTGCTTTGAGCTGGTACACTGTGTTGGTATCGGTAGTGATGTTGTGGAATTTCATAAAAGCACAAATACGTTATCCGATAGATCCTTTCATTTCATGATTGATCAATCGGTTCAGTTCGATGGAATATTCCAGGGGAATTTCTTTGACGACTGGATCGATGAAGCCATTGACGAGCAGTCCCTCGGCATCACCTTTGGTAATTCCGCGTGAGGTCAGGTAGAAGAGCTTGTCTTCGCCGATTCGTTCGACAGTTGCCTCGTGAGTCAATTCGGCACTTTCTTCGTGGATACGCATGGTGGGGTAGGTATCAGAACGAGAGTGTTCATCGAGGAGCAGTGCATCGCAGACTACTGAGGCCTTGGCATTTTTGGCGCCAGCGGCGATATGAACCAGGCCACGATAGGATGTCCGGCCACCGTCTTTGGCAATAGATTTTGAAACAACCCGTGAGGTGGTATCAGAGGCAAGGTGTACCATCTTGGCTCCGGCATCCTGGTGCTGATCCTTACCAGCATAGGCAATGGAAAGGACTTCGCCTCTGGCACCGCGACCGGTCAGGTAGACAGCTGGATACTTCATGGTGACACCACTTCCGATATTGCAGTCGACCCACTCCATAACGGCGTTCTCTTCGGCTCTGGCACGTTTGGTGACGAGGTTGTAGATATTTTTACTCCAGTTTTGGACAGTGGTGTAGCGCACCCGGGCATTTTTTTTGACGAAGATTTCGACGACGGCTGAGTGGAGTGACGAGGATGTATAGATGGGGGCAGTGCAGCCTTCGATGTAGTGGACGTAGCTGCCTTCTTCAGCGATGATGAGCGTGCGCTCGAACTGTCCGAAGGCTTCGGCATTGATACGGAAGTAGGCCTGAAGTGGTAGGCCGACATGGACGCCTTTTGGAATATAGACAAACGAACCACCTGACCAGACAGCAGAATTGAGTGCTGCGAATTTGTTGTCGTGAGGTGGAATGAGTGTGCCGAAGTATTCTTTAACCAGCTCCGGATATTTCTTGACGGCGGTATCCATGTCACAGAAAATGACGCCCAACTTGTCGAGTTCGCGGTTGACGCTCTCGTAGACGACTTCGGACTCGTACTGGGCTGAGACGCCGGCTAGAAATTTCTTTTCGGCTTCCGGAACGCCAATCTTGTCGTAGGTATCTTTGATTTCTTGCGGCAGATCTTCCCAGGAATTGGCCTGCTTGTCCGTGGCTTTCAGGTAGTAGGTGATAGCGTCGAAATCAATCGGCATGAGGTTGGCGCCCCAAGTCGGCATCGGTTTTTTCTCAAAAATTTCGTAACTTTTCAAGCGAAAATTACGTATCCAGGCGGATTCGTTCTTTACTTTCGATATTTCTCGCACCACTTTCGGACTGATGCCGGTATCGGTTTTGTGTACCGAGTGTTCTGGCATGGAAAATCCATATTTGTAGTCGTCGAGGTCGAGATTGTTCTTGGCAGATTTTTTCATACTTACAACGCTTCGAAACCAGTGTGCTCGATTTCTTGAGCAAGTTTGGCTCCGCCTGTTTTGACCAGAGAGCCGTCTTTCATGACGAGTACTTCATCAGGAGTGACGTACTTGAGAAGACGGGAAGAGTGAGTGATGAAGACCAGAGTGGTTTCTTTCGGGAGATTTTTTTTGAGAAACTTGGAAATGGTTTTTAGGGCATCGACATCGACACCGGTATCGATTTCGTCGAAGAGTGCAAACTGTGGCTTGAGCATTACGGCTTGCAGCGCTTCAAATTTCTTTTTTTCACCACCGGAGAATCCGACATTCAAGGAGCGCTTGAGGAGTTCGTCTTTGATATGGAGTTCCTTGGCATAAAGTTTGACTTGTTTGTGAAGCGTTACCGGGTCCATTTTCTTTTCTAGAGCGATGCGGAGCAAGTCGAAAACAGTCACCCCAGGAATTTCGAGTGGTGTCTGGAAGGAAAGAAAAATACCCAAAGCTGATCGCTTGTCCGGAGAGAGTGCTTTGATATTTTTGGTGGTGGCAACAATTTTTGATGCTCTGGAATACTGCAGGTTCGGATGACCCATGATGGCGCTCGCGAGTGTTGACTTGCCGGAACCGTTTGGCCCCATCAGAGCGTAGGTTTTTCCGGGCTTGAATGAAAAAGAAATATTCTTGAGAATTTTCTTTTCACCGATAGAAGCAGAGAGGTTTTGGAGTGTCAACATAGATTAGGGAGAGTTACTAAGATTTTTTGGAACGAGACTGGCGAGAGAAATTTTGGAAAGAGAGGTTTCGATTTCTGTTTCGAGTGCGCGCCAGACCTCATTGGTCTGACAGTGGCTGGGTTGCAGACAGGGGAGAGAGCCTTTGATCGGTGGCACAAACGTTTTGAGGGGACCGTCCAGTTCTTGAAGGATTTCCCAGACGCTGATGTCTTTTGAGGGACGTACCAATGAATATCCCCCAGCCGTGCCCTTCTTCGCTTCTACCAGGCCGGCTCGCCTGAGACTCGGGAGGATTTTTTCGAGGTAATCCTGGGGGAGATGCTCTGTTTCTGCCAAAGCATGGATAGAGAGCGGTTTTTCGGCCTGAGCAAGCGCCAGAACGGCTCGCAGTCCATAGTAGGTTTTTTTGGAGATTTTCATACTGATAGATAAAACCCTTCGACAAGCTCAGGATGACACTGGTGTGTCAATATCGGACTAAATTTGTCTGCTTTATAGTACCAAAAAGAAGGAAGGACTGTCAAGGAGAGGCGATAGGATAGTATTTTTTAGTATTGACATCAATCCTAAAAAGGAGTGTAATGAGGCTTCGTAGGTAAAAATTTGCGAACGCCTCATTTCCCGGCGCCCAAGGGAAAAGTTCATTGAAGGGAGCTGTTGTGAACCCTCATTCTACAGTTGGCATGGAAGGACTGGCTGATGCTTTTGATATGGTGACTGGTGACGTGACCATACCGCTGGGTGATAGTGATACGCTGGTATATCCAACGCTCAGCGAAACCAGGCTTCTCAAGCCCGTTGCCAGAATAACCATTTCGGCACGGACGGAGCCCTTCGTAGCGTCCAGGTTCTTCCGGACCGATCCTGGCCTTTGTGTCTACGATTCGCTCGCGAATCTTTTCGACTTGAGCACCTGGCAGGCAGCGAGCTCGACACCAGCTCGTCCCTACGTGGCCTCGTTTCTCAAGACGAACGCCGACGACAAGGACATAAGGTTGGAACTGCCGGAAAGGCATCTGTCCACACTGGAAGACATTGCAGCTCTCATGTTTAATCAGCGAGGTGGCAAGTCGGGCTTTCTGCTCAATAACGGCCGAGCCAACACCTTCTACGCCCTTGGAAAAAACGGCGAAGTCTGCAATGTGGATGTCTACTGGTACTCCTACAACCGCAAGTGGGACGCTCGCAGGCGGAGGATCGTCGAGTACAGCAAGTGGGACATTCGCGGGTGGAGGCTCGGCGAGTATGACAAGTGGAGTGCTGGCAACCAGGTTCTCTGCCCCGGCTATGTCGCGCTCTGACCTTTTCATCTCATGGACCTTTGGAACTGCATCACAGTTTCCTCGGGTCTTTTTTTTATGGGGTAAGGATATTTGCAACCGGAAGAGCGTCAGGGGTTTTCTTTTATGAAGAAAGAGGGTACACTAGTCGGACTATGATCAAACCAAGCGATGTGGAAATTATGGCTCCAGCAGGGAGCTTCGAAAGTTTGGCAGCGGCCATCAAAGGCGGCTGCGACAGCGTGTATTTTGGTGTAACTCAGCTCAATATGCGCGCGCGGGCAGCGGCCAACCTGACACTGGCTGATTTAGCAGAAGTGGCACGGATTTGCCATGAGACACCCGCCCGCCGAGGAGGGCATATCAAGGCCTACCTGGCAGTGAATACGCTCCTCTATGATCACGATACGGTCATCATGCGCAAGCTCGTAGATGCCGCAAAGGAAAATAATATTGATGCCGTTATAGCTTTTGATTTTGCGACGATACAGTATTGTAACGAGATTGGCATCCCGGTGCACATTTCCGTACAATTCTCGGTTTCCAATTATGAGTCGCTCAAATTTTTTGCCACCATGACCAATCGGGTAGTGTTGGCACGCGAGCTGACACTCGATCAAATTCGGGCAATACACGAGCGCATCGAAAAGGAACAGCTCATGGGGCGAGAAGGAACACTCATGGAAATTGAAGCCTTCGTGCATGGGGCGCTTTGTGTCGCACAGTCGGGACGCTGCTTTATGAGTAGCTATACGGACAATGCCTCGGCCAATCGTGGCGCCTGTCTTCAGAACTGTCGTGGACAGTACAAGGTGACCGATATGGAGACCGGCAAGGAACTGGTGCTCGATAATCACTACGTGATGAGTGCTGCTGATATTTGTACGATTGACTTTGCCCCTGAACTCCTCAAGTCTGGTGTCTTGGTATGGAAGATCGAAGGACGTGGTCGCTCCCCGGAATATGTCTATACAGTGACCAAGACCTATCGGCAAGCGCTCTCCGATATCGAGCGCGGTGAGTATACGGGAGAAAAAGTGGCGCAGTATTACGAAGAGCTGAAGACGGTGTATCATCGCGGACTTTCGAAAGGAAACTACTACTTGGGACGCGAGCTCGATGCGTATAGCGAGACACATGGTTCGCAGGCAAGCAAAGAGAAAGTGTTTGTGGGAACTATACGTAAATACTATGCCAAGGCGGGTGTGGCTGAGATGATTGTCGAGGCTGGCACGATGGCGGCGGGTGATGAAATTCGTGTTATCGGTGCAACGACCGGAGTTTACGAAGGAACTATCGGGGAACTGCGTGCCGCAGATGAAAGTCCTCTCACAGAGGGGAAGAAGGGTAATGTAGTGACGTTTCCCGTGACAGAACGAGTGCGTGTGAATGACAAGGTGTATCTTTGGAAAGACAAGAAGTAATTGTATGGGTACTCGGAAAATTACACTCTGTCACAAACGAAATGACTGCATCGGCTGCGGTTCGTGTGTTCTTATGGCGCCTGACAGATGGCAGATGAACGATCAGGATGGCAAGGCCGATTTGATAGGCGGACAATGGAAGGGCGAGGAATTTGTCGTGGCGAAAATAGAGGAAGAGGAGTATGCAAAAAATAAGCAGGCAGCTGATGCCTGCCCGATGGGTGTGATTCGTTTGGAATAGCAGGGTAAAATCTTATTAAGACAAACAGGTGTCATTTATGGATCAATGAGATCTGTTTTTTGTTGAATCAAAAAAGTAAACACTGTATACTGGGAGTATAATTTAGAAAAAATAAAAATCATGCACAATAAAATTTCGACAAGGCTTGGGACGGCAATACTAATTATCATCGCGATTACTGCGGTGATGTTTGTATGGACATATGAAAAAGGTCAGGATTGGGGCGGGACAACTATACAGACGCCAGCATTGAATGATAAACAGAGAAATTCAATTACTGAAGTTGTTGTGATTGAACCAATGAGTGAATGGGCAACATACTCAGATGAAAAATATGGATTTGAATTTAAATACCCTAAACTTTTTAAAGTAAGAGTTTCCGATCGTTACTTGATAAGCGATTCTTTAAAAGAGAGAGCTAGTTTTTCGGTCAAAAAATGGAAAGGATACGTTATTCAAGAGAACACCCCCGGAACTTTTTGGGAAAAGCTTTCCTATGAGGGGTGGAAATATTTTTCCGATAATCTTCAGGGTATTTCTACTGGCAAATGCAGCAATGAAGCCATGCTACATGTCGTCGGAGAAACAGTAGCGGATGCACCGAAGACTTGTGTTATTAGCAGACAGGGAGACATTCTTAAGGTAGAGACTGAGAATCGCATAATCTACTTTACGAAAGATATTGAAATCCAATGGGAATTGAATCAAGACAACAAAGATCTTGTGAATAAAATAACTTCAACCTTTGTATTGAAGTAATCTATTTTAAAAAATTAAAATAAAAAAAGCTCCCTACCGAAAATTCCCGGCAGGGAGTTTGTTTTTGCAGACGTTGCCGTGGGGGTCAGTGTTGCCAGAGAATGTTGTTGGTGCCGTCTCCGTAGGGGTCAACACGGGTCCAATTGCCACTCACTTCCTTGTACACTTCGAGGTGTATGTGGTTTGCACTGCCAGCTCCCACACTCCCCACATCAGCAATATGCTGACCCCGAGTCACGTTGGCATACCCTTGTGATGCGACAGTTGACCAGACAACCGTATTCTCCAAGTTGTTGCTGTGGAGAAAAACAGTCATGTAGTCGTTTGTCGCGCCATTGATGTACTCTGTATGGAAGATGTAGAAGGCATTGAAGCCGCCAGTATCACTCCATGCTTCAGTCACCACACTGGGAATAGCACCACACTCAGTCGGATTCCGCCAGACATTTGCTGGTGATTGTTGTGTGATGTGTGCAGTAGCAACACACAACTTGCCGGCGGCCGGGGCAAGGATATCTGTCCCTTGGACTTGCGGGTAGTCATACCCTGGGTGACCGTCGTAGCAGAAGTAGGGCTTCCCGCCTGTTCCAGTGGTTCCAACATAGTTGAAACCAGTTCCGAAGTCTCCACCACCACTTTTCTTATAGCAGCCCTGACTGAAACCATAACCTCTGTCACCTCGTTCTCCATTAAAGGCAAGCACTGTGTTGTCCTCGGCATAAGGAGAAGTCATGGAATGGTCCATCACCGAACTGACCGGCGCCGTATAGGCGGTGTAGCCAGCAAGCGGAAAGCTCAAGTACGAAGGTGCTGGCCCAGCCGGAACAATGTTTGCTGAGACGAACTTCTGATTGGCTGAGAGGAATCCCAAGCTACAGAAGAGCGGATCAGCACCTGTTGGCATGGCGGTATTGCCCCAATACAAATCAAATGTCGATCGGATGGGTGGCGTCGCACAGGAAGCAGGGACACCCATGACAGAGCCATAGGTGGACCATTCGAAGCAATTGGTATTGTTCGCTTCACACTGTACCAAGAGCGTGTTGTAACCAAAAGTGGCTCCGCCGACGTTTTTGACGACAATCGTTTGCCCAGCCCAGTAGTAGTAGAGGTCAAAATTATGGTAGTTGTACCCTTGTTTCACGTAGACGTACTGGATAGATCCGGGAGCATCGTAGTACGTGAAATACCGGTCGTAGACATTTCCATGAGCTGTGTAGGGTATGGCATACGGAGGGGTCATTTCGGTGATGGCCGACGCCTGTGAGACCAGACCGAAGAGACAGAGAAAAAACAGAATGATGCTTCGCATTTGAGAGACTCCTTGAAAGAAAAAGAAACAGAATAAATGAATACAAAATCTCTTTTGTGGCTTACATACGGGCTCCTTGGTTGTTAAAGAATGGTGACAGGTTATCATGGAGATGGATGGGTGTCAAGTCTCTCGTTTCTATGTTATTATATGGAACTTGAAAGAGAGGTATATTTCATGAGAAAGTATGAAGCCATTTTTGGGATTTTGGGGACAACTGAAGAAGCCATTTTTTGTTTTGGCACCGCTGGCCAATGTCACGGATGCTGTTTTTCGCGTGCACATTATCAAATACAGCAAACCAGATGTTATCTGGACAGAGTTTGTGGCGGCCGATGGACTGTGTCACCCCAAGGGGCGCGAGGCGCTCCTGCGGGATTTGAAATTTTCTGAGGAAGAGCGTCCGATTGTGGCACAGCTCTTTACGAGTAATCCCGAGAACATGTATGAATCAGCCAAATTAGTGAAAGAGCTTGGCTTTGATGGACTTGATATCAACATGGGGTGTCCGGTAAAAAATATTGGAAAACAAGGAGCGGGAGCAATATGTATTCAGCGTCCAGAATTGGCACAGACTATCATTCGCGCTGCGATGGAAGGAGTACGAGCAGATGGAAAAGAGCCTATTCCCGTATCGATCAAAACACGAATTGGTTTTAATGAAGACGAACTAGAAACATGGCTTCCAGTGCTACTCGAAATGAAGCCGGCTGCGATCACGCTGCATCTCCGCACGAAAAAAGAAATGTCCAAGGTGCCAGCACACTGGGAACGGATGGCGCGAGCCGTGGAAATTGCACAAGGCAGCGGCACGCTCATTCTCGGCAATGGTGATGTGAAAGATATTTTTGATGCGGAGGAAAAAGTGCGTCAGACCGGTTGTGATGGGGTAATGCTTGGGCGAGCCATCTTTGGCAATCCCTGGCTGTTTGATACAGACAAGCAGGTGACAGTGCGTGAAAAAGTTTTGGCTGCCGTGGAGCACACCCAGCTCTTCGAAGAAACATGGGGGAAAACAAAAAGTTTTGAGCTGATGAAGAAACACTATCAAGCGTATATCAATCATTTTCCTCTCGCCAAAGAACTCCGGGTCGAACTGATGAATTGTCACAGCGCAGAGGAAGTGGAAACGATTATCAAGAAATTTTTGGCTGAGCATGAGGATGTGGCTTCACAAATCGTCGTTTCAATTGTGAAGATGTAATGGTGAGTAAAGAAAAACCTCGGGTACTTTGCAGTACGCCGAGGCGGTGTCGCGTTGGACGGATCAGGTGGTGGCTTGCGTCAGAAATTTTCGGCCGAGGTATTGCTCTAGAAGCGCGCTTGCTTTGAGCGTGCTGAAGAGACGTGGCTTGCAGTCGATGCACTGGACGGCTGAGGCACCCGATTCGAAGTAGTCGATGGCATCATTGGCCGAAATGATGCTACCACAACCGATGATGTCGATATTCGGGATGGCCGTCTTGGCACGCTCGATGAGTTTCATCGAAATCGGCTTCAGAAGATCGCCCGATAGGCCACCACGACCATCAAAGGGGGCCGTTGTCGGTTTTTTTGCGACGACATTCGGAAGCGCGCTAGAAAATACGACAGCCTGGATGGCGTCGTCGTAGGATGCAAGGAGCGTGAGCATATCGTCCACAAAGGTTTCCGAGACCACTGGCACTCGCGTGAAATCGAGGGCAGGCCACGCCGTACGCAACTGCTCAATTTCTTGATGGGTGACATATGGGGAGAGCTTGACCCAGACGGGAGTTCGGAGACCAGTCTCTTTCCTGCACTGCCTGATACCACCGAGGATCTCAGCTGTTTCGTTCAGGCTATAAGAAAAATATAGCCCCCCAGTGCTTGGATGGCCAAGATCGACCTCCCCTCCGCCGATGAGCGGATATCGACCAAGTCTGTTGATGGTATAGAGGTAGTCATCCACCGAAGTTCCAGCAAAACTGATAATCCGGGGACGATGAGCTATCGGTGTCGGCTTCGAAATGTCCAACAACGCCCGTTCGATGCCTACGTTCGAGACCTCGTTGTCGGTTTTTCCAAACAGTGCGTAGGGACCAGTGACCGCAGCGCCGACCGGGGCACCAGGGAGGAGATATAGGAGGATGCTTTCCGGTGTCTTGCAGACGCCAGCACCGGGCATGATGGGGTACGGCATTTGAATGTTGCCAATATTAGGGATAGCCATGAGTGCTCCTTTCGAGCTTGTTTTTAAGGAATGGGAATCCCTGGGAATCAGAGATTGAGGGTAGCCTAGCAGATTTTTGCGATAAGTCAATGGAGAGTGCCTGGTTTGAAGCAAGCTTTCTGACCCTTTTCTTTTCTCGGAAAATAGCCTATTCTTGAGTGTAATCAAGATTTTTTATGAAAATAGCGGTACTGGTCTCGGGTGGGGTGGATAGTTCGGTGGCTTTGCGGCTCCTCAAAGATGAAGGGCACGAGCTCACGGCTTTCTACCTGAAGATTTGGCTGGAGGACGAACTATCTTTCTTGGGCGAATGTCCCTGGGAGGATGATTTGGCGTACGTCCGAGCGGTCTGTGAACAGGCAGGGGTGCCGCTTGAGGTGGTGCCATTTCAAAAAGAATACTGGGAACGAGTCGTATCCTATACTGTGAATGAGGTCAAGGAAGGGCGGACGCCCAATCCGGATATGCTCTGTAATGCGCGTATCAAATTTGGCGCATTTTTTGAATATATCGCCGATAAAGGCTATGACAGAATCGCGACCGGACACTATGCTTGGACAGAGAGTATGGACGATCAGGCAATGCTTCGTGTGTCACCAGATCCTATCAAAGATCAAACGTATTTTCTTTCGCAACTGTCGCAAGAACAAGTCAGTAAGGCCCTGTTTCCTATTGGTAGACTACAGAAAAGCGAGGTACGGAAACTGGCTGAAAAATATAATTTACCAAATGCCAAGCGCAAAGACAGCCAGGGAATTTGTTTCTTGGGAAAAATTCCCTTCGATAAATTTTTGGAATACCATCTTGGGAAAAAGTCAGGCAACCTGATTGAGTATGAGACGGGGCAGGTCTTGGGCGAGCACGATGGGTTTTGGTATTTCACGGTTGGTCAACGGCGTGGCATCAAATTGCCTGGTGGTCCATGGTATGTGGTCAAAAAAGATGCTGAGACGAATGAGGTCTTTATCTCCCATGGGGCTCATCATGAGCTCTTGGCGCGAGATATGTTTGAAGTTAGGGATATGAACTGGATAAGTGGCAAGCAACCGGAGAAGACCGAGCTTCAGGTCAAGATTCGCCATGGTGCCAAAATATACCCAGCGACGGTAGAATATTTGGAAAATGGTACCGTGGAAGTAATGCTTAAAGAAAAAGACCCGGGCGTTGCCGAGGGTCAGTTTGCCGTTTTTTACGACGGCGATGTTTGTTTAGGTGGAGGCACCATTTGTTGAACGGTGGTGTCAGCGAAAGCAAGGATACCAAAGAGACGAGGGTGCTCTAGCACCAAAGCGCTTATAGCCTCAGTTTTTGTGCTTTTGTCTGAACCGATTCCGAGGATGGTTCCATCACGGGTCAGGCGGGCATAAAACAGTCCTTTCCTTCGTTCTGCCACGATCATTTTCATGAGACTTTCTCCGGTAAGTGGTTTCCTTGTGGGTCAGTATCCGTTCTAATGAAAATGGTGCAATCTTGCGACACCAGTAGTCGTTCGGTCAGTTCGCCATATTTTGCCTGGATGCGTATATAGTGCCCGTCACGCAGATGTTCCCGGATGATTTGCAGTACCTCTCGTTTGTTCCAGACGAAAGAGTGTTCGTGTTTGGCACAATAAGGGATGTATTCTCCTCTGGGCGTGGGAACGATGATGGAGCTGTCATGGACGATACTTATCTCGATACGAGATTCCATGCGGAGTTTTAAGAGGGGGTATTCCGAGGGTCTTTCTGGAATTGCTGTACAGAGACAGCGTGATATATCGACTGATTGCGGTACAAGGTACATGTGCGCCATAGAGCCTCCGCTTGTTGGTAAGTTGCTAGGTTTCATGTAAAATCACATGAAGAGCCAGTATAGGAAACAGACAAGGACATGTCAATTCGAAAAGAGAAGATCCAATTTTTTGAAAAGCGCCTCGCTGACTTTTTCCGGAAAGCCGGGCGAGTTGAATTGCCTTGGAGAAAGTCTCACATTACAGCCTACGAGGTTTGGGTGTCGGAAATTATGCTCCAGCAGACGCAGGTGGTACGGGTGATTGAGTATTACAAAAAGTTTCTCAAACGTTTTCCGACGGTGCAAAAACTGGCCGCGGCATCATGGGAAGAATTTCTCCCATACTACCAGGGGCTTGGCTATTATGCCCGTGGCCGCAATATGCTCAAGGCGGCGCACGTCGTGGTGGCAGAATATGGAGGGAAGTTTCCTCGGGATAAAAAAACACTAGAAACCTTACCCGGAGTTGGTCCCTATACTGCCTCGGCCATCATGAGTTTCGCTTATGGTGAGAATCATTTGGCCTGGGATACCAATCTGAAGCGGGTCATCGGGCGATTCTTTTTTGGGAATAAGAATGGTGTAACTGATGAAAATTTCTGGGAAGAAAAGTTTACCATGCCAAAGAAAGCCATGAATGCAGCACTTATGGACTTTGGCAGTGCCCTGTGTGTGGCACGACCCAAGTGTGAGGCCTGTGCGCTTCGTACACGCTGTGTATATTATGGGGAAAAAGGGAAGCAGGAAAAAAATATCAAATATCAAATATCAAATATCAAAAAACAAGAAAGGAAACTGACTGCCGAAGGAGTGATCGTGTTTCTCCATGAAAACCATCGGAAGTATTTTTCTTCCGAGAAAAAGAAGTATGCGCCCTTTTGGCTCCCCAAGGGATACACGACGCGGGCAGCTATCAAGGAATACTTTACAAAAAAATATCAGCTTACACTAGCGGTTCGTCCGCCGCATCGCACTATTCTCTTGCAAGGGAAAGGAGCGCTTCTGGTGAATGCTCAAATTTTGCTCGGCAAGCCTCTCTTTGCGGTATTTTCGAAAAAGGCCGTGGCGGAGTATAATGGAAGCATCGCTAAGAAGCTAAGTATCTATCTCAAATCTCAACGCTAATATATACTGTTAATAAGCGCTTGTCTTATAAAACATTCATATTTCGACTGAAAACCTCTCAAAGCTCGTTGGATTATCACGATAGTCCGCCTCACTTTTCAAGATTTTCATCTCGAAATCTGAATATTTTCTGAAGACATGAGATTTAAGATAGATACTAAGAAGTTAGAAAAATATGCAACTCAAGTCCCTCAATGTTTCCTTTTTCTTTTTCCTCTTCCTCGCAGTCGGGGTATCTGTGTTTTTTATCTTTCAACCCTTTCTGACGGCTATTGTGGCTGCGGCTATTCTCGCGGCGCTTTTCAAACGACCATACCATTTCTTGGAGCGTTTGATGCGCGGGCATCGGGGCATGAGTGCGTTTCTGACGTGTCTTTTGGTGATTGTCATCATTGTCACGCCGCTTTTTTTCATCTTGAGTCTTGCTATCAACGAAGCCAATAACCTCTATCAGGTCGTCGTGCAGGAGTCGGTGCTGCAGTCTTCTATTGAAAAGGTTCTCTCGGCGGTGCGTAACGCTCCCTATGCCGGGGTGCTTTTTGATACAGCCACTTTTGACCAGGAGCGCATCGTTTCTGAGATACGGCAATTCAGTCAGAATGCTCTTGGACTGCTTCAGACGGCCTACCAGAGCATTACCCACTTCGTCTTTTGGGTGTTTATTATGTTCTTTACCCTGTTCTATTTCCTGATTGATGGGAAAAAATCTCTCCGGGCACTGATGCAGCTCTCGCCGCTCAAGAATGAGCACGATGAGCTCCTTATCCAGAAATTTATCTCTATCAGTCGAGCCACACTCAAGGGCACAATCGTCATCGGTGTCATCCAGGGACTTTTGGGGGGAATCACTTTTTGGATTGCTGGGGTTCCTTCGCCAGCTATCTGGGGGCTGGTCATGATCCTCTTCTCGATTATCCCGATGATTGGTTCGACGCTTATCTGGTTTCCAGCCGGGGTCATCATGCTCCTTCTCGGCAATGTTTGGCAGGGAGTATTCATTCTCTCTGTCGGACTGGGTATTATTTCTGTCATTGACAATGTTTTGCGGCCAAAATTGGTTGGTAAGGATACTCAGATGCATCCACTCCTCGTATTTTTTGCCACTCTCGGAGGTATCTCATTCTTTGGTTTACCGGGCTTCATCATCGGACCGATTATCATCTCGTTGTTCATGGCACTCTCCGAAATTTATAGCATTGAATTTCGTGATCAGCTGAAGGAATACAATAAATAGTTATGACTGAGTGGTGGCAGCACATTCCAGAATATATCAACCCGATCGTTTTTACGGTCGGTTTTTTTTCGGTATACTGGTATGCTCTCTTTTTTCTTATGGGTTTCCTGGGAGTGTTTTTGGTCATGCAGTGGTTGGCAAAAAAAGAACACGCGGATCTGGAGCATGCCGATGTCTATGATCTGTGTCTCGATCTTTTTCTGGGAGCACTGATTGGAGGACGCCTCGGATTTGTTCTTTTGTATCGGCCAGATATTTTCTTGAATGATCCGCTCAAAATCATATGGCCATACGATGGTGAGAGTGGTGTGTGGACCGGTCTATCCGGCATGAGTTTTCACGGGGGGCTGATCGGAGTCGTGATAGCCCTGGTTCTCTTTGTCCGAAGGAACAGAGGAAACTTTTGGAAGATAGCTGACCTGGTCGCGCTTGCGGTACCGATAGCATTCTTTTTTGGGCGTATCGGGAATTTTTTCAATCAAGAACTTTACGGAAGAGCGACCGCCCAGCCTTGGGGGATGTATTTTGGCGATACCACACTGCGTCATCCCTCGGCGCTGTATGAGGCCGTACTGGAAGGTATCGTCCTTTTTCTCGTGCTCTGGCTCTCCCGGCGATGGGGATTATTTCGGGGCGGACTGAGCACACTCCTCCTTATTTTTTATGGCGGACTCCGTTTCGCGGTGGAATTTGTACGCGAGCCGGATCACGGTGTTTCAATGGTAGCTGGAATTTTTACGCGGGGACAGGTATTGTCCGGTATCATGATGTTTTCAGGCATCCTTTTATTTCTGTGGCTTCAGAAAAAAAATCGTGATACACTGAAGGGGCAAAGCTTCATTGTATGATTTGTTGGTGTTTGTTTTTAGAAATACAAAAAACATGAAAGCGTATTCTTTGGAGTCATCGCTTGCCGAACGAGCAAGAAAAAAATCCCCGACCCTTGATGTTCTGGTTCCTCGAAAAATATCGACTGTTTCATTTTTGGCTCCTCAGGTTCGAGCCAGGGATTTTCGGACTCAGGGAGTGACAAAAAAAGGACTCGACAGTATCCGATCCGAGCACCGATCATTTCTGATCCAATTGCAGGAGCGTTCGTTTGTTGACTCCTGTGTCCGCTTGTTCCGTCGGACGGAACTTTATGTTCGTCGGTTGAGGCGTTTGTTTGGTCGTATCATGCCGAGCCTCACCCCACACAAGATGCTCTATGGCTCCATCATGGGAGGTATCGCTTTTGGTATGGTGAGCATGGCGTTTATATCGCATTCTTTCGGTTCTGGTGTGTTTGCTGGCTCGCAGGCGCCGTCAGCCGAGGCAATTACTTACACGGAGGACAAGGCCGTTGTTCCTTTTACGGCTCCGCCGGAAAGTTATGATCCCGGACAAGATGTTTTTTTTGAATACTTCGGCCAAGTGACCAAAGAAAAGTACGAAGAAAATATTCGAGCTATGGTCAAGGGGTATCCTATTGAAGAGATGCTC
>JBAQNF010000044.1:0-2275 GCA_049303555.1 Candidatus Moraniibacteriota bacterium | reverse complement strand
TCGAGAGTAGCGGTGCACAACAGGTGTATAAGTGGATAATTCATCAAATCTATGCCTGTAATACGCCTATGTATCTGGTGGCCTCTCATTTCTCACCACTCTTTTATCACGTATGTAGCGAGTGCTTCCCATTCGTTGTTCCTTGTTCTCTGATTAAAGAGTTGACTTTTTTCCGGAAATAGATTATTTTAGTTCTATTGCGTATCGTTATTTATCAGCCTCTGAAGAACGTCTATGTCTACAAAAAGAACCTATCAACCAAAAAAGCTTCGTCGAGCCCGTCGCCACGGCTTTCTTGAGCGAATGTCTACAGCCAATGGTCAAAAGGTAGTTGCTCGCCGACGCCGCGAGGGACGCAAGCGCCTAACTGTCTAGTTTCAACTTCTTATGCTCTCCCAGGGCTTCCGACTCCGGAAAAACTGCGATATAGAAAGGGTTTTTCGAAAGGGAAAACCCCTTTTTTTTACTTTTTTAGGCTGTCGGTATCTGGCTTCCTCAGAAGGGACGCGAGTCGCCTTTTCGGTTTCTAAAAAGCAGTTTCCGACGGCAGTGGCGAGAAATTATAAAAAACGCCTCTTGCGAGAGGCCTTTTCGGCGCTTTTGAAGGAGGAAGTGATCCCTCAGGGAGAATATGTCTTCTTTTTTACCAAGCAGGCGAAAGAGGATCCGTTGGTAGAGGTAGAAAGAGCTATGCGAGCGATTTTTCAGAAAATACGGTAAGATAGAGAGATAATGCTTTAAAGATATATTGTATGGGCGCTTTATTTCACACGCTGGTCTCGCAGCCGATCTATAACAGTCTGATTTTCTTTTACAATACCATTCCAGGCAGTGATTTTGGTTTGGCGGTAATTGCGACCACTCTGCTGCTCCGATTCCTTTTTATTCCACTGTACAAAAAACAACTGGAATCCCAGAAAGAACTCCAAATACTGCAGCCGAAGATCAAGGAGCTCCAGAAGCAGCATAAGGATGATAAGAAGAAACAGCAGGAAATGATCATGAAGCTCTATCAGGAGCACAAGGTCAATCCTTTTGGTGGCTGTCTCCCGATTATTATTCAGGTGATTTTTTTGATTGCCATTTATCAGGTCATTATCTCGATTTCTCAGGGAGGTTTTATCGCCAATAGCACCGATCTGTATTCTTGGGTGGCGAATCCGGGTGAAATCTCGCACCATTTCTTTGGCATTGCTGATTTGGCCAAGCCAAGCTACATTTTTGCGGTGTTGGCGGCTATTGCCCAGTTCTATCAGGTGAAGATGATGCTCGATGTGCAGAAGGCAGCTGTTGCGGAAACAGTGAAAGAAAGCGCTCCTGCCGAGCCGGACTTTGCTGCTATAATGAACAAGCAAATGCTCTTTATCGGTCCAGGTATGACCCTTTTCATCGGCATTACCTTTCCGGCCGCGCTTTCCTTGTACTGGTTGGTGTCAACGGTCTTTACGATTGTTCAGCAGGTATTTATCTTTAAGAAGAAATGAATATGGATAAAATACAGATCATAGAAGAAGAGAGCAAACGTATTCTTGAAAAAATAGGATTTCCTGGAGATATACATATTGAAACGATCGGTGACGGATATTTGGTGAAAATTACCGTACAAGAGGGATCAAAGCTCCTCATCGGTCAGCATGGTGTCGCTCTTTCTGCCCTGCAATACATCATGCGCTCTCTCGTGACGAAGAAATTAGCTGAACGACTGGAGATCTTGGTGGATGTCAACGGCTACTGGGAAGAAAAAAAACCACTGCTGGAGAGGGAGGCCCTGGCAGCCGAAGAAGAGGTCTGTCGAACGGGTCGCCCGGTAGCGCTTCGACCGATGCTGCCCTATGAAAGAAAGATTATCCATACCTTTCTCGTGAGTCGCAATAAAGTGGCCACAGAAAGCGCTGGTCACGGAGAAGACCGAAAGGTTATCGTGAAGGCCCTCTCAGACATGTAGACAAAAGCTCGCATCATAACGCATTACAAATCACAAAAAATCAAACAAGGCACAAATCCTCCAATCTTATTGGAGGCTCCGAGCCTTGTTTTTTTGTGAAAGAGTTTGTGGAATGGGGCAAGCTCGGAACAAAGGGAAAATCCTGGTATAATAAGAGGGAAGAAGGCTTATCTTTTGTTTTCTGTATGGCATTAGCACAAAAAATCGCGTACAACGTGGTAATCGTCTCTCTTTTGAAGGTAGCCTCAACAGTCTTCCTCTCTCTGTTTTCTATCAAGCTGATAACCGGCTACCTGGGACAGGAAGGATTTGGCCATTATGCCACGGTGC
>JBAQNF010000043.1:0-3259 GCA_049303555.1 Candidatus Moraniibacteriota bacterium | reverse complement strand
GCGAAACGATCTGCATGAGGAGCGACTCGGCATCGCGCATCCCACCCTCGGCTGAAAAGGCGATTATTTCGAGCGCTTCCTTGGTAATTTTGAATTTTTCTTCTTTGGCGATGAAGGAGAGCTTTTCGACGATGCCCGAGATTGGGAAACGAGTCAAATCAAAACGTTGACACCGCGATACGATAGTGTCTGGCACCTTGTGCAGGGCGGTGGTAGCGAGGATGAAGACGACATGAGCCGGTGGCTCCTCTAGTGATTTGAGGAGGGCATTGAAAGCACCGATCGAGAGCATGTGGACTTCATCGATGACGTAGACTTTGTGGGAACCAAGCGAAGGTGGGAGCGTCACTGTTTCGCGCAGTTCACGCATGTTATCGACACCGGTATGTGAAGCGGCATCGATTTCGATGATATCAAAACTGCGACCCTCTTCTACCAAGAGACAGTGTGGGCACTTTCCGCATGCCTCCGATCCTTTACGGTTGCTACAATTGATGGCCTTGGCGAAGAGTCTGGCGAGTGTCGTCTTGCCGGTACCGCGTGGCCCGGTGAAGAGGTAGGCCTGAGCGACGCGGCCGAGCTTGAGCGCACTTGTGAGTGTGGTGACGATGTGTTTTTGGCCGATGACTTCAGAGAATTTTTGTGGACGGTATTTTCGGTAGAAAGTGGAAGACATAGCCGTGCAAAGTCAAAAAAAGAATAGTCTGAAACTTCAGGATGTTCTTATTATATCACAAAAGAAAAACCCCCCAAGACGGGGAGTTTTTTTTCTAGAAATAGGGTTATTTCTTGAAGACGAAGAACTTGTAGCCGACGAAGTTCCAGGTAAGAACGAGGATAGAGGCGGTCAGGCCACCGATATTGGCCCAGGCCTTGTCGGTAAAGCCGGCTGGGGCACCGATGATATTGACGACAAAAGCTGTGATACCGACATTGAGAAGGAGCCCGACGAGACTGACCATGAGGAACTGGGTAAATTCTTCGCCAAGATTGCGAACCTCTTTCTTTTCAAATGACCAGAATTTGTTCCAGACGTAGCTATTTATGATAGCGGCCAGTACAGAGAAAGACTTGAAGACGACAATCATGTAGCCGCTCGACACATCGCTCAGATAGATGAAGAGGTTGTAGATGCCGAGGTCGACGACGGTATTGGTGACACCGATCAGTCCGAACTTTGCCAGCTGGAAAAAGAATGGGCGGACCTTTGAGAGGACATAGCCGAAAGCAATACCACAGGCTGAAAGGAGTGCCAAGAGGGGAACGAAGAACAAAATAGGAACTGGGAGTGTGACGGCGAGATTGCTGAAGATGAAGGGGGCGAGTATTCCGATAAAGGCACCATTGATAGCACCAAAAATCAGGTCACGGAGAGAAAGCCGCATAGGGTTACTGTTGATGGTTGATTTCTTTTTCTATTTCCTCCATATCGCGTACCCAAGCATCAAGTGGAGAGGCGCCATGTTGTGGAGCTGGCGTTTCTGTGGGAGTAGCAGAGGCAGCCTCATGAGGGAAGTCTTCTTTTTTTAGATCTTTCTTCCAGTTGTTGATGGCGTTACTTTCTTCTGAAGCCTTGGCTAAGTCAGCTTCCCAGTTCTTGTGAGTGCCCTTTTGGATGACATTCTCTATGGCGGCCCAAGTAGTCTCGAGATCACGAGGAAGGACTACTGCCACTTCGTCACCAGGGGAGGCCTTGAAGTAAGTGATAGAGGCAAGAAGAACGCGATGGGGTTTGCCACCGGCGATGACGTAGTAATTGCCGGACTCGTCCTGTGTGACGACACCGAGAGCATGACGACGTTCGATTGGTCCGATTTGTTTGTAGAGAAAAGTGCCACTCTCAGTGATAGTGAGCTTGAGCATGTCACCTTCGACGAGTTTGGACTTGGAAGCGTAGTTGGCAGGCACAGGGTATTGCTTGCCAACGGTGCCGAGCATAATCTGCCCATCAAAAGTTCCTTCGATGACAGTGCCATTTTCGGTATCACCTTCAATCTTGCGTGGTCGGCCGGATTTCTTCTTGCCTTCGAGCTGAAGCAACATCGCCTTGGCACCCTGAATAGTCTTCTCAGCGTTATTGACCATGTCGCGGAGCGCCTGAATCTTCATGGCCTGGTCGGCCTCGTTTTTTGAATCCTCTTCTGGAGGAGTAATATGCTTCACCATAATTTTTTGTGTTTCACGCATCTTCCAAGGAATTTCCAAGAGAAGATGGTGCCCCTTTTATTTTTCTTTTTATACATTTATTATACACGGAACTTTCTTTGCAAGCAAGAGTGTGTTGTTGTATGAACACTGTTTCGTATGGTGAAACAGAGGGAGAATATTCGCATTTTGTGATGAGTCTTGACAAAATATAGGAATATGCGCTAATATGAACTACTTGATAAAAGGCAGAGACAGCATTTTCCAACCCATATTTTTAGCGACATTTTCTCCTATGGCCACACCAAAGACTGTTTCAAAAAACGCCGCCTCTACCGATAAGATCGAAGAGGTAAATATCCTTTTTTCTTCGACGCTGGCGATTCTGCTCGAACGTCTTCCGGTGCGCTCACGCAATATCGTCGAGGCACGTTTTGGTATTGGGACCGAAACGCCCAAGACCCTGGAAGAAATCGGACAGACCTATCAGATTACGCGTGAGCGTGTGCGACAGGTAATCGGCAATGCTCTGGGGTTTCTCTCAGAAGAAAAAGCACACCCTTCCATCGGACAGGTAGTGGACTCTATCGAAAAGACGCTCCAGTTTCATCATGGTGTCATGAAGTCAGAAGCGCTCCTTGAGAAGTTGTCATTTCAGAGTAAGAAAGAGCGTGGGGCACTCCTGGCATTTCTCGAGGCTCTGTCTCTCGTGAAAGAAGAAAAGGCTACCAAGGAATATGAACGTTTGTATCGTTTGAAAGATTTTTCTTCGAGTCGCTTGAAAAAAATCAAGGACATCGCCAAGGATATTTTTGAAGAAGTAGGGGATGCTCTTGAGGGGAAGGATCTCTACGCACGATTTAAGAAAAAAGAAAGCACTGTCAGCGAACAGGAATTGTTTGATATGTTGGCCGTGTCTCGTGAGATCAAGCAGAACGTCTTTGGCAAATGGGGTCTCGCTCACTGGAGTGATATCAAGCCTCGGGGGACGCGTGAAAAGGCTTACTTGGTTTTGAAGACGGTAGAGAAGCCGCTGCGTTTTCGTGAGATTGCCGAGCTTATTGATAGCTACGGTCTTCAGAAGAAAAAGAAGAGTCATCCGCAGACGGTACAC
>JBAQNF010000042.1:0-2226 GCA_049303555.1 Candidatus Moraniibacteriota bacterium | reverse complement strand
TGGTAGTACTTGAACCACAAAACGGCGCGGTAGGAGAGTACCAGGAAGTGACGGTGCGCGGCCGGACCGACAAGGGGGCGCAGGTGACGCTCAACAATCCGAGCGTGTCGGTTGATAACAACGGTATATTTTCAGACCGAATCGTGGTGCGTCCAGGGATGAATACTATTGCGGTCAAGACGACCAATCGTTTCAATAAAGAGAAAATAGTGACACTTTCTATCGAATCTCGCTTTGTCCCGGCGGAAAATCTTCCGGCAGTGGAAGAGGCCCCGGTGGAGGAGGGTGTACAGGAGTAGACAAGTATTGGTATGTCTGTTAGTATGAAAGAAGAGTAAACAAACAATTAATCTACTTGTATGGCCAAGGCGAAACAAACGGAGAAAGATGAGCAGTCAAAACTGAAGAGCGTAGTGGATGCGATGGAAGAAAAGTTCGGTGAGGGTGTGATCATGAAGCTCGGTGATATGCCGAAGGTCGACGTCGAGGCTATCCCGACCGGATCAGTCTCTATCGACATTGCGCTTGGTATCGGTGGTGTGCCGCGAGGCCGTATCGTCGAGATCTATGGACCGGAGTCTTCGGGCAAGACCACGCTCTGTCTCCATATCGTGGCCAATGCTCAGAAGCAGGGCGGCATCGCTGCCTATGTCGACGCCGAGCACGCACTGGATCCAGAATATGCCAAGCGGATCGGCGTGAAGACCGCGGACCTCCTTATCTCTCAGCCAGATACCGGTGAGCAAGCGCTTGATATTGTCGAGACCCTGGTACGTTCCAATATGGTGGATGTCATCGTCATCGACTCGGTGGCAGCCCTGGTCCCGAAAGCCGAAATTGAAGGCGAGATGGGAGACCAGCATGTGGGGCGCCAGGCACGGCTCATGTCGCAGGCACTGCGCAAGCTCACTGCTATCATTGCCAAGTCCAATGCCACAGTCATTTTCATCAACCAGATCCGTATGAAGATCGGGGTGATGTTTGGCAATCCTGAGACGACCAGTGGTGGCCAGGCACTCAAGTTCTATTCTTCTGTCCGTATCGAGATCCGTCGCAGCGCCCAGATCAAAAAGGGCGAAGAAGTAGTAGGCAACCGCGTGAAGGTGAAAGTAGTGAAAAACAAAGTAGCTGCTCCATTCCGGACCGCGGAATTTGATATCATGTACAATGAAGGCATTTCTTTGGCCGGTGATGTGCTCGACTCGGGTGTGAGGTTTAGCGTCCTGAAGAAATCCGGCAACTCATTCCTCTATGGTGAGACGAAGCTGGGTGCTGGTCGGGAAAGTGCCAAGGCGTTTCTGAAAGAAAATCCAAAAATTCAAAATGAATTAGAGGCAGCCATTTTGAAAAAATCCAAAGAAGTTGGAGTCGCCCCAGCAGGAGACGACGAGGCTGAGGCGAAGTAGTAGTCTAGGGTACCTCCTCGACTATATTGGGTAAACCCTTCGACAATGCTCAGGGTCAAAGAAAAAGAAAAGGGCGCCTCCGCGATGCGGGGGCGCCTTTGGTTGTTGTGGGAGGATTCAGGTGAACAGCGCCATCCCGCCAACGTGATTGGATCGGTGAGGACGAAGTGCGACGTACCTGCCGTTCGTCTGTCTGAAGCCGGCAATGGCTTTGGCATCTTGAAGGCGAAGGGCGTATAGTTTCACCCCATGCTCTTGCTTGATGTGAGCGCTCCGCCAATCAATACTCACGAGAGGCAGAACGCCGGTCAAGGAGTCTCTTGGTATGTGCTTCTTAAGGTGAGCCTTTCCCTCTAGTGTTTTGAGCACGATATCTTGGAAGCTGATTCCGAGTTTCGCACACTTACCACAGGGGAAATGTGCGAGGCTGAGAATGAAGCTCAGGCCTTTGACAGCGAACGCTTCGACACAGTCTTCGACGATAATGCGTTGTCGTACAACGTCAACGTCGGTACCGAGAAGTACTCCTCCACCGTTCAGACAGATGGGATGCACATTGACGAAACCGTTGCAGCCAGTGAAATGCGCTTTGAAACGATCACGATCACCACAAGTGATGAGTACGGCTCCATCGGGTGCTTTCTCTCTGAGGCGATCACCTCTGATTTCTTGAAGGAGCCCAGCTTGGATAAGGGCTTCTGCCAGAATAAAATCGGCATGGGGGTCCATGGATTTAACCTTTCCTCTTTTTGAGTTGTTGAAGGGACTGAAAAACAAAAAATGCTGATCTTGCAACGAAAGCTTTCCTTGTGCCTCATTG
>JBAQNF010000041.1:0-3855 GCA_049303555.1 Candidatus Moraniibacteriota bacterium | reverse complement strand
ACACTCGGACTGACTGTCGAGGACTATGTTTCACGGGAATTTGAGGAGAGAGTGAAAGATCCAAAAAGTAAGGGCGACTTGGTATCGCCGCTCGCTGTGTATATGAAGGATGGAAAACCGATTGCCGTTGGTGGTCCAGAGGATGTGCAGATACACAACGGAGACAGGGTGAATAAGATTTTTACGAGCAGATAAATTGAAGCATTGGAAACTGAAAAACTGATCTTATGAAGAGACTGATTCTTATCCGTGGACCTATCTGCGCTGGAAAGTCGACCACGGTGGATTTACTCTCCGGTATTCTGGATGATTGCAGTGTAGTCGATCAGGACCTCCTGAAGAGGACGATTGACAAGAAGAAGCGCTCTCCTTGGCGGAGCAGGATAGCCTTGGATACGGCGCTGTATCTTGCGGATCTCTTGATGAAGGAAGGTCGGGATATTATCGCAGATATACACTCTGCTATTCCAGGGCAGTATGACGAGTACAAGAAGTTAGCTGAAAAACACCAGTACCAAATGTTTTCTTTTCTTCTCTATCCACCGCTTGATGTGTGTTTGCAAAGAAATAGAGAAAGGGTTATTTCAGATGTATGGTATCAGCTCGGTGATGATGATATAGAAAAATACTGGGGAAAGGTGTATCGAGTAGAAGGAGAAGCGGTCTTCGATACATCTGTAGTTGCGACCGAAGACGTGGTGAGTGAGATACTGAGAGTAATCGGTGGAAAAGAGTGAGTATTCAAAACCGACCCCTGGAACTTTGACTGGAAGAGGTTGAAATAATCAGGCTTTACAAAAAGAGGGGAAGTGTGCGATAAAGGGGAGTCGTGGGAATTTCTCCCAGGGCTCCTTTTCTTTCGAGAAGGGGGGTAGTGGTTCTTTTCAACCAATGGAGGCTTTCATGAGCGTACAGAAGAAAGTGATTTTTGGAGATGTCATGCTTCTCCCGGTCGATGCGGCCGTTGTTGTGGAAGTGATTGTCGGGGACCACGTCGTGATTCATCCCGGAGAGACACATTGGAGCGTGCCCTTTGGTGTTACTCTGCTGGTGCCTTGCGGTCAGGTGTGGTTGTCGCGGGCAGCAACTGGGTTCCGGGTGTCTACGGAACAGGCGCGAGGAGAACAGAGTGCATTTCGTGACACGGGAGAGGTTCTCACGTGTGATGATTGTTTTTTTTATTACTCCCGAAAGATTAATCATTCCCCGCGTGTCGAAGCGGTACGCCGGGCTATTCGGGCAGTGGCTCCGTGGCTTCAGGGCTCCATCATCGATAACTACCAGAAGGGCGAAGTTTCTTTTGAGCAGATCGCCGATTGTTTCAACCAGTGCTACGAAGCACTGCCGACTCCTAAGAGGCCTCGCAAGAAGGCTTCCTGATTTAGAGGGCTGTTTCGTCCATCAATCCCGTGGTACAGTATGACTGACACGGGACTTTTCTTTTTTATGATTATGCACACATTCAAACTTCATCTCCAAAAAACATCTTCAATGCTGACCCTCCTCAAAGAAGGGGAAGTTGTAAGTGAGCGAACTTGGCCCGAGGCGCGGGATATGGGGCGCCGGTTGTTTGAATCGATGGCGGAAATCCTAAAGGAGCAGGGTCTGAAATCAAAAGACGTGGCGGATTTCATGGTGGAGAGCGAACTACCCGATGTCTATACCTCGACTCGGATTGCCGAAACGGTCAAAAAGGTGTATGCTTTTGGTGTGGGAACATAGAGGCTCCCAATCGCTCAAAAAGAGCAGAAAGTATTGTGAAGTACCTTGTGGAGCAAAAAACCAATACATTTTTATACTAAGGCCTATTCAGAGCCATTTTTTGGTTTCTATTTGACAAGAAAAACAAACATTGCTACACTCAATCGTACTTCGAAATAGTGACTGACTTTCTAGTCTTGAATCGCCCATCGGGTGCAAGGTCTACGGCGAGACCGAGAAGGAAATGGTTGCTCTGAAAGCAAAGCTAACATTTTCCAACCAAATGGAGCGGATCCACCTCCCATCCATAATTGAATAGTTTTATCCGATAATCTCATCGGCCCTACTTGTTTCAGACAAGGAGAGCGTCCATGAGTGTCTTTTTATGTCCAAGACAGTGAAAGCATTGCGAGTGAAGGAGAGCATCAGCAAAGAGTCCTCTCTCTCGAAACGTCGGTTTTTCAATAATCGCATCACAGTGTCTCTGCCAGACCTGATCGAGGTCCAGAAGGATTCGTACCAGTGGTTCTGGGACAAGGGGCTCAAGGAGCTTTTTTCCGAGATCAATCCTATCGCTGACTTTACGAGTAAGGACTTGGAGCTCACTATTACGGACTACTATCTCGATGAGCCGAAGTACCCAGCGCTCATTTCCAAGAACAAGAATATTTCCTACGAGGCACCGCTCCGGGCCAAGGCCACTTTGCTCATGAAGAAGACCGGTGAAGTGAAGGAACAGGAGATCTACCTCGGTGACTTTCCAGTCATGACCGAGCGCGGTACGTTTATCATCAATGGTGTCGAGCGTGTGGTGGTATCACAGCTGATCCGCTCCCCGGGCGTGTTCTTTACGATGGACTACCAGAAGGGCAAGAAGCTCTTTGGAGCCAAGATTATTCCGAATCGTGGTGCCTGGCTCGAGATCGAGACTGACCTTGATGGGGTGATTTCTGTGAAGATCGATCGCAAGCGCAAGCTCCCTATTACGGCTTTGTTTAAGGCGTTTGGCTTTGACGAGAAGCGTCTGCGCGCTGAGTTTGCCGATATCGACAATGGCGAGAACAAATTCATCGAAAATACTATTCTGAAGGATCCTTCCCACAACCAGGGCGAGGCCTACCGTGAAGTGTACAAGAGACTGCGTCCAGGAGACTTGGCGACCGAAGAGAACGCCAAGCAGATGATCGATGCCATGTTTTTCAATTTCGAGCGCTATGACTTCGGTGCCGTGGGTCGCTATCGTTTGAACCAGCGCCTCTCTATTGAGCGTGCTGATACCGAAGAGAATCGTATCCTGAATACTGATGACCTCATCTTGATCGTGCAGGAAGTGATCCGTCTCAACAATGATGTCGATGGACATGCTGATGATATCGACCACCTCGGCAACCGCCGTGTCCGTGCTGTCGGTGAGCTTATTCAGAACAAGCTCCGTGTTGGTATGTACCGTATGGTGCGTAATATCAAGGACAGAATGAGTACCTGTGATCCAGACACTGTCGTGCCTGGCCAGCTTATCAATCCTCGTCCAGTCGCTGCTTCGGTCAAAGAATTTTTCTCGAGCTCTCAGTTGTCTCAGTTCATGGACCAGGTCAACCCGCTGGCTGAACTGGAGCACAAGCGTCGTCTCTCGGCCATGGGTCCTGGTGGACTGACTCGTGAGCGTGCTGGCTTTGAAGTGCGTGATGTGCACCATAGTCACTATGGACGTATCTGTCCGATTGAAACTCCAGAAGGTCCAAACATCGGTCTGGTGGGTCACCTCGCAAGCTATGCTCGTGTCAATGAATATGGTTTTCTCGAAACGCCATACTTGATCGTGAAGAAAGAAGTGGCCGCCAAAAAGGAGGAATTGGAAAACCGTATTTTGGGAGAAGCGGTCGCTGGTCTCAAGGTTGGCGAGAAGCTGACTGAAGAAACAGCCAAGAAAGTAGCCGATGCCAAGAAAGGTGAAACCGTGAAGGTGAGACCGTTTGTGACGCTCGATATTGAATATCTGAATGCCATCGTCGAAGACCGTAAGATTATCGCGCATGCCCGTATCAATCTCGATGACGATCGCAATATTATCGAGCAGATGGTAGGTGCTCGCGTGAAGGGTCATCCAGAAACGATCGAAGCCGAAGCCCTCGACTATATCGACGTCTCGGTCAA
>JBAQNF010000040.1:0-4975 GCA_049303555.1 Candidatus Moraniibacteriota bacterium | reverse complement strand
CCATCTATCCTCTACGATCGTACCGGCACAGAGGAGCTCTACCGGCTCTATGATGAAGAAAACCGCATCATTATCGCACACGATGCTATCCCGGACTCCCTCCGTCTGGCCACGATTGCGTCTGAAGACACACAGTTCTATGCCCACAAGGGGGTTGACCCTTTTTCGATTTTCCGTGCCTTCATAGCCAACCTCGAAAGCGGAGAGATCAAGCAGGGCGGATCGACTATCACTCAGCAGCTGGCGCGTGCTCTTTTTCTCAATAATGAACGTACCCTCGGCCGAAAAATCCGTGAGGCTCTCCTCGCCATCAAGATTGACCAGGCGCTCACCAAAGACGAGGTGCTCGACCTCTACCTCAATACTATCCCCTACGGAGCCAATGCCTATGGTGCAGAGGTCGCTGCCGAAACATTCTTTCACAAGCATGCCTCCGAGCTCTCTCTCGATGAAAGCGCACTCCTGGCTGCCCTCCCCAATGCCCCGACCTATTACTCGCCCTACAAAGACCACACGGTAGAACTGAAAGCCCGCCAAAAAAATATTCTCACAAAAATGCGCACGCTTGGTTTCATCACCAGAGAGGAGGCTGTCCAGGCACTCCATGCCGATACACTGCTCACCGTCACACCTCGAGCAGAAACCATCGTAGCACCGCATTTTGTCTTTGCAGTTCTTGATGAACTGAAAACGAAATATTCCGAAGAAGACCTCCGTACCAAAGGATTGAAAATCATCACCACGCTTGATCTCGAACTGCAGGCTGAGGCCGAAAAAGCTGTTCGTGAAGGCGCTGCCAAAAATGTAGCTCGTGGGGCAAGCAATGCCGCTCTCGTCGCTCTCGATGCCAAAACCGGTGATATCCTTGCCATGGTCGGATCCAAAGACTACTTCGACCCAAGTATCGATGGCAACGTCAACGTCACGCTCGAAAAACGTCAGCCGGGATCAGCCTTCAAGCCCTTCGCCTACGCCACCGCCTTTAGCAAGGGCTTTCAGCCGGAAACCCCCATCTACGACACTCCTATCAACTTTGGTCCAGACGGTTCTGGTCGCAACTATATCCCCCGCAACTACGATGGCAAGTTTCATGGTCTCCTCACCATGCGCCAGGCACTTTCTATGTCGCTCAACGTCCCAGCAGTACAGACGCTCGCCTTGGCCGGCATCGCTGACACCATCAAGCTCGCCACCGCCATGGGTATCACCACCCTCACCGATCCCAAGCGCTACGGTCTGTCTCTGGTCTTAGGCGGCGCTGAAGTCCGTCCCATCGATATGGCCAATGCCTTCTCCGTCTTCGGCCAAGAAGGTCGCACGCATGAAACGACTGGTATCGCCACACTGCTTGATCGTGAAGGCAATACTCTTTCTTTCCGTGAAGCATCAACATCAGAACAGGTGCTTGATCCGGAAGTGGCGCGAAAAATAAATTCCATTCTCTCGGACAACGTGTCGCGCACACCTATCTTTGGACCACGCAGTCCACTGGCTTTCCCCTCTGGCATCACGGTGGCTGGCAAAACCGGCACCACACAGAATTTCCGTGACGCTTGGACGGTCGGCTATACTCCCTCCATCGCGGTAACGGTCTGGGCGGGCAACAACGACAACCACCCGATGCATGCCGGAGCTGATGGTATCTACGTCGCCGCTCCGATCTGGCGCGCTTTCATCGATGCTGCCCTCAAACGCTTCCCAGAAACTGGCTTCACTGCCTATCATGAAGAAAGTACCAAACGTGCTATCACTCTTTCTCTTCCAGAGAGAAAAACTATCTACATCGACAAAAAAACCGGACGCGAAGTTCCGGAAAGTAAAGCCAAAAAAATGAAGAAAAATCGTGTCGAAAAATATACCGTCGGTGACAGCGTCTCAGAGGAAACTCTTCCTGATACTGCTCCTCTGACGCTTGGCGACATCCAAACTATGTACCAACAGAATCCATAAAAAGAAAAAAGGGGTTGCCGCCATTTGGCAACAACCCTCTTGATACTGATGCTCGTTCAGTGCCGAATTACCGACACTGGTAGACGGCTCGCACGCCAGTCACTGGAACACTGTTGTCCTGCAACTCTCTGCGGACATGAGTGTTCCACCACCGGGCCTCTTTGACGCCCGGATAACAGCGCACGCCTTCGTGCATGACACGAAACTGCTCGCTGAGGACCGCTTCCACCCGTTGACGGGCGGCCTCTTTGGATAAGCCCTTAAGCGGAACGAAATGCACCGTCAAGGTTGCTTTCCTTGAGATGGATCGCCCTCGCATGGAATCAAAGCTCCCATCTGGGCGCGGGTTCGGAACCATGATGGTACTTTCGCGATTGAAAGTCACCGTCTCAGCGAAGCTCGGGAAAGCCATCATGGCGGTGACGATGGCAACCAAAAAACGTACGAATTTCATGAAAGAACTCCTCGATAGTTTCCGCTCTATGAACGGGGTTGTTGAAAGATGTCCGAAATGGACACTGTATAATCGCACAAAAATACCCAGCTGTCAAGAATGGAACGGGAGCAATTGAATTCTTCTCCCTCCCAAGAATTCTCTTGGGTACGCCTGGAGACAAAAGCCGGTCTTTTTACGAAGTAAAAAGTTTTGGCGAAGAGTAGAGAAAATCCGCTGGGATTTTCTCGGCACAAGAGAGTTGCTTGGGAGGGAGAAGAAACAATAACAGGTATTCACCTCAGGGCAAGCCCCGGACTCAAATTAGTCTCGCCGTAGGGCGTCCATAGGGGTCAGGGCTGCGGCGCGATAGGCCGGAGCTAGACCGAAGATAATACCCACCGCCGTCGAAAACCCTACCCCCAGTAGAAACGATTGGAACGAGAAGGAGAGTGGCAGAGCAAAACCAAACGAAGCAAAGACAAAGCCCAAAGCAATAGTGAGGAGTATTCCCAAAACAATCCCGATCAATCCCCCAACGAGCGTGATGATGAGCGCTTCAAAGAGAAACTGCTGCAAGATACTACGCGACGTAGCGCCCACTGCCTTACGCAGACCAATCTCCGATGTGCGCTCGGAGACCGACACATACATGACGTTCATGATGCCAACCCCACCAACGAGAAGCGAGATGGACGTCAGCGCCAAGAGAAGAATCGAGAGCGACCCCAGCACATCACCGAGTGTCTCCTGCGCTTCTTTGGTCGATGTCACTGAAAAATCGTCTTTGTCAGGATCAGTGATGTCATGCCGCTTACGAAGGAGAGCTACGATATCCGCCACCGTCTCCGTTTCTCGCGTCGGATCTTCCATCTTGACCGAAACGAACTGGATATAGTCCACACCCAGAATTTTTTTCTCCAGTGTCTGCACCGGCACATAGGTAAACACGTCCAGATTGAAGAAAGCGGCTGCCCCGCGCGGCGCCAGCACTCCGATCACTCGATACTTGTCCCCCTTGAGTGTGATGTACTCTCCGATGGCATCACTGCCCCCGAAAAAAGTTTCTTTTGTCTCGCTCCCGAGCACCACCACTCGTGCCAAGCTCTCATCCTCTTCTTTGGTAAAAAACCGGCCGCTTTGAAGCTTGGCATTCTCATCCACTACCGTCACTTCCGCGCCAGTGCCAAAAAGTGAGATACGCTTACCGACCGATCCATAGGTCGCTCGTTCCTGCCCGATCGTGCCAGCATAGGCTCCGGCCACGTTGGGGAGCTTGCGAATCGCATCGCTGTCTTTTACCGTCAGCGTCGTAATCTGTGTCCCCTGAGCACGTGAGCTCGCGTTTTCACTCGACATGTGGGTCGTATTGGGAATCTTCACCTCCACCTGGATGACATCCGTTCCGAAACTTTCCACCTGACCGAGGATATAGCCCTTCACCCCTTCGCCAAGCGCCGTCACTACCACAACCGCAAATACCCCGATGACCACCCCGAGCAACGCCAAAAATGTCCGTGCCTTGTGCGTACGGATTGTTTTGATGGCAAAAAGAAATGGAATAAAAAGTTTTCTATTCATAGCGGAGGGCTTCCATTGGACTAACACGAGAGGCCTTGAAGGCCGGGTAGAGGCCAAACACAATCCCAATAGCAAGTGACACTGTGAAACCGAGGATGACTGACGACAACGGAACCAGAAACTGCCATTCATACCCAAGATGCGGGATGACGAGCGCTGCTACATAAGCGATAAAGACACCGAAGACGATACCGATACAGCCACCCACCAATGTGATAAATGAAGACTCAATCAGAAATTGCAAGATGATATGACTCGGCCGAGCACCGACTGCTTTGCGCAGCCCAATTTCGCGCACCCGCTGCGAGACCGAGATCAACATGGAGTTCATAATCCCGATACCACCAACCAAGAGAGAAATAGAGGCGATGGCGATAAGAAAGTACTTGAGCACATCAGTGATACTCGTCAGTGCGCCGAGAGCCGCCTTGGTGCTCCGTATAGAAAAGTCTGCTTCTTCACTTTCTTCGATATCATGACGCTCACGCAAGAGAAGCGTCATATCCGCCATGGTACGCTCGATGTTTTCCGGTGCGTCCACTTTGCCCCGCACAAAGTTGAGATAATCGATACCGAGGAGAATCTTCTGTGCCGTCACGAGAGGGACGTAGACAAGTGTATCTGGATTGGAAAACGCCGCTGATCCACGTTCTTCAAATACACCAATCACCTTGAAAGGATTCTTCTTGATGGTCACGATCTCACCAATCGGGTCACGGTCCGGAAACAGATCCTGCGCCCGAGTTGCTCCGAGTACCACCACTCGCGAGAGATCACTTTCCTCTTCCGGAAAGAAAAACCGCCCCTTTTCAACCACGATGCTTTCTATATCTGCCATCTCCGACGACACCCCCTGAAAGCTCGACTCAAAAGATTCTGACGAAGACTCTACCGTCGCCGACCCACTGACATAGCCCGAAACGAGCTCGAGATGTGGCACACTCCGCCTGACACGAAGTGCTTTCAGATCGTCATTTTTCAGAGTCGTGGTCACAACACCCATAGCCGATG
>JBAQNF010000039.1:0-32057 GCA_049303555.1 Candidatus Moraniibacteriota bacterium | reverse complement strand
ACCGCAACCAGCCGCTCCCTACCTACGGCAGGCAGGCATCCACTCAAAAACTAAAAACCTTCCAGAGTGGAAAGGCACCATTAAATATGCAGCAATTTCTCCAATGTGTCAACTAATCCTGGCTCATGCTTATCCTCTGGGATGAATTTGGCCAGCGTGGTGTAGAGCTCGTTTACTGGCAGTGTGGTGATGGGGATATGGACATGCGAGACGAGATGACCGTTAGTTTTGATGGAAAGAAGGTTGTCGAATGGAGGTTCATCGTAGAGATGGAAGGATTCTATGTCTTCAAATTCATAGAATTCTTTGGCGGCGACGATACCACGAGTGGTGACATAGAAGGGGAGGGTGTCGGGCTCGTGTCCCAGTGCTAGATAGCCGGTCATGCCGATCAGGATGAACGTAATGGCCATGAGAGGGCTATTGGTATAGAGAGCCCAAGCGATGATAGCGATGAGGAGGAAGAGGACGACGATGCGAGCACGCGGTCCGAGCTCAAGCGGCTCGTGTTCCGGAGCATCCCAGTGGAGAAGAATATCGCCATAGCGCGGTGCTAGAACATGTTGGTCTCTCCTTGGGGTAATTGGAGGAGTAGGAATATCTTCGTGAAACGAATGGTGTGCATTCATAAGCGAAATGATTTTTCTTTACTATATCACAATTCTGTAAAAAGAAGGATCCTCTTCACAAAGGAGAAGGAGCCTGATACCATGACAAAGCAGAAAAATATGGAGGGATGGCCGAGTGGTTTAAGGCAATAGTCTTGAAAACTATCGTACTGAAAGGTACCGTGAGTTCGAATCTCACTCCCTCCGCCATGAAAAGTGTCTATTGGATTATCGGGGCAATTGTGCTCGTGGTTGGCGGGATTGTTTTTTGGTATTTCTCACGTGATTGGGAAATCACGAATTATCCTTCTTCGAAAAGCGGTTCGGTGATCATGTTCGGGGATAGTCTCGTAGCTGGGGTGGGGGCGACGGAAGACAACACGCTTCCAGAGCAATTAGGGAAACTGGCAGGGACAAAGATTTTGAACTACGGAGTGAGTGGTGATACGACGCGGGATGGATTGGCACGACTGGATGATGTGCTGGTTGTCAGTCCAAAAGTTGCCATCATACTTTTGGGTGGCAATGATTTCTTGAAGAAAATTCCACGAGAAGAAACTTTTCAAAACTTAGAGAAAATCATCACAGCTTTTCAGGGGGAGGGGGCGATCACGGTGGTAGTAGGGGTGCGGAGTGGCATCATTGGTGGGGGAGCAGATGACGAATACGAGGCACTGGCCGAACGTACCGGCTCGGTCTATATCTCGGATGTTTTGTCTGGTATTTTTGCCCATGCTGACCTGATGAGTGATGCCATCCATCCCAATGACCGCGGGTACGCACAGATTGCCGAACGATTGGCCTTAGAATTGGGTAAATATTTGAAATAACAGGTGTTCACCTGATTTTACCGTCACTCGCTCGGAAATAATCCTGCCAAGACGGGACATTTCACTCGCTTCGTTTGGTAATGGTCACTTACTTTTGAGTTAGCACTCTCATGATGAGTTTGCTAATTCTACGGTATTTCGATATACTGGGCAGACACTAATATTTTTTTACACAAACCTATGAAGGTGTCGATGTACAACATAACCGTGCCGGAATTCAAGCGCTCACTCTTGGCGCTGCAGGCTATCTTGGTGAAGGCAGAAGCGTTTGTAGAGGAGAAAAAGATCGAAGACGCTGTATTGCTCGGGGCACGCCTGGCGCCTGATCAGTACGCCTTTGTGAAGCAGGTACAGATCGCCTGTGACGGTGCCAAGGGCACGGCCGGACGCTTGGCTGGTGTGGAACTGCCCAAGATGGAAGACAATGAAGTAACGCTGAAAGAACTGGAAGCGCGTATCGACAAGACTGTGGCATTTCTAGACACGCTGAAGGAAGAACAGTTTGAAGGAGCGGAAGAGCGCGAGATTCCTATTTATTTTTTCCCTGGCAAGGCACTCTCTGGTCTGGAATATGTGAATAGTCTTGGTCTGGCCAATTTCTACTTCCATCTGACGACCGCCTACTCCATTCTCCGTCACAACGGGATGAATATCGGCAAGACTGACTACATGGGGCAGGTAGAGTTTCATGATGAAAAGAAGTAGATTAGTTTGTTAGATTCGAGTAGGATTTTCCGTTCCAAAAATTCTCTTGGGCACGCCTGGAGCCGAAAGCATGGTCTTTTCAGTCTTCTGAAAAGTTTCGGGGAAGAGTAGATGAAATTCGCTGGAATTTCATCGGCACAAGAGAGTTGTTTGGAAGGGAAAAATCCCCAGGTATATTAATGAGAATGTATGACACTATGCCAAATGCACTGGAAATAAAAAACCTGAAGAAGGTCTACGGTAATGGCGTGGAGGCACTGAAAGGTGTGAACCTGACCGTGGCGGCCGGGGATTTTTTCGCGCTCTTGGGACCCAATGGCGCTGGAAAAAGTACGACGATCAATGTCATCTGCGGTTTGGTAAATAAGACCGGTGGCGAAGTCTTTATTGAAGGACTGTCTATTGATGATGACTATCAGAAAGCCAAGATGCATGTGGGGATTGTCCCGCAGGAGTTCAATTTCGGTATTTTCGAAAAAGTGATTGATATTATTCTCGACCAGGCAGGTTACTACGGTATTCCCCGTCACGAGGCTTTGCCCAAGGCAGAGAAGCTCTTGAAGCAGCTGGGGCTGTATGAAAAGCGTAACGAAAAGTCGATGACACTGTCCGGCGGTATGAAGCGCCGTCTCATGATCGCGCGCGGACTGGTCCATGATCCGAAAGTGCTGCTTCTTGATGAGCCGACTGCCGGAGTCGATATCGAGATTCGACGTGAGATGTGGGATTTTCTTCGAGAACTGAATCAGAAGGGGACGACTATCATCCTGACCACTCACTATCTGGAAGAGGCCGAGCAGTTGTGTGGTAACATGGCCATCATCAACAAGGGCGAGGTTGTGGAGCAGGGCTCGGTGAAGGAACTTCTTGGTAAGATGGACAAGGAGACATTTATCTTTGATCTGGAAGCGCCACTGCCAGAAAAGACGGAGGCACTGGTGGCGCAGTTTGGGGTCAAGAAAATTGATGCCGACACCATTGAAATGACGGTCAATCAGGGCGAGTCGATCAACGATGCCATCAATGCCCTGAATCGTCTCGACATCCGAGTGCGCAGCATGCGTAACAAATCGAACCGTCTGGAAGAATTCTTTTTGCAGAAAATTTCAAAGAGTTCCTAAAGCATGAAAGTTTTTCAAGTTATCAGGTGACAAAAAAATACATCGCCATAGCTTTACGAACTTTTAGACTTTTAACTTTACAAACTCAGTTTCTATGAATGGAAAACAAATGTGGGCAGCCTATATGACGATCGTGCGGAAGGAATTCCTCCGCATGTTTCGGGTATGGGTACAGGCGCTCTTGCCGCCAGCAGTGACGACTGTGCTCTACTTCCTGGTCTTTGGGAAATTTATCGGGACGCAGGTAGCACCGATCAATGGGATGAGTTACATGGAGTTCATCATTCCCGGTGTCATCATGATGTCGGTCATTACGCAGTCGTTTATGCATTCGGCTTTTGGGTATTACATGGCCAAGTTCCAGCGCTCGATCGAAGAAATCCAGGTGTCGCCGACGCCGTACTGGGTGATGATCCTGGGGTATGTGACAGGCGGAGTGCTACGGGGGCTGGTGACGGGGGCAATTCTCTTGGTCATTTCGCTTTTCTTCACGCCGCTCGCTATTCACAGTCCGTTCCATGTGATTGCATTCGCCTTTCTGACAGCGGTGGTCTTCTCACTCGCCGGACTGATCAATGCTATTTTTGCCAAGAACTTTGATAGCATCTCGATCTTCCCGACTTTCATTCTGACTCCGCTTACCTATCTGGCCGGGACATTCTACTCGCTCTCGATGTTGTCAGAGATATGGCGCCAGATCTCGCTCTGGAATCCGCTTCTCTATATGATCAATGGTTTCCGTTATGGCCTGATTGGGGTGACCGATGTCAATATCACAATCTCGTATGCTATTCTCGTCGTTTTAGCCGGTACCCTCTCCTTTGTCGTGTGGTACCTCTTTTACTCTGGCCGCGGTGTGAGGATGTAAAATCGAGTGTATACTGAGAGGTATGTATAACATCTCTTCGCGTACCATGTTGTTTGTGACTGTACCCCTAGCAGTGCTGGGAGTGTTTGCCTATTACTTTTTGTCTACTCGTATGGAAGAAAAAAATAGCGTCGTCGAAGGTGGAGATTCTCTCCAGAGTGGGGTGAGCTGTGGGATCAATGGTTGCGTTGCCATGACCCCGGAGCAGGCGCGGATTCTCCGTGATAAGGGGACAGAGCCGCCGTTTAGTAGCCCGCTCTACACTGAGAAACGCAAGGGGACGTATGTGTCAGCCGACAACAATGAGCCAGTGTTTCGTTCGGAGGACAAGTTTGACTCTGGTACCGGCTGGCCGAGCTTCACGAAGCCAATCAGTTCTGAAGCCGTGAAAACCGAAGAGGATAATACGTTGTTTACAAAACGGACTGAAGTCCTTTCCAAGGCTGGTGGTCATCTGGGCCATGTCTTTCCTGATGGTCCAGCGCCGACAGGACTGCGTTACTGTATCAATGGCGATGCTTTGAAGTTTATTCCCGACAGCGAACAGCCAGCAGAAAACAAGTAACAATCAATTTTTTTATGAATATAAAAGAAATATTGAAAATAACATCACTGCCAGTAGTGTTTGCCTCGCTGTGTTGTCTTTCTCCGGTGATACTGGTGTTGTTTGGATTGAGTAGCGTCACGTTTGCGGCATCGCTCGCCGATACATTCTATGGAGACTACAAGTGGTTGTTTCGAGCGTTTGGGCTGCTTCTTCTCTTCGGGAGTATCGTGTTCTATTTCCGAAAGCAGGGGGTGTGTACGTTGGATCAGGTCAAGCGTGAACGCAATCGCATTATAAATGTCATTTTGGTTACGGTGGTTGCTTCAGTCCTGGGCTACCTCTTTTTTCTTTACGTTGTCGTGGAATACATCGGTATTTGGCTCCATATTTGGGAGTAGTTTTTGAAAAAGCGTCCCTAAAATGAGTTCAAGGCAGTCCGCGGTGCGGGCTGCCTTGTATGGGCTTCAGAGAGTTTGTTTGGCTTAGCGCTCTTTGTATAGCCTGACAAATACAGACCCTTCGGCCAGTATGGCGAGTATGAATGTCAGGAGGCCATCAACAGTCGGGTTATCGAACCGGCTCCCCACCGCTTCAGAACCAGAAAGTAGCAACAGAAAAAGCCCAATGATGGCCAAAGACACAAGGCTTCCAAAGCGGACGTTTTCGATGAAGCCCCTATTGGTTGGCCGGAAGAATCTGGGCCACAACATGACATAGCCAATAATGGCTATCAGGGTGAGATTGAGAATCATGGTTTGCTCCTTTCGAGCGGTTGGGTGGTGAGAGGAACTAGTAACAGTACATGATAGCATAAAAAATGAGAAAAGTCAATAGCTAGGATGGAGTAGCTGGCTCTTGCTTTTTTGGCTTAAAAGTGCTACGATAGGGGTGTTGTAAGTTTTCTCGCTGGAAAACACTTAGACGAGACATTCGGTTGCCAAACTTGAATTCCGTGAAGTAGAGCCAGAAATTTGAGAAAGGTCCACTTACATGGTAATCAAGTTAGTAGATTCGAATATGGCAACCAAATTGTATATTGGTGGTGTCTCCTACGGTTCGACCGAGGACAGTCTGCGCGATGCGTTCGCTCAGGCCGGTAACGTCGTTTCTGCCAAGATCATCATCGACAAGATGACAGGCCGCTCTCGCGGTTTTGCTTTCGTCGAAATGACTACAGAGGAAGAAGCTCAAAAGGCTATTGAACTCTGGAATGGTAAGGAACTCGACGGACGGACGCTGACTGTCAACGAAGCTCGTCCTTTGGAAGAGCGCGCTCCTCGCACTGGTGGAAACAACGGTGGTGGGTATCGTGCAAACGACCAGGGCGGTAGCCGTTGGTAGTATATCGAGTGGTCACTTCGGTGGTCGCGCGATAATCAAAAAGAAAACACCCTGAGCGAGTCTTGGGGTGTTTTTCTTTTCAAGCAGGATTTTCATTTCATGACTTCTCTGTAGCGGAAACAATCGGTCGTGTGATCGTTGACCATCCCGGTGGCCTGCATAAAAGCGTAGCCGATGATCGGTCCGAAAAATTTGAATCCGCGGGCTTTCAAATCTTCAGCGAGTTTTTCTGCTTCTTCGGTATATACGGGGATGTCCGAGAAGGAACGGCGCTTTTTTTCTTTGGGTTCGGGACCGACAAACTGAGCGAGGTATGTGGCGAATGACCCATATTCTTTCTGTACGTCCAAAAAGAGTCGGGCATTGCTTATGGCAGCCTCGATCTTGAGTTTGTTTCTGACGATAGAAGAATCCTTGAGAAGTCTCTCGATATCGCGCCTGGTAAACCGAGCTACTTTTTCCGGATCAAAACCAGCAAAAGCTTTTTTGTAAGCTGGGCGTTTTTTGAGAATAGTGGCCCAGGATAGTCCGGCTTGAGCGCTTTCGAGTACAAGAAATTCGAACAGTCTCCGGTCGTCGTAGGTACGGACGCCCCATTCCTCATCGTGGTATTTCTCGTAGAGCGCATCTCCTTTGGGTACCCATTGGCAGCGAGTTTTCATGGGCTTTGAGTTCTTAATCTATTGTTTTCTCATTGGGCGATAAGTAAAAAGAGCATCGTGAAGAAGGCGATAAAAAATATGACTCCTATAATCATCCCGAGTCCCTTGGCTTTTCCTTTGAGAGATACTGGCTGAGGCAGGAGCATCTGGAGCGTATGTCCGACGGTGGTGTATCTGTCTCCCACGACGAGAGGGCTTTTTCCGAAAGTACCGTGTGGACTTCTGACAGCGGTGCCTGTTCCGAGATGAACGTGATTGCCGATGATACAGTCATGATCGATGACCACTCCTGGCTTCACGACGGTGTTTATGCCGATACTTGAGTTCACAACGGCATTGGCCAAGACGACGCTCCCTTCTCCGAGAGTCACAGTCGAGCCAATCACAGCTGATGAGTGTATGACGGTGGCGGATTTGAAGTGTTGTATCGCTATCTCAAAGACTCTTTCCCGATCGTTGTTGTCTTCGATGGCAACGATACAATAATCAGCCAGCTGCGGCAGATTTTGAATATTTTCCAAGGAAGCCACCACCTGGTACTCGCCCATGACGGTGGTACCGGGTGCCAGCGAGTCATCAGCAAAACCAACAATGGTGTACTCGCCTTGTGCCAGAGCGGCATCACACACGACTTTCCCGTAGGGGGTGGCGCCTATGATAATAAGTCTCTTTTCCATAGCTGTAGTATAAATGGTAAATTTTTTGGCGAAATAGCTCCTTGTTATTTTACCACAAAGCGGGCAAGAGCGAGCCTTGATTTTCCGCCCAAAAATTGGTAGGCTAGAAAATGTAGTGAAAAATCAAGGAGAGGTGGCCGAGCGGCTGAAGGCACCACACTGCTAACGTGGCGGGGCGTTAAAACCCTCGAGAGTTCGAATCTCTCCCTCTCCGCATTGAAAAATCCTCCAGATTGTACCTGGGGGATTTTTGGTTTATAGTAGGGATGTGAGTTTAATTCTGCCAAAAAGATGAAGCGGCCGCAATCTTATATCTCTCGAGTCGAGTCTGGAGAATACAGACTTGATATTCTGGAAGTGAAAAGATTTGCCCAACTGTATGGTAAAAGTATCGAATATTTTGTGAAGTAAGAGTATGCCGATATCAGATGAACAGCTGACCGTTTGGTCGAGTGCTCCAAGCCCCACAGAAATGGGCAAGATTCAAAATACCTATCGTTTGATTAAGGAAATCTTAGGAAGAAATCTGCCAGTTGACGAAATAAAGAGGAAGTTTAATTTGTCATCTTTCAAATACGAAGTATATCTACAAGGTTCGTATGCTAATCATACAAACGTTCGCTATGACAGTGATGTTGATATCGTTGTTCAGCTAAACCATCCCTTCAACAGCGATAAGACTCAGCTCTCTCCTGTTGAAAGATCGCTCTATGATGCTTCTCATTCTAATACTGAGTATGAATTTCTTGATTTTAAAACTCATGTCTACGAAGCACTGAAGAGTGAGCTAACAGAGCGTGAAGCACATTGGGGGGACAAATGCATAAATGTTGATGCTAATACAAGTCGGATTGAAGCTGATGTTATTCCGTGTCTCCAGTTTCGTTTATACAAAAGATTTATATCCTATGATAAGCAAAGCTTTATTGAAGGTATCAAGTTTTTTGATACGTCCGATAACACGGCTATTATTAATTTCCCCAAGATTCACTTAAGAAACTGCGAAGCAAAGAATGTAGATACTGAAGGGAAATTCAAAGACCTGGTTAGAATCTATAAAAATATAAGAAATGACTTGATGGAGGATGGGGTAATTGGTGAAGATATTGCCCCTTCGTATTACATCGAAAACTTGCTGTACAACTGCACCAGTCCTTGCTTCGATGGGAGTTATGGAAACTGCATGATAACTTCGCTACAATTCATTTTTGATGCCATCGAGACTGGTCGAATCACCGGATTTATCTGTGCAAATGAGCAAGATGCTCTGATAGATAAAAAAACTTGGAATCTTGGTGATCTAATCTCCTTTATGAACGCATTAGGTAACTACTACATAAGTGGAAATACAAGATGAACATCGACAGTAACAATTACAAATCATTTACGATTTTTGTACTGATCCTGGTAGGGATTAGTACTCTGGTCGTCTATGGCGCCTCTTCTGTCCTAAAGAGTTATGCCATTGAGATTCCTTTTTACATTGAAACACCGTCTATTCCTGCGGTCTATGCAATATTGTTTTTGGTCTTTGATAAATTTCTCTGGAAGATCCCCATTTTTAAAAAATTAGGCATCATCATATCAGATGATTTTAATGGTAAATGGGTAGGGATCGTAAAATCCTCCTACGATAACTTTGAAAGTGATATCCCAGCCGAGCTTATAATCAAGCAGACCGCAACGCGCATTAAAGTGTGTGGAAAATTCAACCAATCGAAATCGGTAAGCATCCATGAAAACTTTGGACTGAACGAAGTTGATGATAAAGTCGCACTTTTTTACTTTTTTAGGAATGAACCAAATTACGACGCTACCAAAACAATGGCTGTGCATGAGGGTTCAACTAAATTGGTATATAATCCTGGTGCTGATTCTTTAACCGGTTATTATTACTCTGGCAGGGACAGGAATAATCACGGGACAATTGAGGTCAAAAGAGTTAAAAAAGCTTAGGCGAGTTCTTCGGTTTGAATATAAATTCTGGCTATGATTACAAAAGAGAAAATCTTAGAGGAAATCAAACGCCTTGCCAAAGAGAATGGCGGAGTACCTTTAGGTTTTTCTAGATTTGAACAAGAGACCGGAATAATACCTTACGACTGGCAGAAATATTGGGCACGGTTTGGCGATGCGCAAAAAGATGCTGGCTATCTGCCTAATAAGCTTCAAGGGGCACATTCTGATGAATTTTTGATTGAAAAACTAATCGTTCTTATGCGTAAAATGGGGAAATTCCCAACTGCTCTAGAAATACGTGTAGAAAGAAATAACGATCCGGAACTTCCACATCACCACACCTTTCAAAGACTAGGTACAAAAGATCAACTTGCCGCTAAAATTATTGATTACTGTAAAGAAAAAACGGGGTACGATGACATTATGAAGTTATGTCAGACTGTTTTTAAGAAATCAGTGACCCGGCATATCAATGATGTAGGTACTTCATTTGGTGAAGTATATCTTTTCAAATCTGGTCGGTATTACAAAATTGGCAAAACTAACGATACTGTGCGCCGTGGAAGTGAGCTTCGAATTCAATTGCCAGAAGATTTAGACCTTATACATTCTATTAAGACTGACGACCCTAGTGGAATTGAAGCATATTGGCATAAGCGTTTTGACAGCAAAAGAATGAATGGAGAATGGTTTAATTTGAATTCATCCGATTTAAAAGCATTCCAGCGGTGGAGAAGAATATGCTAAATACGTTCTAACTTCGTCCCAGGCTCTCCGCAGTAGTAAAAGGGAATCATCTTGCATGGTTCCTTTTTCGCTTCTATCATAGGGATGTGATGGCTTTGAGGATTTTAGAAACTATTTTTCAAACTATGACTACGGGTTACTCGGGAACACCGCTGAAACAAAAACTGGGAATGAAAGAGGGTCGGCGCAGGGCGCCGTCTGTTCTACATTCCTCTGAAATCATTTTGTCTTTGTAATTATTATGGCATACCAGGAAATTACTCCATCAGAGTTTCTTGTTGATTACATAGAAAGTTATTGGTTCTTTCATAACACGCAAGATAGCGCTCAAAGAATGCCGATTATTCCTGATTGTTGTATGGATATTATTTTTGATCTATCGTCAAAAAGAGTCTTGATTTGTGGGGTTATGACTACAGCGCAAACTGTGACAATACAGCCAAATCAGAAGTTATACGGTATCCGTTTCCAGCCTGGAATACTTCCAGTAATATTAGGAATTTACGCGGATAGTTTACAGGACACCATTGTTGCTCTCAAGGATGTCAATGGTGAATTGTATAAAAAAGTTCAGTTGATTCTCGCGTTATCTTCTCCGGAAGAAATATCTGAAGCGTGTAACGGTATTTTTGAGCAAGAATTTAAGGAAACAAAAATTAATGATTTTTCTACGCTCTTTAAAGAGAAAGATGTAGTTGATTTTTCCGTTAAAAATTTTGCATATCGAGTTGGTATGAGTGTGAGGCATCTCGAAAGGCTGTTTGTGGAATATGTTGGCGTTACACCGAAGCGATTTCTTAAAATTAGAAGACTTCAATCTTTAAAAAAATCTTTGCAAGACGGCAAGCAAGCACTTGTATCTTTGTCGTTACAACATGGATATGTAGATCAGTCCCATATGAATAAAGAGTACAAGCAACTCACTGGGAAAAGCATAATGCGTTAGGATGTCGCATTTTTACAAGATTTAATTATTTGTAGCTGCTAATGTATAATCTATAAACAGATAATTTTATTCAACTTATGAAAAAACTCAACCCAAACTTAATGGTCAAAGATGTGAAAGAGACTGTTGATTTTTATACTCAAAATCTTGGTTTTAGTTTAATTATGGCAGTGCCAGAAACTCAAGATGGAATTCTGACGGAGATTCCAAAAGACAAAGTGGTTGTCTATGCTCTTGTAAAAAATGGCGATGTTGAAATTATGTTTCAAGAAGAAAAAACTCTCAGAAAAGATGTTCCTGTTTTGCATGATACAGGTATTGGGGCATCTTGTACTTTCTATATTGAATTAGAGAATTTAGAAGAATTTTATGAAGAAGTACACGGTAAGGTAGAAGTAGTGAAAGACTTATTTACTACTTGGTATGGAATGAAAGAATTTTATATTCGAGACAATAACGGATATATTCTAACGTTTGCTGAAATGCAAAAAAAGTAAACATATGATAGGAAAAGAAGCTCAAGCAATTGTCACAGAACTACAACGTATAGTCACTGAGATCGCACCAAAATCAGTGAACAAAGTCATGTATGGTGGGATGGTGTATGCTCGAAGTGCAACACAATCCAAGAGTCTATTTTGTGGTATTTTCGTGCGCAAAGATTATGTGACACTAGAGCTTGATGGTGGTCCTAATCTTCTTGATCCCGCAGGCGTGCTTGAAGGAGTGGGCAAAACGAGGAGACATCTTAAATTACACAACTTCGCTGATATAAAAGAGAAGAAAGTTAAAGTGTTCATAAAGCAAGCATTTGGAATGCACTGAATACCAATTACCCTATTTAGGCGTAGCCATCGGTAGTGATCAGGTTATGGCAGTTGTGTCCGAGGCGCATTTCAATCCTCGTCAGGATTCAACGCAAAATACATTCGAACTTTGTCTAATAGACACCGCAGTAGTAAAAAGGAATCACCTTGCGTGGTTCCTTTTTCGCTTCTATCATAGGAATGTGACGGCTTTGAGGATTTTAGAAACTATTTTTTCAAGCTATGACTACAGGCTATTCGGGAACACCACTGAAACAAAAACTGGGGATGAAAGAGGGGATGAAGATCGCTCTGGTTCATGAGCCGAAAAATTATGTGGCCTTGCTTGAGGGGTTGCCCGAGCAGGTGCGACTGGGTCGTAAAGATATTGACTTTGTTCATATCTTTTCAAAAGACAAGCACAGTCTCGCGCAGGATATCGAGCGGTACAAGGATCTCATTCGTAAAAATGGTATTCTCTGGGTTTCGTGGCCGAAAAAGTCTGCAAAAGTCGAAACAGATATTACAGAACAGACCATAAGAGATATCGCCTTACCTCTTGGTTTGGTTGATATCAAAGTGTGCGCTGTCGATGAAACATGGTCTGGTTTGAAGCTTATGTGGCGGAAAGAACGGAGAGGGTAGTGATAGTGGTATCCTGAGAGGAGCAAAAAGCAGCATGGACTATGAGGGTTTAAGGAGTCAGTCAAGATCGTCGAGGCGTTTGGTGATATATTATAGATATGATTTCTTCTCAATTGAAAGCATTGCAGACAATTCCTGGGGTGGGGAAGAGTATTGCCCAGGATCTCTCGGATCTGGGGATTAAAGAGCCAAGCCAGCTGCGTGGGAAGAACCCCGAACGGTTGTATGACGATCTGTGCAAGCTTCGCGGCATGCATGTGGATCGCTGTATGCTCTATGTCTTCCGTTGTGCCGTGTATTTCGTGAGCAACAAACGGCCGGATCCAAAGAAGCTGCAGTGGTGGCACTGGAAGGATAAAAAAGAAGAAGTTGCGTAATCAAGTACGCAGCTTTTTGTTACCTCGCTAAGACGATGCCAAATACTGTTTTGGCGCCGTGTTGTTTCAGAAGTTTGGCGCATTCTTCAAGGGTGGTGCCGGTGGTGGCGACGTCATCAATGAGCCAGAGAGACTTGCCCTTGATTGTCTCTTCTTTGTCTTTGGCGATAGTGAAGGCATTTCTCAGATTATGTAGACGTTCCTCGCGTGAATCGGTTTTCATCTGGGGCTTGGTATAGCGGGTGCGAAGGAGTACATCGGTGAGAACTGGGAGCTCTAGTCCGGGGGTGAGGAGTGGCGCGAGTGCTCGTGCGAGAAGCTCAGACTGATTGAAGCCACGGAAACGCAGACGTCGCCGATGGAGTGGGACAGGGATGATGCTGTCTGGTAGTGGCAGACGGTTCCTCTCGAGGGCGGTTTTCAGGAGCGAGGCAAGCGGGAGGGCAATATTCGGAATGAAGCGGTACTTGTAGGTATGGATGGCACGCGCGAGGAGTGAGGCTCGATAGTAGGAAGCAACGAAGATGCCGTCGAGTGCGGGTGAGAGAGTATCAGCGCAATCAAAACAGACTTCACCGGAGGGAGTGATACGCTTGAGACAGAGTGGACAGTGTTGCTCGGTACAGAGTGGGATCTGATATTCACAGGGAGGGCAGAGCCACGCGCCTTTGGTCCGACAGCCAAGACAACGTAAAGGAAACAGAGTATCAAGTACTTGTTTGCTTGCTTTTTGCCAAAGCGCTTTGAACGAAGGCTGAATTAGGAACACACGACGGCATTATTTTTAACGGAGAGACGAAGTGCTTTTTTCTTGCTGGTGGAAAGGATTTTCATGGCTACCGGTCTTTCGATGAGATCTTGGATATTTTTGCGTACCAAGCGAGCGCCCTGTTCCGGTGCGAAGCTTTTGTTGGCAATATGTGTGGTGAGGGCTTTCCCGTAGGTGAGAGCGATACCCTTTTCTTTGAGACGTTTGATGAAACGTTCCATTTCGAGCGCCACAATACGTTCAATAGCGAGCTTGGTGAGTGGCTTGAAGACGATCGTCTGATCGAGGCGGGCGAGGAGCTCTGGACGAAGTTCTTTCTTGAGTTCTCCGAGCACGTCACGTTTGATGTTTTCAAATTGTTCCTCCATGTTTTTTTCACCGAGGTGTTTGTCGAAGCCAATACGTGCCGTCTGAGTAAAGGCGGCGGTGCCGATGTTCGATGTGAGGATGATGAGGGTGTTCTTGAAGCTGACGCTGCGACCCTCAGCATCGGTCAGGGTGCCCTCATCGAGAATCTGGAGCAGGATGTTGAAGACATCCGGATGAGCCTTTTCGATCTCGTCGAAGAGGACGACACAATAGGGTTTGCGGCGGATGATCTCGGTCAGTTTGCCGCCATCGCCGTGTCCGACATAGCCGGCGGGGGCACCGAGGATCTGAGCGACACTGTGGCGTTCCATGAACTCGCTCATATCGAGACGGACGAGCGCTTGCTTGCTTCCGAAAAACTCTTCAGCCAGGATCTTTCCGATGTAGGTCTTGCCGACACCAGTCGGACCGAGGAAGAGAAACGAGCCGAGTGGGCGGTCAGGGTCACCGATATTGCTGACAGAGCGAGCGAGCGTCTCCTCGAGTGCTTTGACGGCCTCAACTTGACCGACCAGGCGTTTTTCGAAGGCCTCGTACAGGCGAGTCAGTTTTTCTCCCGGATGTTCCTGAGAAAGCTTTTCAAAGGGAATACCGGCCATATGGGCCACTGTTTTCAAGATGTGCTCTGTGGTCACTACTTTGGTGTTGAGTGATGTTTCGCTGTGATGTTTCTTTTTGAGGTCGCCTATCTTTTTGCCGAGCAGTTGTTCACGAGCATACCATTTGGCAGCGTCATCGTAGTTCTCGTGTGCGGTCAGTGATTCTTTGAGGGCGGTGGCAGCGCGCAGTTCTTCTTCGAGCTGGAACAGGGCAGTAGCGAAAGGAGATTTGTCTTTGCCTTGTTTGGCCAGAGCAGAGGCTTCGTCGATGATGTCGAAGGCTTTGTCGGGAAGGAAACGATCGGGAATGTGACGGACGCTCAGGTCGACTGAGAGGTCGATGACTGGTTGTGACAGGGTGACATTGTGAAAGACTTCATAGCTCGTTTTGACTGAGGTCAGGATATGTTTGGTTTCTTCGGCCGTTGGTTCGGCCACGACGAGCGACTGGAAACGGCGATCAAGGGCTGGGTCTTTTTCGACGTGACGCTTGTACTCAGAAAGTGTGGTGGCACCGATGCACTGGATATCGCCACGGGAGAGAGCGGGTTTCAGGATATTGGCCGCATCAAGACCGCCCGAAGTATTGCCCGCACCGACAATGGTATGGATTTCGTCGATGAAGAGAATAACCTCTTTATTCTGGGTGGCTTCTTTGATGATTTCCTTGAGCCGCGCTTCAAATTCACCGCGGAAGTTGGTGCCAGCGACGACCAGTGCCAGGTCGAGTGACAGAATGCGTTTGTTGTAGAGGGTATGAGGGACATCACCTCGTGCAATTTTTTTGGCCAGTGCTGCGACGAGGGCTGTTTTTCCGACACCCGGTTCCCCGATGAGCAGGGGATTGTTTTTGTTTTTTCGGGAGAGTATCTGCACGATGCGGTCAAGCTCTGTTTTCCGTCCGACCAGGAGGTTTTGGCTGACGCCCTTGTCTTGACCCATGTCCACGGTGAACTGGTCGAGTGATGGAGTGGCCTTGTTCCCTCGTTTGGTCTGTTCTGGAGTCAGTGTTTCAGGCATGTCGAACATTTTCGAGAGCTGAGGGAAATGATCGAAGTTGAGATGGGCTTCGATGGCCGACTGGATTTTCTTCTCTTTTATCTTGAGACTTACCAGTATCTGATCGATACTGTCGGTCCTAAGTTCGAGGAGGGCATAGACGAGGTGCTCGGTACCAACGTAAGGATAGTGAAATTCACTGGCGAGCGCGTAGGCACGGCGCAGACTTTCTTTCAGAGCAGGAGAGAGCGGGAGCGGATGGGTTTTGGAGAGGATTTTTCCGCCCGCTTTCTTTTTGAGACACAGTTTGGCGAGGCTTTCTTTCTCGAAACCGATGTTGTCGAGCAAGATACTGCCGAGGCTGCCGTTTTCGAGGAACACAGACAAAAGCAGGTGCTCCGGCTCGATAGTGGTATGGCGGCTGTAGTGGGCAATTTCTCGCGCCTCCTTCAGGCTGTGGCGAGCATGAAAGGTCAGTTTTTGGCTAAAAGTCGTTTCGAGCATAGGAGGAGAACAATCAAAGTATTGTGCCTCTATTCTACGGTTTTCCTCTTCTACATGTCAACTTGAAAAATGTGATTGATGTGGTATACTGCGTGAGGAGGAAAGTAAACAAAAGACGAAAATAAAAAGCGCATGTTTTTTGGTATTGGAAAACCATATTTTCTTGGTATTGATTTCGGGACATCCCTCATTAAGGCGGTGGAATTGACGCTTGAGAACGGACAACCGAAGCTTCTGAAATACGGACAGGTCGGCTTGGCTCGACTGGAAAAAGGCACATTGACCGGTGATAACTCATATGAAGATGAGATGGTTTTGTATTTGCGGGCGCTTCTCGAACAGTTTCATCCCAAGAGCACGGGTGTGTATGCTGCCATGCCGGCTTTTACCGGGCTGATTTCGACCATGGAATTGCCGGAGATGGATGAAGATGAACTGAAAGAGGCAGTGCAATTTGAGGCTCACAAGTATATTCCTTCTTCCTTGGAGGATGTGGCCTTGAGTTGGGAAGTGGTGGGAGTACGTCGGCCAGAAACAGGTGGTGGGTCGGCGAAAATGGAGATTCTTTTGGTGGCCGCGCTCAATAAAGAAGTGGCTCGCTATCGGAAGTATATCCGTGATGTCCATTTGGAAACGAATTTTTTGGAGTTGGAAACTTTTTCACTGGTACGTTCGATTATTGGTCAGGATCCGGGAGTGTTTCTTCTCATTGATATTGGTTCACGGGCGACCAATCTGGTATTGGTGGATGATGGACTGGTGAAGGTGAGTCGTAACCTTGATGTTGGTGGGCGAGATATCACCCGAACTCTGACTGAGAGTCTGCATATCACTCCTCCTCGGGCAGAGGCCTTGAAAAAAAGCGGCAAGGATTTTCTCAATCAGCCGGAGTCACCACTGGTCTTTCCGGCGCTTGAGACAATTTCCAATGAAGCCAAACGAATGCTCCTATCATACCAGAACAAGTATCCGGAGAGGCAGTGTCAGGGAATTATTCTTTCCGGCGGCACGGCTCAGTTTACCGGTCTGACTGCTTATTATGCCCGGATCTTTGACCTGCCGGTGCGCGTGGGGGATCCCTGGCATGCTATTGGCTATGACGAGGAGCGTAGAGCAGAGGTCAAGCAGCTCGGAACATCCTTTTCTGTGGCACTGGGCCTCGCTTTGGCAGGAATTGATGAGCTGATTCATAAAAAAAAGAACCTCCTCAAGAAACCGTTTTCATTGAAGTCGTTACTCGCTAAAAAACTTTAATTTTTCAAACACATTTGTTATGCCCGGAGTCAATCTTTCACAATCTATGATAGAAGAAGAGCGGCCAATACAGCGGAGTTTTTTCGATGTGGGGGTTCTCTTGAGTCTGACTATTCTCATACTCGTCGGTCTGGGGTGGGGTGGGTTGCGTTTTTATATGAATTCTCTGGATAAAAAAATTGCAGAAGCCGACACGGCTCTCAATGCCAATATGGAAAATACGCGGGGTGAGCGTGTCGATCGCGTGGCTGATTTCGAAGCACGGGTCAAGTACTTTACGAAGAATAGGGATGGATTTGTTGAGCCAAAAGATATTTTGAGCACACTGGAAGGAACGATGGTTTCAGGTATTGTTTTGACGCAGTACGAGTATGATTCTATGACTGGGGTCAGCACGCTCAGTGGCAGAGCCGAGGATTTCAAGAAACTGGCGGAACAAATGTTGAGCCTGAAGTCCGAAAAGATTTTTTCACAGGTACAGGTTGACAAGACTGATCGTGACGAAGAAAATCGGATAACGTTTATTTTGAAGGCGAGTCAGTAATTTATTTGTCACCTCTAATTTTATGAGTCTAAAGATTCTTGTAGTCCCATTTTCGATACTGTTGGCGCTTATTATTGTCATCGGTTTTATCAAGCCGGATATTGGAGTCGTTCAGGAGAAAAAAAATCTACTCATGGTGAAAGAAACCCAGTCAAAAGATATGGGGACTTTGCTCGATAATATTTCGGCATTGACAGCTTCGCTTGATGAGCAGTCGACATCAGAAAGCTTGCTTGGTTCCTATATTCCGCAGACTTTGGATCAGGAACGCGTGATTGATATGTTCAATTATCTTGCTGCACAGGCGGGAGTGTCAGTATCGGTGATGGCGATGCAGGACGTGATGTTCAAGGTGGAAGAAGAACCGATTATCGATCCTGCTACCATCGTGGATGGCAGCGTAGCGCCGGTTCCTCCGGCAAAACCTCAGGTAAAGGCTTTTTCTGCTAGTGTAAAAGTGACGGGGGACTATGCGAGGATCAAGGACTTTTTTCATCGTCTGGCACATATGAATCGCTTCCATAAGATTCAGAGTTTTTCTCTGGGGGTTACGCCGGTTGATCAGGGAGATGGTGATGCGAGCTCGTTGACGGGTCTGTTTGTGTCCCAGTTTGACTACTTCCCTGCGTCAAAAGTAGATACGGCGGTAAATGCCCCGGTGTTCTTGAAGGGAACGTTTGATATGACAGAACTCGATACTCTTCTTGCTTGGATTTCATACCCAGTTTCTCCGCTCGGGGAGCCAGCTACTGGTCGTCCAAATCCTTTTCAGTAGAGTCAGAGAGTAACGCGTCTAGTTTTTTCACTTGTTTCTGTATTATGCCTGATACCCAGTCTTCCACTCCTGTGGCCCAGAATGCACCCTCTGATGTTGTTGATATCGCGACTCAGGCGAAGGTGCTTGGCGTGCCGTTTCTTGAGGCGGTACCACAGAAAATTGAAAAGAAAACCCTCCTCACTATTCCTGAGGACTCGGCCAAGAAGTACAGTATGGTGGCTTTTGAGAAGCGTGAGAATACCCTGTCTGTTGCCATGGTCAATCCGCAGGATTTCGAAGCGCTCAACGTGCTCAGATTTTTGGCGGAAAAGGAGCGACTGCAGATAGAGATATTTCTGGTTTCGCAGAAGGTGTTTGGTGGTATCGTGAAGCTCTATACTGGAACAGATCGTGTACTGAAGGATGCTATTCTTTCTCTCAAGGATGAAGCTGATGTCGCCTTTCAAGAAGAAACTTCAACGAAAGAATCCACTGAGGCGAATATTTTTCAGGATGCGCCAATCGCAAAATTGGTGGAAGTAGTTATTAAGCACGCCATTGATAATCGAGCCAGTGATATTCATATCGAACCGATTGATGGGTCGTACCGGGTACGTTTTCGTATTGATGGTCTGCTTCGTGCCGATCTGACTTTTCCGAGAGAGGTTGGACGGGCAGTGATTTCACGTATCAAAATTCTCGCTAATTTGAAGATTGATGAAAATCGCAAGCCGCAGGATGGTCGCTTCCGATTTACGAGTCAGGAGGGGACAGCGGATTTGCGTGTGTCGAGTCTGCCGGTGATGGAGGGGGAAAAGATTGTGATGCGAGTGCTGGAAAAGGGTGCTGATGTCAGTGATCTGGAAAAATTGGGACTGTGGGGGAGAAACCGTACGGTACTTGAAGCCAGAATCAAAGAGCCATTCGGTATTATTCTCATTACCGGTCCGACAGGATCAGGAAAGTCGACCTCGCTCTATGCTTTTCTTCAGATACTGAACAAAGATGATCGCAATATTATCACCCTAGAGGATCCGATTGAGTATTTCATGGAAGGCATCAATCAGAGTCAGGTTCGTCCTGAGATCGGCTATACATTTGCCAATGGGCTGCGTTCTATCTTGCGTCAGGATCCGAATGTTATCATGGTGGGAGAAATTCGTGATGCTGAGACGGCAGAACTAGCGATTCATGCGGCATTGACGGGACACCTGGTTCTTTCGACCCTCCATACCAATGACGCTATCGGTGCCATACCACGGTTGGTAGATATGGGTATTGAGCCGTTTCTCTTGTCGTCGTCTCTTCAGGCGGTGGCTGCGCAGCGCTTGGTGCGACGTATCTGTGAGTCTTGCAAGGAAGAGGTGAAGCTCTCACCGATACAACAGAAGAGTGTCACAGAATTTTTTTCTCAGATTCCAGAAGAAGAGGTGTTGGCGTACAAGCTGAAGCCCGATCAGAAAGTCGTTGTCTTTCATGGAAAGGGCTGCGAGAAATGTACGTTGACCGGGTATAAGGGTCGTATTGCGCTCTATGAGACGGTAGCCGTGGATGATGTAATGCGGGCTATCATCGCTGACAAGCAAGGCAATGAAACAGCGGTGAAGGAAGCGGCGCTGGGGCAATACATGCTCTCGATGAAACAAGACGGCGTACTGAAGGTGCTTCAGGGTATTACGACACTGGCCGAAGTAGAGCGTGTGACCAAAGGAAAAATTTTGATCGATGAAGAGTAGGGTCATATGATATACTACGTGTATCATTCTCCAAAAAGAAATATCAAAAAATATCAAACATGGAAACACTGCATATTGAACAACGTTTGAAAAATTTGCTCCAGCTGGTCGGACAGCAGGGGGCTTCCGATCTCCACTTGGTGGTTGGGCGTTATCCAACCTTGCGTATTGATGGGAAACTCCATCCAATTACTCAGGAGAAGATACTCGTGCCAGCCGATACCAAAGCCATGAGTGACGTCCTTTTGACTGATGAGAAAAAAGAAGAGCTGGTTGCTTCTGGCCAGACGGACTTTTCCTATAATTTCGAAGATAAGGTGCGTTTTCGTACCAACGTTTTTTTTCAGAAGGGGTATGTCAGTGTCACGATGCGTTTTGTCATGGATCGACTGCGCAATTTGGAAGAACTGGGTATCCCGAAGTCGTTGTATGATTTTGCTCACCACTCACAGGGATTGGTGTTGGTGACGGGCCCAGTCGGTCATGGGAAGTCGACGACACTGGCCGCCATCATCGACTATATCAATCGTAACCAGGAGAAGCATATCGTGACCATCGAGGATCCGATTGAATTTGTTTACAACCAGGATCGATGTATCATCAACCAGCGTGAAATCGGCCGGGATGCCAAGAACTTTCCCGATGCTTTGCGCGCCATCTTTCGTGAAGACGTCAATGTGGTGCTCTTGGGAGAACTGCGCGATTTGGAGACTATCAGTACGGCTATGACGGCCGCAGAAACTGGGCATCTTATCTTTGCGACCCTTCATACCAATGACAGTGCCCAGACCATCGATCGTATTGTCGATGTGTTTCCCTCTCATCAGCAGAATCAGATCCGTATGCAGCTGGCGAGCGTGCTGCTTGGCGTGATCTCACAGCGTTTGTTGCCACATACCGGTGGTGGACGTATCCCAGCAGTGGAGATTATGTTCAAGAACAATGCCATTGAGAACCTGATCCGTGAGAACAAAGACCATCAGCTCGACTCAGTCATTGAGACGAGTCTGAAAGATGGTATGGTATCGCTCGACCGAGCGCTGGCTGATCTGGTGAAGCGGGGACTGGTAGCCGTAGATGATGCCTTTATGTATTCCAAGAATCGGGACTATTTGCAGATGTTGCTCAGCAACAAAAAAGAGTGACCACGGGTATTTTTAAGCAGTGTTTATTTCTTACGATATGAAGTTTGTTTTCAAAGCAAAAGACGCACAGGGGGAGGTGCGCGAAGGCATGGTGGAGGCTGCCAATCCCAAGTCGGCGGCGGAAATCCTCGGTCGTAACGCTCTCGTGCCTGTGTCCATCAAGGCTGAAGAAAAGACATCAAAAATCACGAAGAGTTTGCAGAAGATATGGGAAGGAGTAAACCAAAAAGAACTGGTAGTGTTTTTTAATCAGTTGGCGACATTGGTCGAGGCGCATGTGCCACTGGTATCGTCGCTCCGTACCATTGAAGAACAAACTAATAATCGCTATTTTCGGATTATTTTGAAGGAGATGGCGGATGATATCGAGGATGGTGCGCCGTTTTCGACCGCTATTGAGAAACACCAAGATACTTTTTCTCCTCTGGTGATCAATATGCTTCGTGCCGGGGAGGCATCAGGAGAACTGCAAAAGTCTGTCGAGACGGTGGCGCACAGTATTGAGAAGAATTACCAGTTGGCAGCCAAAATCAAGGGAGCGCTCTACTACCCGGCTTTTGTGTTGGCCGCTGCTTTTATCATCGGTTTTCTGGTGGTGACATTCATTCTGCCAAAGATCACCATCATGATCAAGGAAATGCATGTGCCAGTACCATGGTATACCTCAGTGCTTATTTGGTTGGGCGATTTCATGAGTATGTACTGGTGGGCGGTGTTGCTGGTGCTTGGAGCTGCTATTACAGGACTGGTGTATTATGTTCGGAGCGAAGCTGGTCGTCGGGAGTGGCAGATGATTCTTTTGAAGATTCCAGTCATCGGTAATCTGGCGCGGAGTATCTACATCACCCGTTTTGCTGAGAATTTGAGCACATTGCTTGATGGCGGCATCCCGGTTGTACGAGCACTGACTATTGTGAGCGATGTCATCGGGAATCAGGTGTTTTCGAAGATTATTCTGCGAGCGGCAGACGAAGTGCGCACAGGAGGTACTATGAGCACAGTTTTCCTGCGCTCTCATGAAATGCCGCCAATTGTTTCGCAGATGATCCGTATCGGAGAAGAAACGGGATCTCTTGTGAATGTTTTGGGAAGCACGGCGAAGTTTTATAACCAAGAGGTAGAAACTATGACGAAGAGTCTGACGACGCTTATTGAGCCGATCCTTATTGTTATTCTCGGTATCGGGGTGGGTATTATGGTGGTGGGTGTGTTGCTCCCTATTTATGATATTGCTGGAAAATTGTAGGATTGCCAGAAAAAATATGCTATACTAAGGAAAGTGAGATGTTAAAAAACAAACACAAAAATATGAAGGAGGTGAGCATATGAAAAAAATGTTGAAGGGGTTTACTTTGATTGAGCTCTTGATTGTCATTGCGATTATTGGTATTCTCGCCTCTATCGTATTGGTGAGTTTGAGCGGTGCTCGTGTGAAGGCTCAGAAGGCCGCTTACAAGGCGGAAGTGTCTGGTTCTATAGCTGGAATGAATATCCAGTGTGATGATATTGTTCCTGTTCCACCAGCAGATACAAACAATGCTATATGGGACGAGCTTTCCCTCACACAGAACTGCACCTCTACGGGGGATGGTACCTGGTCAATAGGCACTACTCCTGCTTCAGCTGCAGTGATTGCGGATGGTTGCACAGGTGCGACATTGAACCAGTCGGGGGCTGATTTCGTCACTTGTCCATAAAAGAAGAGAGTATCCAATAAAATCTTATAATTAAAGGAGGTGAGTATTATGAAAAAAGTATTAAAGGGTTTTACCCTTATTGAACTCTTGATCGTCATCGCTATCATCGGAATCTTGGCTTCGATTGTGTTGGTGAGTCTCTCTGGTGCTCGAACCAAAGCTGAAATAGCTGCTTTCAAGGCTGAGACTGCTGGTGCAGTGGCTGGTTTTGTGATTTCCTGTGATACGGATAGCGCCACGTTGACGGCATCGGTTACTGCTGCCAATACCGCGAGCTCGAAGGCCACCTATGCACTCGGTGCCAATAGTTGTGGTCCGACAGGCGCCGGGACGTTTACTATCACTGCGACAGCCGATAACACGTCTGTGCCAGTAGCTTGCGATACAACGACGCTGAGCTCTACGGGAGTGACGTTTACAGCAGGTTGTTAGTCAGAGGAGAGAAGAAGAATTTCTCCTTCTCAAAAGGGACAGCGTCGCTTCGGCGATGCTGTTCTTTTTTTGACGAGAGGGCAGCTTATAGGTATACTGAATGCGTAGAGAGGGTGTCAAAATAAAAATATATATGATGGTCAATATTCCTCTTTTCTTTTTCTTGGGGCTCATTGTTGGGAGTTTTCTGAATGTTTTGGTGTATCGACTGAAAGATGCCGAGACGCTGTTGGGACGTTCTTTTTGTCGTCACTGCAAGCACCAGATACGGTGGCACGACAATATTCCATTGGTCAGTTTTGTCTTGCTCCGGGGAGAGTGTCGTGACTGTGAGGCAAAAATTTCTTGGCAGTATCCGCTTTTGGAGCTTGTCACAGGGCTCCTCTTTGCGCTTGCTGGGTATCTTTTTTCTCCTCTTGTTGTCGGTGGCACGTGGGCAGAGCTGGTGTTTGTTCTGGGCATGACGAGTATGCTGCTGGTCATAGCAGCCTATGATTTGCGGTTTATGGAAATCCCGCTTTCTTTACTGGTTGTTGGTTTGTTTTTTACACTGGGATTTCTGGCGCTGACCTTTCACCTGGGAGAGCCGCTTCTTGTGAGTCGTCTGGGTCTGGGAGTGATGGGTGGTAGCGTCGTGGCATTCCTCTTTTTTCTCTTGGTGTTTGTGTCACATGAGACGTGGATGGGCTGGGGCGATGTATGGCTGGGCGGGCTAGCGGGCCTGATTGTCGGGCTTCCACTGGTATTGCCGCTCCTTACCTTGTCATTTGGCTTTGGGGCGATTTTCGGCCTGGGTATGATGGCCTGGTCGCAGAAAACGATGAAGAGTCAGATTCCTTTTGCTCCCTACCTCGCGTTTGGTACACTCTTGACGCTTTTTTTGTCGAAGGCGTTCCCGGAATATGCCACCATGTTTTTGGTATGATGAAAAAACAAAACCGACAGCGTCAGAGAGCGTTCACGCTTATAGAAATATTGATTGTTATTGCTATCATCACGATTTTTGCGACGGTGATTTTGATTGATTCGAGTCAGGGTCGTGTGAGGAGAGAAACGGAAAATGCTGGGCGAGAGATGGAGAGCGCGATGCGCGTGGCGCAAAACTATGCCCTGACCGGGAGAAAGGTTGTTGATGACGCCATACCGACCACGGCGCTTCCTTGCTATTTCATGGTTCGTTGGGATGGAGGATTGAGTAGTTATGCGATTACCTATATTTATAAAAATACCAGTAGTGATGCCTGTTCCCCTTCGGGTCCATCATTTGTGTTGGCGACATACGCCCTGAAGAGCGGTGTGACGTTCAATACCACGGGCAGTTTCTATTTTTCTTTACCACATGCCAATATATTTGATGGTTCTGGGGCGATTACGACGAGCAAGGGGGTTATTATGGAAAAGGTTGGGATTCGACAGATTGCCTGTATCTACGCTGGCGGACGGATCGAGCGTGCTTCCGGAAGTACGTGTCCATAATGAACAGTTACTAAGATCGTTTATGATATCTTCTCCGACGCAGAAACAAAAGAGTTTGAAAGCGTTTTCGATGCCAGAAGTGCTTCTGTCTGTTTTTATCTTATCAATTGGGTTGGTAACCATTGTAGCGGTGATGGCGGGTAGTCTCCGGGCTGCTTTGGGGAGTCAAAATACTATCATTGCGACAGAATTAGCCCAGGAAGGGACGGAGCTGGTGCGTAATGTGCGGGATAATGACTTTGTGGCAGGAGGAACGGGATTTTCTGATTTTGGTGGGCATCATTGCCGTATTGACTTGAGTAGCCCTCTCACCTGTAGTGGCTCCAAGGGAGCGCTCTCGCAGTATGCTCTCGGATATTCCGGTGGAGTGTATGCTACTAGTGTGGGTGCAAGCGAAAAATTTTATCGCTACATTTACATCAATTACACGGGTGGAAGTAATGAGCGAGCCACAGTACGGAGCTTTGTCTTTTGGGGAGGGGACGTCTATGGGGCATTGCCTGCAATCAATCCCGCCAATACGCTTTCAAGTTTTGAAGGCTCTGGAAATACGGCTGGTTGTAATTCGACCCATCTCTGCGTGTTTACTGAGACTTTTTTGACTCCGTGGAAATAATCAAAGCAGTATGATGTATCATTTTCAAACAATACGAAAAAAATCTTTGCCATCGAAACGAGGCTTTACCTTGGTAGAAGTCTTGGTAGCGATGTTTGTTTTCTCGCTCATGATGGTGACAGTGTCACAGGTCTTTGCTTCGGCTTTTTCGGGATACCGTTTTACGAGAGCGGTAGAACGCGATCTCGAGAATGCCCAATTTTTTATCAATATTTTGGCCAAGGAGCTCCGTACGAGCTCTGTTGTTAGTGCCGCGGGCAATCAGCAATTCGTGCAATTTTTCGATCACTCTCAAGGAAAATGTTTTCGGTATCGCATAGATACTCTGAGGCTTCAGGTGGCCTCGGCTGCCTCTACGGGAGTGGCATCGGGGGCGAGTCCCTGCAATACGATGGGGTTTGGCTCGTTCACGACTATCAGCACAGGGAGCGTCTCCGGTTCATTTCGGGTCACACCATCAGCAACGGTCGGCGGACCAGCGACCGTAGTTGGCAAGGTGACCATCGCGCTGGATATTTTTGAGAGTGCCGCGCATCATGCTCGTATGCAGACGACGGTATCTTTGCGTGACTTCGGTAATATTGGATTGTAAGTAATATGGTGAAAAAACAAAAAAAACTGCGTGGTTCGGTGCTGGTATTTTCGCTTTTGGGTCTGGGGATGCTTCTTTCGGCAGCTTTGTCCGGGGCAGCAATAGTTGTTTTGGGGAAAAATAGTGCTCGTTCGACGGAGAAGTCAGCGTTGTCTTTTCAGATTGCTGATGGTGCGGCAGAAAATATTTTGAAAAGAGTCTACAAAGAAACGGATAACAATCTGAATCGATTGGCAGACAATCTGTATGGTTCAGGCATCGGTAGTTCTAACCCTACCTGCTCTAGTGGGGTGATTTCTGGAAGACTGCCGTCGAGTGCCGGAACCTATGCTGTGACATTACTTGACGGTACAGGCACGCCTCTTGGGTGTAATGGGGCGGGATTTAGCTCTTACAGCGAGTGGCGACCAAAACTCTCACGTCTGGTTGCAACAGGGACGTATGCTGGAGCCACCCGCTCTATCGATGTAGCTGTGACACCATCTCCGTGTGGCGATACGCCGACGGTCAGCTATGGTGGCGATACGTACGATACTGTCCAGATTGGTACTCAGTGTTGGATGAAGCAAAATCTGAATATCGGGACGAGAATCAATAGTTCTACGACCCAGACAAACAATGGGACTATTGAAAAGTATTGCTATAGCAATAGCGGAGCCAATTGTACGGCTAATCATCCTACCGAGCCTGATGGCGGCCTGTATATGTGGAACGAAGCTATGCAGTATGTGACGACCGAGGGTGCTCAGGGCATTTGTCCCTCTGGCTGGCATATTCCAACTGATACGGAGTGGTATAACCTGGAGAATTTTCTCAAAGATCCTGGGCAGACTTGTAATGCAAATCGGACTACGCACCAATGCGCCTCTGCTGGTACCAAGATGAGAGCTGGCGGTGCGAGTGGTTTTGAGGGGAATATTTCAGGATTTTTTAATAGTATTGGGGGGTTTGTTGCTCGAGATATACGTGGATTTTGGTGGTCTTCAAACGAGGTTTCTCCTCACGCTTGGCGACGAGAAATCACTGCTATTTTTAGTCCTACTTTTGATACAGTAGCTCGTGACAGGGAAGAGAAAGCATATGCCCTTCCTGTCCGCTGTATCAAAGACTAGGTGCTTGTTTTCGAAGCAGAAGAGGAATGGTATACTGGAAGGTATGGAAGTGAAAATGACTCGAGAACAAGCCAAAAAACGAATAGGGGGTCTGAGCCGGGAAATAGAGATTCACCGGAAGGCTTATCATGTCTCTGATCAGCCGACGATCTCTGATGAAGCGTATGATTCGCTTGTTTTGGAATTGGAAGCATTGGAACAAACCTATCCAAAGTTGGCGCATCCGAATAGTCCGACCAGACGAGTCGGTGGCGAGCCGCTTCAGGCCTTCCAAAAAGTTCGTCATACCACGAAGCAGTGGTCGTTTGATGATGTCTTTGATCATGCCGAGCTTGTCGCCTGGGATAAAAAAGTCAAAAAACTTCTTGATAAAGAATTTCAGGAAGGTCGTTTACAAACTACAGACTACAAGCTACAAGCTCATGTGGATTATGTCTGTGAGCTTAAAATCGATGGTTTGAAAATGATTCTCACCTATGAAGAGGGGCAACTGATACGGGGGGCGACGCGTGGTGATGGTGAGGTAGGGGAGGAAGTGACGCAGAATCTTCGTACCATTGAGAGTGTACCGCTGAAACTTTCGCAAGGAGGAGTGAGCGGAGTGTTTGTCGGTGAGGTGTGGTTGCCCGGGAAAGAGCTGGAGCGGATCAACAAAGAGCGCGCCAAAAAGAATGAGCCGTTGTTTGCCAATCCGCGCAATGCTGCGGCCGGTTCGATGCGACAGCTGGATTCCAGAGTAACGGCCAGTCGTCGGCTGAATTCTTTTGTCTATGATGCCGATGCTATACGCAGAAATGGTCAAGAGGCTTTGCCTCAGACACAAATGGAAGAGCTAGAGCTTTTGAAAGAGCTTGGGTTTCAGGTTAATGAGCATTTTCGCCTGTGTCGAAGCGTCGAAGATATTGAAAAATACTATGAGGAGTGGAGTGCCAAGCGTCATACTTTGCCCTATGGGCTCGATGGTATCGTCATCAAAGTGAACGAGAAACAATTCCAAGACGCTCTTGGCTATACAGGCAAGTCACCACGCTTTGGCGTGGCGTACAAATTTCCCGCCGAACAGGCGACGACTGTGGTGGAAGACATCGCGGTGCAAATTGGCCGGACAGGAGCACTCACCCCGGTGGCGCATCTGCGACCGGTGCGGATTGCGGGGAGCACGGTCAGTCGGGCGACGCTTCACAACTATGATGAAATCAAACGACTGGATGTGCGTATCGGAGACACGGTGATTCTTCAGAAGGCAGGAGACATCATCCCAGAAATTGTCTCGGTAATAGAAAATCTCCGCACAGGGGAAGAAAAGAAGGTGCGAGAACCAAAGCAGTGTCCTATGTGCCATTCGTCTGTCGAGAGAAAAACTATCGGGGGTGGTGTGCAAGTAGCGGAAAGTGCCGCACTCTACTGTTCCAATCCTCGCTGCTTTGCCATTGAAAAAGAGTATCTCATCCACGCTGTTTCCAAAAAGGGACTGGATATTCCCGGGTTGGGTGAGAAAATCATCGAGCAACTGATGAATGAGGGGCTCGTGAAGGATATGGCGGATATTTTTGCGCTGACCGCTGGAGATCTCACCCCGCTTGAGCGTTTTGCGGAAAAGAAAGCGGATAAAATAGCGGAGTCTATCGCTTCGGCCAAAAAGATACCAGCAGCAAAATTTCTTTTTGCTTTGGGTATTCATCACGTTGGAGAAGAAACGGCTGATCTTATTACGAAAAATGTGGCAAGCGGAATCAAAAATTTGAAAGGCATCATTCAGTATTTTCCGGAGGTGACAAAAGAAAAATGGATGGCTATTCCGGGGATCGGGGATATTGTGGCAGAGAGTCTGGTCGAGTGGTTTGGAGAGACGGAACATCAGGAGCTTCTGAAGAAGCTGGAAGAAGAGAGCGTGCAGGTGTTCTTTCCAGAAAAACGAGACGCTGCCAAGGAACCATGGCAGGGGAAGACTTTTGTGCTGACGGGCGAGCTTGCTTCCTTTACAAGAGATGAAGCCAAGGCTATCATTAAGGACAATGGCGGAGCTGTTTCCTCTTCGGTAAGCCGAAAAACCGATTATGTGGTAGCGGGAGAAAATCCGGGGAGTAAATATGATACAGCGAAAGCGTTGGGGGTAGTTATTGTGGATGAGGATGGATTTAAGAAGATGCTTGAGGTTTGAAAATTGTGAACTGTGTTTTGTTCGGTCTTTGGGTTTTGAGAATTGTGTTTTTGTAACATTATGTTGACTGTAGAAGAAGTCAAACACATCGCGCTGCTCAGTCGTATTGGGCTATCCGATTCGGAAATTCCGCAGTATCAGAAAGATCTGTCGGCGGTGTTTGATTTTTTTCGTGAGTTGGAAACGCTTCCGACGGATGCGGTCACTCCTATCGGTCATATCACCGGAAGAACAGACGTCATGCGTGATGATATCCATGAAGACTTTCTTTCGGAAGGAAGAGATCAGATTTTGAAAAATGCTCCTGATACGAAAGAAGGCTTCCTTAAAGTACGTTCAGTTTTCTAAATACCATGATTCGAACGCTCCATCAAAAACTGGTGTCCCGTGAGTGTACTGCTGTAGAGCTGGTGGAACAGTATTTTTCTGTTATCGAAACAAAGGATACGGAGATTTTGGCCTACCTGACGCCACTGAAAGAGCAGGCACTTGCAGAAGCACGCGTGACCGATGAACAGATCGCGCGGGGAGAAAGTATCGACCTGCTCGCTGGTATCCCGGGTGCTATCAAAGACAATATTCTGGTTCGGGGGACGCGGACAACTTCGGCTTCCAAAGTACTCGATAATTTTTTGGCTCCCTATGATGCCACGGTGATCGAGAAATTGAAGGCGGTGCACGCGGTAGTGCTGGGTAAGACCAATATGGATGAGTTTGCCATGGGCTCCTCTACTGAAAAGAGCGCGTATCAAGTGACCAGGAATCCGCATGACGTGACCCGTGTGCCGGGTGGTACGTCTGGTGGATCAGCCGCGGCTGTGGCAGCGGGTGAGGCCGTGTGGGCACTCGGGTCTGACACGGGTGGTTCCATTCGTCAGCCGGCAGCGTTCTGTGGCGTCGTGGGACTCAAGCCGACCTATGGTCGTGTGTCTCGCTATGGTCTCATGGCAGCAGCTTCGAGTCTGGATCAGATTGGGCCAATCGCTACGACAGTAGAAGATGTGGCTATCGTATTTTCTCGTATTGCTGGTCGTGACCCGCATGACGCGACGACAGCGGATAGTGGCCACGAGAAACGCTATGAAGACTATCTCGGCAATGATGTCTCAGGGAAAAGAATTGGTGTTCCAAAAGAATATTTTTCCAAGAATCTTGACCCACGCATTCAGGCATTGTGTGATGCGGCACTTGATCGTTTTAGAACTCTCGGTCTTGAGGTAAAAGAGATCTCTCTTCCACATAGTGCCTTTGCCTTGCCAGCGTATTACATCATCCAGCCGTGTGAAGTGAGCTCGAATCTGGCCCGCTATGATGGTATCCGCTATGGACTATCGATCAATGATGAGAAGGATTCGACAGAAAAGACCAGTACACTTCTGGAAACGTACTTGGATACCAGACGGCACGGGCTGGGAGCCGAGGTGAAGCGCCGTATCATGCTGGGGACATATAGTCTGTCCTCGGGCTACTACGATGCCTATTATCTCAAGGCTCAGAAAGTTCGAACGCTTTTGAAACAGGATTTCGAGAAAGCCTTTGAAGAGGTGGACTTCATTTTCTCGCCGACAGCACCAGAGCCAGCCTTCAAGATCGGAGAAAAATCAGAAGATCCACTCAAAATGTATCTCGGTGATATCTATACGGTGACGGCCAATCTGACTGGTGTCCCGGCGCTCTCTTTTCCTATTGGTACGGTAGAGGAAGATGGGAAGTCACTCCCTATTGGTGGACAGCTTATGGGGAAGTGGTTTGACGAAGAGAATCTCTTGGCGACCGCCTACGCATTTGAAACACAAAAATAAAGAGTATGGAGGTTGATGTGACACAACTCGGGCTACTGCTGTGGACGAATATTACGCAGTTTTTTGAGCACTCTACGTTATTTTTGGCAGTGAAATTTTTCCTGTTCATCTATGTAGCGGTGCTTTTTGTTGATATCGTGCTCATCTTGGTTTTCAAGGGGTTGTCTTCTGATTTGAAAACGGCTCTTTATGGCACAGAGCGGCCACTGGTTTCAAAAAATAAACTGATAAAGCGTTGGGAAGCTATTCTTTCTCGTTTGGAATCGGGCAACCCTTCCCAGTACAAAGTCGCTCTTCTGGAAGCGGATGCCCTAGCCGATGAAATTCTCGATGGTATAGGGTATAAGGGCGTGACGATGACCGAGAAGCTGGCAGTAATAAAGGGTGGCCAGCTGGAAACCAAGGATCTCTTGGCTGCTGCCCATGAGGTACGGAATCAGATCGTGCATGATGCCACCTTCACTCTTTCGCACGATGAAGCAGAACAACACCTCGAGAGTTACCGGCAGTTTTTCGATGAAGTGGAACTCTTCTAAAGTGGGGTTGACGCCATCCATCTTTTCTGGTATTCTCAGGAAACAAAAGCCCTCGGGGCTTTTTTTAAGAGACAAAAAAAGAGAACGCTATGCAAGCAGTTTTGACATTTTTGCGAGA
>JBAQNF010000038.1:0-2212 GCA_049303555.1 Candidatus Moraniibacteriota bacterium | reverse complement strand
GACCTACACAGATGCTGCTGGAGATGAGAAACGCCCGGTCGTTGTCCATCGTTCCTCTATTGGCGCTATCGAACGAGTGATTGCATTCCTCATCGAGCACTATGCCGGTGCATTCCCGACCTGGCTGGCACCGGTACAGGTGATAGTACTCCCTATCGGCGAGAGTCATCGTGCCTACGCTGAAAAGATTGTTGCGGAACTCCGTCTCAAAGATATCCGCGCAGAAGCCGATGCTTCTGATGAATCACTCGGCAAACGTATCCGTAGTGCCAAGGTAAGCAAAGTCCCCTACCTCGTGGTGGTCGGTGACAAAGAGGTCGCGGCCGAAACTCTCTCTCTCGAACATCGCGTCGATGGGCAGCTGGGGAGTAAGACGCTCGCAGAAACAATCGCTCTCCTCACAGAGGCCATTGCAGAAAAAAAGTAGCCACGCCAACCACAAAGAAAAATCCATCAAGCTTCGGCCTGATGGATTTTTTATTTTCTCAAAAAGACATCTATGCTCCCTTCTCCGCCACACGACCGTACCCCTCATGAATATGGCGATAATAGAAACTCTTGACTGCCTCGGTCGCAAAGAAATACCCTACCGCCAGTACTCCCACAAAGAGCAGGAGCTCCGGTGTTGGCATCACGAAGTGGAGCGTCCCAGCCAGAAAGGGAATAAATGGGAGCGCGAGCGATGCTATCAGCACGGAGAGCGCCAACACGGAGAGTGTTACAGAGGCACGGCGTGCCTTGAAAAAAGCAAACCTGGTTCGAAGAGAGAAGATCAGAATCACTTCCGTGAGCAGACTCAGCATAAACCATGCTGTCTGGAGCGTCTCTGGTGAAACCCGATACAGCGCCCCAAAAAGAATGAAGTCAAAGACCGAACTGACGACACCGAGGAGTGTCGCCATCAGCACCACGCTGTGTACCTGGTAGTTCTTCGGCTTTTCCAGTTCTTCCGCATCAACTGTATCCGTCGCAAGAGCGATCATCGGAAAGTCTGAAAGGAGATTGAGGAGGAGAATCTGGATAGGCAAGAGCGGTACAAACGGGAGAAAGAGTGAGGCCAGTGCTACGGAATAAAAGTTCCCAAAATTTGACGTCAGTGTGACACGCAGATACTTCAGGATATTGGCAAAAATCGTCCGGCCTTCCCGAATACCATCAATGACCGTGTCGAGACTCTTCCGAAGCAGCACCACATCAGCTGCTTCACGGGCAATATCAGAAGCGCTCTCGACGACGATAGCCACATTGGCCAGTTTCAGTGCCGGTGCGTCATTGATACCCTCACCGAGGAATCCTACCTCGTACTTTCCCTGCAGTATCTTGATAATCTCATACTTCTGTCGTGGTGAGATACGAGCGAATACCGCCCCTTCAATAATTGTTTGACGCCTCACTGCCTCACTCATCCCCTCAAGCGCCTTCCCCGTGATGACGTCCTCTGGACGTGCAATCAACCCCACGGCATATCCTACCGCTCCCGCCACTTCCTGACTATCACCAGTGATAATCTTCACCGCCACATTGAGCGCCTTGGCCTTGGCGATAGTCTCACGAGCCGTCACCTTCAGCGTATCCATAAACGATACCATTCCGACAAAAGTCAGGTGTTCTTCTTCATACAGTGAAAATTTTCTCTCCGGAGCAAACGATTTGTAGGCAACTGCCAAGACACGCTCCCCCCTCCGCCCGGCCACTGCCACCCAGTTCATCAGCTGTCGCTGTGTGTACTGATCCAGATTCTGACACCGCTTCAGCACTTCTTCTGGAGCACCACGGACGATCACTTCTTGGCGACCATCCATCTCAAACAGCACACTGTTGCGACGGCGTTCCGGGTCAAACGGGATGGTATCAAGACGCTTTCCTCGCTTCATCTCTTCGTGTTCCGCCACGGTCAATTTCTGCCACAGTGCCAGATCAAAAGCATCGTGGAGCTTGCTCCGATCTTCCGGAGCAGACAGACAAGAGGCAAAGGCCAATTTCAAACAGTGTCGCTCATCGGCCGCTTTGATCTTTGCGACTGACAGTAGATTCTCTGTCAGGGTACCCGTCTTGTCACAGCACAGTACCTCGATACTCCCCAAATCTTCGATAGCTGACAACCGCTTCACCACCACCTTCTTCTGTGCCAAACGAAGCGATCCCCGAGACAGTGCCACCGTCAAGATGATCGGCAGTGCCTCTGGGACCACTGACACGGCCAGAGCGAGAG